>JBBIVH010000050.1:14546-15766 GCA_037439805.1 Acidobacteriaceae bacterium
GGATGGGAAAGAGCGGCTGGCCGGTGAGGCGGTTGAAGAGGTAGAGGTAGCCCTGCTTGGTGGTTTGCGCGAGGGCGGGGATGGATTGGCCGTTGCGCTGGAGGGTGAAGAGCGCGGGCGGCGAGGGGAAATCGCGATCCCAGATGTCGTGGTGGACGCCCTGGAAGTGCCAGAGGCGCTTGCCGGTGTTGGCGTCGAGGGCGAGGAGCGTGTCGGCGAAGAGATCGTCGCCGACGCGATCGCCGCCGTAGAAATCCATGACGGCGGAGCCGGTTGGTGCGTAGACGATGCCGTGTTCGGCGTCGAGGGCCATGCCGGCCCAGTTGTTGGCGGCGCCAGCGGTTTGCCAGGCGTTGGGCGGCCAGGTGCTGGAGCCGAATTCGCCGGGGCGCGGGATGGTGCGGAAGCGCCAGACGAGCTGGCCGGTGCGGACGTTGTAGGCGCGGATGTCGCCGGGCGGGGCGGGATGGGTTTCTGGATCGCGGCCACCGACGATGATGAGGTCTTTGTAGATGATGCCGGGCGATGTGAGCACGGTGGATTGGACCTGGAAGTCTCCGCGGAGGTCTTTGCGGAGGTCGATACGGCCCTGCTCGCCGAAGGTGGGGATGGGCTGGCCAGTGGCGGCGTCGAGGCAGTAGAGGTAGTTCATGATGCCGGCGAGGAGACGCGGACGGCTGCCATCGCTCGGGCTGCCGGGCCACCAGGCTAGGCCGCGGACGGGCTGCGTGCCGGCGATGCCGGAGTCGAATTGCCACTTGAGCTGGCCGGTGGCGGCGTCGAGGGCGATGACTTTCTGTTTGGGCGAATAGGCGTAGAGGGTGCCGTCGATGATGAGCGGGTTGGTCTCCATGTTGCCGGTGTCGCCGGTGTCATAGCGCCAAGCCTGGGTGAGCTTGGCGACATTACCACGATTGATTTGGCTGAGCGCGGAGTAGTGGGCGCCGTCGGAGCCGCCGTTGTAGACGGGCCAGTCCGTCGATTGGGATGGGGATTGAGATGGGGATTGCGCGCGGGCGAGCGGGGCGACGAGGAGTGCGGAGCAGAGCGCGACGAGAGCGGGACGCAGGGACATGCGGCGGAGTCTCCGGGGATGAAAAGGACGGAGCGATTGTTACACCGCGCGGCGGGGATGGGGAAGATGGGAGACGCAATTCAGAAGACGATGACCTTATCGGCTTCCATGATCCAGCGGGTGAGCTCGTCAATGGTGCTGCGAT
>JBBIVH010000051.1:0-2847 GCA_037439805.1 Acidobacteriaceae bacterium
AACGATCTGTGGAAGTGCAGTCTCGCCATGGGCTGCTCCTGGCGCAACACCACCAATGCCGCGAGTTGCATGAGCGCGCAGGTCGGCGCCTATCAGCACGCCCTTGCATGGAACGCCGCCAACCCGCTTGAGCTCTTGATCGGCAATGACAGCGGCCTTTGGCGCTCGATGGACGATGTGGCCGAAACCGGCTCCGTCTGCAACGCGACGGACGCGTCTCACTTCCAGAATCTGAATGCGGGCCTTGGCTCGCTCGCCGAGGTCGAAAGCCTTTCCGCCATCACCACGTCGCCCTACACCATGATGGCGGGCCTCGGCGTCAACGGCACCGCAGGCGTCAAGAGCACGACCGCCGCAACCGCGGACTGGCCGCAGATTCTCTCCGGCGAGGGCGGTCCCGTCGCCGTCGATCCCTCCAATGTCAACAACTGGTACGTCAACAACGAAGCAGGTGTCTCCATTCATCTCTGCTCCCAGAGCGGCCCCTGCACGCCGTCGGACTTCGGCACGACGCCGGTTGTCTCCGACGCAGACGTCAGCGGCGACGGCCAGACCATGACCACGCCCGCGCCGTTCCTCGTCGACCCGCTCGACCCATCGCAACTGCTCGTCGCCACCTGCCGCATCTGGCGCGGTCCCGCCACGGGCGGCTGGAGCGGCTCCAATGCCATCAGCCCGTTTCTCGACGGCATTGCCGGGCAGCCCTATTGCAGCGGCGACGCGCTCGTGCGGTCAATTGCGGCGCTGCCGCTCTCCGGCGGCGGCGAGGTCGTCTACGTGGGCATGGCCGGCTCGCTCGACGGCGGCGTCAACAAGGCCGGCCACGTCTTTCGCGCGGTCGTCAATCCCGCCAGCAGCACACCGCCCGTCTGGGAGGACCTCACGCTCAATCCCGTCGCGAACGACACCATGGGATTCAACCTCTACGGCTTTGACATCTCCAGCCTCTTCATCGATCCCCACGACCCCACCGGCAACACCGTCTACATCACCGTGGAAGGCATGGGCAATCCGCAGCAGGCCGTGCGCGTGCTCTATCGCTCCACCGACGGCGGCGCGCACTGGCAGACCCTCTCGTCCAATCTGCCCGAGACCCCCGCAAGCAGCGTCGTCGTCGATCCTCTCGATGCCGGCACCGTCTACCTCGCCACCGATGCGGGTGTCTTCTCCACGCGCCAGATTGCCACCTGCGCGGCCACTCCATCCAACTGCTGGGCGCCCTTCGGCTCAGGTCTGCCGCAGGCTCCGGTGGTGGCCCTGAGCGCGGCTCCGCCATCCGCCTCCATGAATGTGCTGGCCGCCGCCACCTACGGCCGCGGCATCTGGCAGATTCCCCTGTGGACGGCAGGTACGCAGCTCACCACCGCGACCATCACCCCCACCTCCCTCGCCTTCGCCAGCCAGGCAGTTGGATCGTCCAGCACCGCACAGGCCGTTACGCTCACCAACACCGGCAGCATCGCGCTCGCGCCCACCTCCATCTCCGCCACCGGCGACTTCGCCGAGACCGACAACTGTCTCAATCAGTCCATCCAGGCCGGCGGCAGTTGCACGATCCAGGTCACCTTTACGCCCACGCAGACTGGCGCCCGCGCCGGCCAGCTCACCATCGCCGCAAACATCGCCGGCGGGCAGCTCATCGTCGCGCTCAGCGGTTCCGGCACAGCCGCGGGCACCCTCCAGCTTTTGCCCTCCTCCGTCAGCTTCGGCTCGGTCGAGACGGGAACCACATCGCTCCCGCTTCAGGTCACCGTGCAGAACACAGGCACGAGCGCCGTCCCGGTCAGCAGTGTCGCTGTCACCGCGCCCTTCACCCTCGCCAGCAACGCCTGCGGCTCCTCCATCGCCGCCAGCAGCGCGTGCCAGCTCACCGTCACCTTCGCGCCCACGCAGACCGGCCCGGCCTCGGGAACCCTGACCCTCACCACCAGCACCGGCGCACAGACCGTCGCCCTCACCGGCACCGGAGCGGCGCCGCCCTCCGACACGCTCACGCCAGCATCGCTCAGCTTTCCCGGAACCATCATTGGCCTCACATCCGCGGCGCAGGCGGTGCAGTTGACCAACAGCGGCGGGGAGCCGCTCACGTCCGTGGCAGCCTCCGCCAGCGGGCCATTCACGGTCGCCAGCAACTGCGGCACGCAACTCGCTGCAGGCTCCAGTTGTTCTCTCAGCGTCACCTTCGCGCCCACCGCCGCGGGCACGCAGACCGGCACGCTGACCGTCACCGATCTTCTTCGCTCCCAGACCGTCGCACTCTCCGGCATCGGGCTTCTGCCGCCGGTCTTCTCCGTGACTCCTGCCAGTCTCACCTTCCCTGCGCAGCAGACAGGCGTCGCTTCCTCGCCCCTCTCGCTTACCGTCAGCAACACCGGTGGCGCGCCGCTGGCCAATGTCGGCTTTCAGGTCACCGGAGCATCGGCGTCAAGTTTCTCGGCCGGCTCCACCACCTGCGGCGCTTCGCTTGCCAACGGAGCAAGCTGCACCGTACAACTGCTCTTCACTCCTGCCTCTGCCGGCGGAGCGACCGCGACCCTCACCGTCACCTCCTCCACGCTCGGCGTAAAGCCGGCGACCGTGCCTCTGAACGGGACAGGCCAGGCCGCGGCGGGCATCAACGTGAACCCCGCGCAGATCGCCTTCGTCGAGGCCACGCTGGGCCAGGCCAGCCCACCGCAAACCGTCACCGTGACCAACACCGGCGCGCAGGCCGCCACCGGGCTGACCGTTGCCACAGCAGCGCCCTTCAGCCTGGCGCAGACCACCTGCGGCTCCAGTCTCGGCGCGGGCGCAAGCTGCACAGCGGCGGTCCTCTTTACGCCCACCGCGAACGGTCAGGTCAGCGGC
>JBBIVH010000051.1:2947-6589 GCA_037439805.1 Acidobacteriaceae bacterium
GGCGGCGCAGCCGCCACCTTCACCTTCCAGTGCGGCAGCCTGCCGGCCAATGCCGTCTGCAGCTTCAACCCGGCCACAGACTCAGTGGCCGCGAACGCCACCAGCAACGTTACCGTGCAGATTGCCACCGGGCAGGCTGCCAGCATCGCGCAGCTTGCCCCCAGACACCCGTGGAGCGGCTGGCCCGCGGTCCTGGCTCTGGCGTGGATGCCGTTTGCATGGCGGAAGCGACGCAGCCTTCTGCTCGGTGTCTCCGCGCTCCTGCTCGCCTGCAGCCTCACCAGTTGCTCCGGCGCCGGCGGAGGCACAAATGCAGCTCCGCCTGCCCCGCAGCCCGGAGCCACTCCGCCCGGAACCTATTCCATCGTCGTGAAGGCGACGTCTGCAGGCCTCTCGCACACCGCCACCGTAACGCTCACGGTGGACTGAGGTACGTTCCAGTACGGGCTATACTTGAGCTTCGGGGCATGCGCCGCGAAGATTCAAGCGAACAGAAATGAGGAGCCGCAGGGCATGACCGCCAGAGTTACGGTTGAGGATGTGGAGCGGGTGGCAGAGCTGGCCAACCTTGAGTTGACGCCGGAAGAGTCCGTGACCATGCTGCACGACCTGAATGCGATTCTCGACCACGTTGCCCACCTCAACGAGTTGGACACGACCGGCGTCGCTCCTCTCGCTCAGGTCGGCGAGCTCTCCGGTGCGGGCGGCGTCAGCGTGCTGCGCCAGGATAAGCGCAGACCTTCGCTGGACCGTGGCCTCGTCATGCAGCAGGCGCCTGAGACCGATCAGGCCTTCTTCAAGGTCCCCAAAGTGATTGAGCGGTAAAGGCATCGCCGGCTGGCTCTTCGCCGCTTCACGGTGCGAAAGCCGGGCCCGCCGCTTCAAAAGAGAGGAAAGCGCACGTGCAGAGCGACGCAACAACGACCGGGAGCTTTGTGGAGAGGCCGAAGACGCTGGCGGATCTGCATGCCGAGATTGCATCGGGGCAGACCAAATCCGCAGACCTCGCCGCAGAGTACTTCCAGCGCATCGAGCAGAAGAATCCACGCCTGAACGTCTACCTGAGCCTCACGAAAGAACGCGCCCTCGCCCAGGCTGCCCGCGTGGACGCTGCCGCCGCCAAGGGCGATCCGCTCGGGCCGCTCGCCGGGATTCCCGTGGGAATCAAAGACGTGCTTGTGATGAAGGGCGCGCCCGCCACCGCCGGCTCCAAAATCCTCAAGGGCTACCAGCCTCCCTACGACGCCACCGCGGTCTCCCGGCTTGAAGCCGCCGGAGCCGTCCTGCTCGGCAAGCTCAACTGCGATGAGTTCGCCATGGGATCGTCCAATGAGAACTCCGCCTACGGCCCCGTCCGCAACCCCGTTGCTCCTGATCGCGTCCCCGGCGGTTCCAGCGGCGGTTCGGCTGCGGCGGTTGCGGCCAACATGGCCGTGGCCACGCTTGGCACCGACACCGGCGGCTCCATCCGCCAGCCGGCCAGCTTCTGCGGAGTCGTCGGCGTGCTGCCCACCTATGGCCGCGTCTCGCGCTACGGCCTCATCGCCTTCGCTTCCTCGCTCGACCGCATCGGCCCCTTCGCTGCCAACGTGCGCGACGCCGCCACGCTGCTCGGCGCGATTGCAGGCCACGACCCCAGCGATGCCACCAGCTCGCCGGCCCCGGTGCCCGACTACGCCGCTGAGAGCGACAAGCCTGCAGAAGGCCTGCGCATCGGCGTGCCCGCAGAGTATTTCGGCGAAGGCCTCGACCCGGAGGTGCGCGCCGCCATCGAGTCCGGCATCGACAGTCTCCGCGCCGCGGGCTGCACCATCCAGCCCATCTCCCTGCCCACAACCAAATACGCGATTCCAACCTACTATCTGGTCGCCACCGCTGAGGCCAGCGCCAACCTCGCCCGCTTCGACGGCGTGCGCTATGGGTATCGTTCACCCTCCTCCGCCACGCTCTCCGACATGTATCGCCACTCCCGCGACGAGGGCTTCGGCGCCGAAGTCAAGCGCCGCATCCTGCTCGGAACCTACGCCCTCAGCGCCGGCTACTACGACGCCTATTACCTCAAGGCGCAACAGGTCCGTCGCCTCCTCGCGGAAGAGTTCCTCCGCGCCTTTGCAGCAGTCGACGCCATCGTCACGCCCACCTCGCCCATCCCGCCTTTCAAACTCGGCGAAAAGACCGGCGATCCGCTGGCCATGTACCTCGCCGACATCTACACCGTCACCGCCAGTCTCGCCGGCATCTGCGGCGTCAGCGTTCCCTGCGGAGCCACCAAAGCCGGTCTGCCCGTCGGGATGCAGGTGCTGGCCTCGCACCTTCAGGAGTCCACGGCCTTTCGCGTGGCGCGAGCCGTCGAGGCGGCGCAGGAGCGGCGATGAGGCGCCACTGCAGCAAGGCAGCCATCGTTGCCAGCGCAGTCCTTCTGCTGGCTGCGCCAGGCCCTGTATCCTTTGCCGCGGGCCGCAAGGCGCACGCCGTTTTTCTGGGAGCTGTCAAGACCGTTCCGTACTCCAAAGCCGGCGACCCCGCCGGCGCGCGCCCCGATGAAGCCGTCCTCAAGCTGCGCGCTCTCCTGGTTGACGGCCAGGTCAAAGAGTGGACCACCGGCGACTCCCACGACGTTACCGACCGCAGCTTCGTCGTCCGCCGCGTGCTCAAGATGAACGACGCTCTGCCCGGAGACAAGCAGGGCCACTGGGTCTGGCAGCGCGGGCCGTGGCTCCTCGTGGACCGCACCACCGGCCGCATCTCCGCGCTCAAGCTGCCCGACTACAATCCCGGCGTGAGCCAGGTCAGTTGGTTCCGCGACTATGCCGCCTACTGCGGCGTCACCGCCAGCGGCAAGAGCCTGTACGCAGTCGTGGCGCAGCTTGCCGTCCGCAAGCCGGTCCTCGCCCGCAAGCTCGCTGCGTTCGATGCGGTCAGCGATCCCGGCGCCGCCTGCGCCCCGGTCGAATGGCAGCGTGAGCCGCTTCGGGTTGTCTTTCACCCGGCTCAGAAGGACGCGCTCAGTTTCGACATCGTGGCCGGCTCGGCGGCCCTCGTCGAGGATTCCGGCGACGATGCAGACGCCGCGCCTGCATCCAAAACGAACTAAAGCATCACCGGCTGTGGGAGGGTCCTTCATATGGAGTCTCTGGATCAACTGCTCGCAAAGGCCGAAGAGGCGCACGGCCACCTCTGTGCCGGGCAGATTCTCGGTGTGCGGATGGCCTTGCTCGGCCTGAGCCGCCTCGGCATCGAGGACCCGCGCGGCGCAGATCGCAAGCGCCTCGTCACCTACGTCGAAATCGACCGTTGCGCCACCGACGCCATCGGCCTCGTTACCGGCTGCCGCCTCGGCAAACGCACCCTTAAGTTCCGTGACTGGGGCAAGATGGCGGCCACCTTCGTGGACCTTGCCACCAACCGCGCCCTGCGCGTCGTCGCGCTCGAATCCTCCCGCGACCTCGCCCGCCGGCTCCATCCGGAAATCGAAAGCAAGAGCCGGCAGCAGATGGTGGCCTATCGCGAACTCGCCGACGACCAGCTCTTCCGCTGCGAGTGGGTCCATGTGCGCGTGGATCCCGCGGAACTGCCCGGCCAGCGCGGCGAGCGCTTTCTCTGTCCCCGCTGCGGAGAAGGCGTAAACTTCGGCCGCTTTGC
>JBBIVH010000051.1:6689-15621 GCA_037439805.1 Acidobacteriaceae bacterium
GCTGCTCCGATGGCACGCCCGAGCCGGAAAATGGCTGTGTCGAACAGGAAGCAGACGGTGGCAGGGGTTGCCGGAATCAGGTTGAACTGAGGCAGGAACCCGCTTCCCAGCGCCAGGGCCAGTTGGATGAAAGGCTCAGGACGATTCCCGGAGACAAATCTTTGAAGGGCGCGCGGCAAGGCTGCTGCTGCGTCTGCGCTTCTACCGCGCCGGGCGCGGTCGGGGCGAGGTTAGGATGAGTGTGGCAACTACATTTGCATTCTGGGCGGCTGCGCCGATAGGGGGCGCCGGTGGCAGCATTCCGATGCTCCTGCCTCTGCTGCTGATTCCCGTCCTCTATATCGTGATGATTCGTCCCCAGCAGAAGCGCCAGAAGCAGTGGCAGGAGATGCTGAAGAACATCAAGACGGGAGACAGGGTCACCACCTCCGGCGGCATCCGCGGGATCATTCTCTCTATCAAGGATGACGTCATCGTCATCCGCGTGGCGCCCGACAACCTGAAGCTGGAAGTGGCGAAGCACGCTATCGCCTCCGTGACGACAGAGGATGCCGGGAAGGACTAGTTTTCGCGGGGCCTGAAGAACGATTCGGGTCTGCGATCAATGATGCGCTTGAAGCCTCCGAAGTAAAAAGCGGCAGGCCGGGCCAGGCAAGAGTATGGTGTTTTTCGCCAGAGAAGCAGGAACATGAAGAAGAATCTCAATAGCAAAATTGCAGCAATCGTGGCCGTGCTGGTCATTTTCATCTACGGCATCTTTGGCCTGCCGTCGGGGCTCTCGGGCAAGGCGCTGGAAGAGGCCATGACCAAGCGCATTCACCTCGGCCTCGATCTGCGCGGCGGAGCGCACCTGATTCTGCAGGTCGTCGTCCCTGAGGCCGTCAGCGCCGAGACAGACAACACGGTCGCCCGCATCCAGCAGGATCTCAAAGGCGCGAACCTGAGTTTCTCTCAGGTCTACAAGCCGGACCCGGCCAAGCCCGAGTCGGTGCGCATCGAGGGCACCACTGCGGCTCAGGCCAGCGCCATCCGCACCCTGCTCGACAACAAGTACTCCAGCGAGTACGACGTGACAGGCGGCGGAGGAGACACCTCGTTCGTCCTCACCATGAAGCCGCTGGTCGAGTCCGCCCTCGAAGAGAAGACCGTGCAGCAGGCCATTGAGACCATCCGCGATCGCGTGGACACCCTCGGCGTCAGCGAGCCGGTCATTCAGGAGTACGGCCTCGGCAAGGACGAGATTCTCGTCGAGCTCCCCGGCATCAGCGACCTCGATCGCGTCAAGAGCATCATCCAGTCCACCGCGCGGCTTGAGATTCACGCCGTCGTCGGCGGACCCTATCCGGATGACCAGGCGGCTCTGGCCAGTGTCGGCGGCGCACTGCCGCCCGATGAGCAAATGGTCCACGGCTCCGGCGCGCTCGCCACCGGCTCAGACGCCGACAGCGTCTACATCCTCCAGCGTGTCTCCATCGTCGCCGGCAGCGACTTCCGCTCCGCCGACCCCGGAACCGACTCCAACACCGGCCAGCGCAATGTGCGCTTTACGCTGACCAACGAGGCGGGCGACAAGTTCTACGACTACACCAGCGCCAACGTCGGCCGCAGCATGGCCGTCGTGCTTGGCGGGCGCGTCCGCGAAGTGGCCACCATCAAGAGCGCCATCCGCGACTCCGGCGAAATCTCCGGCAGCTTCTCCTCCGACGAAGTCGAAATCCTCTCCAAGATGCTCCGTACCGGCGCACTCCCGGCCTCGCTCAACTACCTTGAGGACCGCACCGTCGGAGCTTCGCTCGGCGCGGACTCCATCCGTGAAGGCGTCACGGCCGCCATCGTCGGTGTCCTCGTCGTCATGGCCTTCATGCTCGTCTACTACAAGAGCTCGGGCATCAACGCCGACCTCGCCCTCTTGCTCAACCTGATTATTCTCCTGGGCTTCATGGGCTTCTCCGGAGCGACGCTCACCCTGCCCGGCATCGCCGGCGTCATCCTCACAATCGGTATGGGCGTCGACTCCAACGTGCTGATCTTCGAGCGCATCCGGGAAGAGATTCGCGCAGGCAAGGCGGCCTCCGCCGCGGTGGATCAGGGCTTCGCTCACGCATGGACGACCATCTTTGACACCCACGTCACCACCATCGTCTCCGCCGGCATCCTGTTCCTCTTCGGCACCGGCCCGGTCAAGGGCTTTGCGGTCACGCTCACCTTCGGTCTGGCGGCCAACCTGTTTACAGCGGTCTATGTCTCGCGCGTCATCTTTGAAGCGCATTTGAACCGGATGAAAACCGGGGAGATGGTCTCGATTTAACCCGCGCCTCGGCTGCGTCTGCATAGGCGCGCCGATACGCAACTTAGGACACCGGAACCGTCAGCGGTCCGGTCATGAGGAAGGCAGAAAACCAGTGGAACTGTTTCACGGCGTGAATGTAGATTGGCTCGGGAAGAAGTGGTACTTTCTGGGCTTTTCGCTGATCTTCAGCATCGCAGGCATCATCTCCATGGGCATGCACTGGGCGAGCATCGGCAGCCCGGTCCCGCTCGGCGTCGACTTTCGCGGCGGCACCCAGCTCCAGGTCCAGTTCGAGCAAACCCCTAACCTGGAGCAGATCCGCAGCGCGATCCAGTCCGCCGGCATCGGCGGCGCAAGCATCGTCAACTACGATGTGCCCTCCAATCGCGAAGTCCTCATCAGCCTGCCCGAGCAGACCAATGAGACCTCGCTCGACACCGGGCGCAAGCAGATTGAGGACGCCCTGCAGGCCCACTACAGCAACCCCTTCACCGTGCGCAACGTGCAGGTCGTCGGACCCACCGTCGGGCATCAGTTGGAGCGGCAGGCCGGTCTCGCCACACTCTACTCCCTGCTCGGCATGTTGATCTATCTCTGGTTCCGCTTCCAGCTCATCTATGGCGTCGCCGCCGTCGTCGCCGTCTTCCATGACACGCTCATCACCGTGGGAGCCTTTGCGCTCACCAATCAGGAGATCAGCCTCACCGTCATTGCCGCCATCCTCACCCTCATCGGCTACTCCATGAACGACACAATCGTCGTCTTCGACCGTATTCGCGAAAACCTCCGCCTCACGCGCCGCGAACCCCTCGCAGACCTCGTCAATCGCAGCATCAACCAGACCCTGAGCCGGACGGTCTTAACTTCGGGATTGACGTTCCTTACTGTTTTGTCGTTGTATATCTTCGGCGGTCAGGTGCTGAGAGGCTTCTCCTTTGCTCTCGTGATTGGCATTCTCATCGGCACCTACTCGTCCATCGCGGTGGCCGCGCCCATGCTGGTGGCGTGGCAGGAGTGGCGCGCAGGCAAGGACAGGTCCCTCGCTCTGCCCGCCGCAAAAAGGTCCCGGAGCTGAACGCGAGGACGCGCTGGCGCTGGGTTTCAGCAGGTGTTTGGCAACTGTTGCTTGGTTCTGATATAGGTTGAACACACTTTCGTGGTACTGTTCGGATGCTCGGGAACAATTGACTTTTCCCCGGTGTCTAAACAGAGGTAACCCACACACCCGATTCGAGGCTGGCCATGTTTGAAGATTCCACATTTGAATCAGGAAACAGGATCAAGAGCAAAAGCAAGTATTGGATGATTTTTACGTTCGTCACGAACGGGACCATCCTGCTGGTGCTGATCCTCCTTCCGCTGATCTATCCCGAGGCTCTGCCCAAGGCGATGATGCAGACTCTCTTAGTTGCCCCTCCGCCTCCACCGCCGCCGCCTCCGCCGCCCCCGCCGCCTGAGGTTCACGTCGTGCACGTCCAGTCGCAGATGATGAACAACCAGCTTCTGGCGCCGACCAAGATTCCCCATGACATCAAGATGGTCAGCGAGAAGGAAGCGCCGCCTTCCAGCTTCGGCGTGGCCGGCATGGAAGGTCTTGGCGGAAGCGCCGGCGGCGTTATGGGCAGCGCATTCGGATCCGCACCCAAGATTCAGGCCGCGCCGCCTAAGAAGATCAGCATCTCGGCAGGCGTCTCCGCCGGCATGTTGATTCAGAAGACGCAGCCGATCTATCCCCCCATCGCCAAGGCGGCGCGCATGCAGGGCACTGTCATCCTGCAGGCCACCATCTCGAAGACGGGCCTGATCGAGAATTTGCGCGTTGTCTCCGGCCCGGCCATGTTGCAGCAGGCCGCTCTGGATGCGGTGAAGACCTGGCGCTACAGGCCCTATCTGCTCAACAACGAGCCGGTGGAAGTGGAAACCACCGTCAATGTGATTTTCAGCCTCGGAGGGTGATGCCTCCTTCCCGGCCTGCTTCTCTTGTCCAGCAGCAGGCCTCAACGCCTAACCGGATGCGGGCCACTTCGTGAAGCGCATCCCTGAAACAGCACCACCCTCGCACGACACAAGAAACTCCTTAGGAGGAACGATTCAGTGATTCTCGCTCAGCTCACACACTTTGCCACACACGCGGTCAGCAGTCTGGCCTTCCTGCAGGAAGAGCAGACCGTCAGCTTCAGCCCGATGGGACTCTGGGAACACATGGGCAACCTCGCCCGTGCCGTCGCCGTGATTCTCTTCATTGAGTCCATCTGGTCGCTGGCCGTCATGATCGACCGCTACCTCTACTTCTCTGCCGCCCGCAAGCAGTCCCGCGAGTTCGCCCCCAAGGTTGCGGGCGCGCTCAAGGACAGCAAGCTGGAAGAGGCGATCAAGATTGCAGACCGCAACAAGAAATCGCACTTGGCCGAAGTCGTCACCGCGGGCCTCCAGGAGTTCCGCGCCTCCGGCGGCGCAGCCACCGCCAACACCATCGAGAGCTCGCAGCGCGCTCTGGAGCGTGCCGAGGCCATCGTTCACGCCAAGCTGAAGCGCGGCCTGAGCGTGCTCGCCACCATCGGCTCCACCGCGCCCTTCGTCGGACTGTTCGGAACGGTCGTCGGTATCTTGAACGCCTTCCAGCAGATTGCAACGCAGAAGACCTCCGGCATCGGCGCCGTCGCAGGCGGTATCTCTGAAGCCCTGGTGACCACCGCGTTCGGTCTGCTCGTCGCAATTCCGGCCGTTATGGCCTTCAACTACTTCACCGGACGTGTCGAAGCCTTCGACGTGGAGATGGACAACTCCTCGAGCGAACTCATCGACTACTTCATCAAGCAGAGCAGCAAGCGCTAAACCTGGCAAAGGTCAGCTCGAGCGGAGTGTCTGAGTGGACAGGGGTCCAAATCACCCCTGTCCACCGTTCCAGACCGAAGCAGGCTTTTGAACTGGCAATGGATACCGGAAGCCATCCGGGCTAAAAATTCAAAAGGCATGGAGCCTCAACAATGGCAATCGCAGTTCGTAACGAAGGCGGCAACATCAACTCCAACATCAACGTGACTCCCATGGTGGACGTCATGCTGGTGCTTCTGATCATCTTCATGGTCATCACCCCCATGCTCCAGCAGAAGGTTGCTGTCGACATGGCGAAGGTGGACAATGCGGTTTCGATGCCGGATGCCGACAAGGAAGACGCCATCGTGGTCGCTATCACGCGCGATGGAAGCGTATTCCTCGGGCAGAACAAGATCGCGCTCTCCGATCTCGGCCCCAAGGTGCGAGACAAACTCTCCGACACGCCGGGGAAGACCATCTTCTTCCGTGCCGACGCGCGCTCGCAATATCGGACCGTGGAAGATGCCATCGATGCAGTCCGTACCGCAGGCGTGGACGAGGTCGGAATGCTGACCCAGAAGAAGGAAGGCAACCTCGCAGGCGGACAGTAAGCCCTCTCCTGCTTGGCCCTCATTCAAGATTTCGTGACAACAACGAGGAGTTTGAAGCCATGGCAATGACAACTGGGAGCAGCGGTGGCGCGATGGGCGACATCAACGTAACCCCGATGATCGACATTCTGCTGGTCCTGCTCATCATCTTCATGGTGATCGTGCCCGTTACGCCGAAGGGTCTCGATGCGCTGGTTCCTCAGCCCCCCAAGGACAAAACCCAGCAGCAGCAGCCCAATGACCGCACCATCGTCGTGCAGGTGCTGTACCGCCCAGGGCAGGCCCCCAACTACAAGATCAACGAGACGGACGTGAACCACGCGGAACTGCTCGCCAAGCTCACCGACATCTATTCCAACCGCGCCGAGCGCGTCATGTTCGTCAAGGGCGATGACGATGTCGATTGGCGGTATGTGGCAGATGTCATCGATATCGGGCGCGCCGCGAACGTGGACCACATCGGTCTGATGACACCCAAGATTCTCGCCGGGCAGTAAGCCTCGCTTTTCTGCCCGCCGACAGGCCCGTCATGCGCCCGTGCAAAGCGCCATGCGGCCCAGAAGATGGCTGCAGGGGAACTCCCCTTGAGCCTTTGAGAGATTCCGGATGCGCCGCACAAGACGCACTCTGAAGGAGAACGAGAACATGATTCGACCCGCACGTATTACGATGCTGGGGGTTGCAATGGTCGGCATGGTGCTTGCTGTCAGCGGGTGCAACCGGCTAGCGGCACGTGACCAGTTGAACAAGGGTGTTGACTCTTACAAGGCCGGGAAGTACGAGGAAGCGATCAATCACTTCCAGAAAGCGACGGAACTCGATCCTTCGCTGCCCATGGCCAAGAGCTATCTGGCGACTGCGCTGTCACAGAACATCGTCCCCGGACTTATAACCCCGGACAACTTGAAGACGGCAGATCAGGCAATCAGCATCTTTGAGGAAATCCTTGCCAAGGACCCCTCGGATGTCAACAGCATCAAGCAGATTGCCGGCATCTACTTCAATGTCAAAAAGTTCAACGAAGCCAAAGAGTGGCAGAAGAAGGTCCTGGCCGTCGATCCAAAGGACCCCGAGGCTGCCTACACAGTCGGCGTGATCGATTGGACGCAGGCCCACGAGAACAAGCTGAACGCTCTTCTGCCCGCCGGTGTCACGGATGACGGAGAAGGCAATATCAAGGCTCCCAAGAAGATCATGGAAGCCCTGAAGACGCAGAACAGCGCTCTCGTTGAAGAGGGCCTCCAGTATCTGAATCAGGCCGTTGCCAACCGCCCGAACTATGACGACGCCATGTCGTATCTCAACCTCATCTATCGCAACAAGGCCGATATGGACTACGGAGATTCAAAAGCAGTTGCGGCAGATATTGCAACCGCGAAGGACTGGGCTTCCAAGGCCATGGGCACCCGCAAAGCCAACGAAGCGAAGAAGGATAAGGGACCTGGCGGCATCACGATGGATTCGAGCGGCAACCTGCAGTAAGCCGAATCCAGCAACATCCCATCAACGAGCCGGGTGCGAGTTCAAATTCGCATCCGGCTTATTCTTGTCCGCAGATCGCGTCCGAGTCACCAATCCCGACAACGGAAAGCGGAAGTCGCTGGAGAGATGACGTCTCGGCGGCGAATCTCCAGCGCCCATCCTCCAACGACAGGAAGCCGAGTCAGACGCCAACCCCAATCGCCGCGAGACTTGTGGATCTGCCCAAAGCAGCTTCCGTTTGCAGCCTGGCTTTTCGGGGAAAGAGGGGCGGCGCCACTCATCACTGGGGCCTATGCCATATCTGCCCGGCGCCTACAGCGGTCAGAGCCCTGCCCCGCAGGGTCCTGCTAGGCTCTACCTGCCAGCGCCCTTCAGAATGTCCTCAGCGTAGTAATTGCGCACCGTGGCCTGGTCATGCAGCACCTCAAAGTACGCATTCTTCAGCAGTTGCGCATGCGCATCCCGCAGTTGCTGACGGATGGCCTGCTGCACCCGAGGATCGCTCATCTCTCTCTGGCCCGCCGGCTCTTTTGAGATCAGCTTGAAGATCGCAAACGCAACGACATGGCGTCCCGGCCCCGTGCCATCGTAGATCGAAATAATCCCCGTAATCTGTCCCGGTTTCATGCCGCTGATCGCATCGTAGGCCGTGGGATCGCTGTGCAGAGCGGTTTCTCCCACAAATCCCATATCGCCGCCGTTCGACGCGTTGCTTGCATAGTCAGAGGACGTCATCGCAACTGCGCCGAAGTCTTCGCCGCTCTGCAGCCGGTTCAGCAGCGCCTGGATCCGCTTCCGTGCCTCCGCTTCATTCGGCTTCGCCGGCATGGTTCCCGGCTGCTGCGGCGGGGTGGTGGTCACCGCGATCTCGGCCAGATGGTACTGCGGCTCGATGAAACTGAATTCCGCTTTATGAGCGTTGTAGTAGCCGCTGATGTCGGCGTCTGTGATGTTAATCTTCGAGTAGATCTCTTTATTCAGCAGCTTGTCATTGGTTACCGAGCGCCGTATGTCGCGCTTTAGGTCGTCCAGCGTCAGGTTGCGCTGCTTCAGCTGCCGGTCAAACTCCTCCTGGGTGAATGGAGCTTTCATCTCCGTCAGCTTCGCGTTCACATCCTCGTCCGTCGCCGCCAGATTCAGCTTCGAGGCGCGTTCCTGCAGAATCTCGTCTTCAATCATCTGGCGAAGAATGTTGAGCCGCACAATCTCAGCCTGTTCCGCCGTAGGCTGCTGCGGAGTATCCCCGAGGCTGGCCTGGTAGTACTTATCGAGATCGGCGCGCAGAATCTCTTTGCCATTCACGGTCGCCATCACATCCGGCGAGGGATGCCGATGACAACCCGCCGCGACGATAAGAACAACGCCAGAGGCGAGTGTGAAAGCAGCCGAAATGAGCGGACGACGAAAATCAACTTCTTGGCGCAAGCTGTGTGCTCCTGCAAACCCCGAGAGATTTGCCCACTACTAGGATAAATCCCCGCAGCAGTCCATGACCGAACCCCTTGGCAGGGCGCGGTCTGCAATGCCCCATTCCGGACCGATCCTAATTTCCAGACCCCTTTTCGGTTGCTGCGGGCGGTGCAGCCGCGGGTGCCGGCAGCGGCGGCGGCTCTTCCCCGGCCGCGCGAAGGGCTCGGTCAATCACCATCCAAACCTGCTCCTCAGGAACAGCGCCGTTGATCCGCTCGCCTTCAATGAAGAGAGCCGGCGTCCCGTCTACCCCCAGCGTCTC
>JBBIVH010000052.1:0-2610 GCA_037439805.1 Acidobacteriaceae bacterium
ACTGGAACCGCTTGCGGGCGCCCTTCTGACCGTACTTCTTGCGCTCCTTGACGCGCGCATCGCGGGTCAAGAGGCCCTCAGCCTTCAGCGCCTTGCGCAGCTCCGCATTGAACAGGATCAGTGCACGGGCTACGCCCATCTTGACGGCATCGGCTTGCGCGGCCACGCCGCCGGAGGACACCGTCGTCACGACGTCAAAGCTCGAGGCCAGCTCAGCCACCACCAGCGAGCGCTTGGCGGAAACCCGCTGCTGCTCGGTGACGAAGTACTCGTCGAATGCCTTGCCGTTGACCTTCCACTCGCCCGTTCCGGGGCGGAGAAAGACGCGGGCAATCGCCGACTTGCGGCGGCCCGTCCCGTAGTATTGAACCAGATCTGCCATTCCTTCTTAGCTCCTGGCCGTCAGCTTTCAGCTTTCAGCCCTTGTTCTGCCAAACTCAAACTTCCTGTTCCCTACGGCTGCCCGCTCCGGCTCTAAAAAAAATGGAAGCTGGCCGCTGCTTTACAGCGCCACCGGCTTCTGCGCCGCGTGGGGATGCTTGTCGCCACGGTAGACCTTGAGCTTGGAACCCATCGAGCGGCCCAGCTTGGTCTTGGGCAACATGCCCTTGATGGCCTCTTCCAGAATCTTCTCCGGCTTGCGGTTCAGCAGGCGCGTGAACGACTCTTCGCGCAGGCCGCCGGGGAAGCCCGTATAGCGGCGATAGAGCTTGGTCTGGCTCTTCAGGCCGGTCAGGCGAATCTTCTCCGCATTGATGACGATCACGTGGTCGCCCATGTCAATGTACGGCACATACTGGGGGTTCAGCTTGCCGCTGAGCACACTGGCCGCCCTGGTGGCCAGCCGGCCCAGAGTCTGGCCGCTCGCGTCCACTACATACCACTTGCGGTCAATATCCTTGCCGCTCGGAACAAAGGTACCCATCTCTCTCCTGCCTTCAATCGACCCTGCGCGGCGCAATGTCTGCCGCACAGCCGGATCACAAAATCTACAGCGCAAAGCGCCTACGCCCACGCAAACAGCACGGGCCTGACTTCCACCCACGACCAAACAAACCTGTTCGGGTGAGGATTGCGAGGGGTCCGGTGCTGATTAAGAACCCCATGTTCCCCTGGATCCGGTACTGCCCGCATCCAGCAGCCGGTGGCCTGCCATGGACAGGCATCCAAGAGGCCTGTCAACCAGCTCCGGGTGCAGACACACAGAGCCGAGGCGCAACACCGCGCAAGGACTCCAGAATACGTGATTCCGGATGTAGAGTCAACGAAAAGACCGGGTAGTTTCGCGGCACCTCGCCTTTCCAGCGGTCGCGGCGCTCGCTACAATACGCCAAGAGGATTTGCCGATGAGACGCTATATTACTTCCCGCCGGATCACTTCCCGCTGGGCCCTTGCCCTGATCGCCGTCGTCTTCACAGCCGCCAGCTACGCGCAGTGGTCCGATCCGGCCGACGATGTCCCGGCCTATCATCCTGCCGCTCCGCTGCACGTCAGTGCCCTGCCGGCCATCCTCTCGGGAGCGAAGCTGACCGGTTCCAACTTCCAGAACCCCTGGCAGGTGCACGTCTACCAGAAGGCTGCAAAGGTCGGGAATGTCCTCTACCAGCTCCCGTGTAATTGCCGCTGCGACAGGGCCTTAGGCCACACGAGCCTGCGCAGTTGCTTTGAGGGGCTGCACGGAACGGAGTGCTCCACCTGCGCCAAGGAAGGCTTCTACGCCTACCAGCAGACCAAGCTCGGCAAGACACCCGCGCAGATTCGCGCAGGCATTGCGCGGCACGACTACGAGAGCATCGACCTGGAGAAGCAGTAAGCCGGTCCAAGGCAATTCAGCGTAGAATATAGAGAGCAGCACGAGCCAGTTGGCCCGGCTCGCACCTTACGTCGTGGTCGGATCATCCAATTGGATAGGCCGATCTACCCTGGTTCACGCTGGGGATGTCATTGGGGGCGTCACGGTTTCGACGGGATCGATTGCGGCTTAGGAGGCATGTCAGGGTGTGGGCACCTGTAATCGCCTGCAAAACTAAAGTTGCCAACGATAATCTGGCACTTGCAGCTTAATTAAATAAGCTGCCGTCTTCCACGGCTTCGCCTATGGGCTGTGAGCGGACGTCATACAGTAGGCTGGCGCGAGCAGCTCGGTCCGTGTTGCTTGCGTGAGACCATCGGACTAGTTTCCGGCGCATCTTGTCCGTTCTGAGTTCCGGGGGCGAAACCAAAAGGAAGCGGACAAAGCATGAACTCTCCTGGCTGACAATGATTTCGGACGCGGGTTCGACTCCCGCCGCCTCCACCAAAAAAGCGAAGATCACCAAGCTACCGGCTGACGTGCGCTGCCACTTTATACTTACTCCACGTCATGTCCACGCATCTGGAGACAATTCTTCGTGCAACGCGGGCCACGGTGGAAGCGGCGAAGCTGCGGGTCCCGGCAGGCGATCTGGAACGCGCGGCCATGCGGCACCGTCCGCGCGGCTGGGCCGCTGCGCTGCGGCGGCGGGCGGCGGAAGCACCTGCTGTCATCGCAGAGATCAAGAAGGCTTCGCCCTCGAAAGGGCTGATACGCGAGGACTTTGACGTGGCGTGGCTGGCTCGCCGCTATGAGG
>JBBIVH010000052.1:2710-15506 GCA_037439805.1 Acidobacteriaceae bacterium
GCAAAGGACATCGCGCTGGATGTGCTGGTGGAAGTGCACACGAAGGATGAGCTGGAGCGTGTGTTGGATTGCCTCGACGAGCGCGGCGCGGATGCGATTGGCGTGAACAACCGCAACCTGAAGACGTTGGAGGTTCGCCTGGAAACTTCACTGGAGCTGGTGGATCAGATTCCTGCGTCGGTCGTCCGTATCGCCGAAAGCGGAATCGCCGCCCCGGAGGATCTGGCCCGGCTGAGATCGGCGGGCTTCGATGCATTTTTGATCGGAGAAAGTCTAATGCGCCAGGGCGATCCGGGAGCAGCGCTGGAGACGTTGCTGACCGGAGCAGGGGCAATACGATGAGCTTGTGGATTAAGATCTGCGGCACTACGTCCGTTGAGGACGCGCTGCTGGCCTGCGAGGCCGGGGCGAGCGCTGTCGGTTTTGTGTTCGCGTCGAGTCCCCGGCAGGTCACCGCGGCCGAGGTCGCAGCCATCACGAAGCACCTGCCGGCTGAAGTGGAAAAGATTGGTGTGTTTGTCGATACGCCGCTGCAGGAGATTTATTCTGCGGTGCGCACGTGCGGCCTGACCGGAGTGCAATTGCATTTTGAGGCGGGCCACGATGTGCCCGCGCGCCTGCGCGAACTGCTTGGCCCATCTCTGCGCATCCTGCGCGTGGTTCACTACAGCCCGGCGGCGGCCCATCAGGTTTCGGTCATCGACAAAGATCCGCATGTAGATGCGGTCCTGGTGGACTCGCGCACCGGCACCGCACCGGGCGGCACGGGAATGCCTTTCGACTGGAAGGCTGCCCGCATTTCTGTCTTTCAGAGCGAACACGGGCACAGGCGCATTGCAGCGGGAGGACTGAATCCGGAAAATGTCGCGGAGGCTGTCGCCAAACTGCGCCCGTGGGGAGTGGACGCAGTCAGCGGAGTGGAGGCTGAGCCGGGCCGCAAAGACCGCTTCAAGTTGCTGGAATTCATCCGCAACGCCCGCGCAACTGCGGATGCGCCGGAACCGAACAAGAAGGCGCCTGCGGAAGCTCGGCAGACTCACGCAACACATTGATTGCGGTGCAGTCGATTGCGAATCCCACCATCCAGCGAGGCGGTGTTGCGCGCAGACGAGTAGACTGAAGAGTGATCCCCAAGCAGAAAACCACAAGCAGGAGGCCATCTATGGCGTCAGTTACCGTTCCAGCGGCTCCATCTGAAACCGCGCCGGGCCGCTTTGGCATCTACGGAGGGCGCTACGTCCCGGAGACCCTGATGGCCGCGCTGGTCGAGCTGGAGCAGGAATACGAGGCGGCAAAGAAGGATACTAGCTTCCAGGCTGAACTCGATGCGCTGCTTAAGGACTATGCGGGAAGGCCGACACCGCTGTACTTTGCGAAGCGGCTGAGCGAACAGCTCGGCGGGGCAAAGATTTACCTGAAGCGCGAGGACCTGCTGCACACCGGGGCCCACAAGATCAACAACGCACTGGGACAGGCGCTGCTTGCCCGGCGCATGGGCAAGAAGCGCATCATTGCGGAGACGGGCGCCGGCCAGCACGGCGTAGCCACGGCCACCGTATGTGCATTGCTCGGCATGGAATGCGTCGTCTACATGGGCGAGGTGGACATGGCGCGCCAGGAGCTGAATGTGCTGCGCATGAGGCTGCTGGGCGCGGAGGTGCGCGGCGTTGGCGCGGGTTCGAAGACGCTGAAAGACGCGATCAGCGAGGCGATGCGGGACTGGGTCACGAACGTGCGCACAACCTACTATCTGCTGGGCAGCGCGCTGGGCGCACATCCTTATCCAACGATGGTCAGGGATTTTCACCGCTGCATCAGCCGAGAGATGAAGGAGCAGATTCTTGAGAAAGAGGGCCGGCTGCCCACGGCTATCATCGCCTGCGTGGGCGGCGGCTCGAATGCCATCGGCGCGTTCTACGAGTTCATCCCTGAGCGATCTGTTCGCCTGATCGGCGTAGAGGCAGGCGGGCGCGGCGGCGCACTGGGCGAGCACGCAGCGCGTTTTCATGGTGGCGTCCCCGGCGTGCTGCAGGGCACCTTCTCTTATGTGCTGCAGGATGAGGATGGCCAGATCGCCTCGACGCATTCGGTGTCCGCGGGTCTGGACTACGCATCGATCGGTCCGGAGCACGCGGCGCTGCATGATGCAGGGCGCGCCGAGTATGTCTCACAAGACGATACTGCGACCTTGGATGCCGTCGTGAGACTGGCGCGGACTGAAGGCATTTTGCCTGCGCTGGAGAGCGCGCACGCGGTGGCCGAGGCGATTCGCATTGCGCCAACGATGCCCGCGCATGACATACTGGTAGTGAACCTCTCCGGACGCGGCGATAAGGATATGGGCATCCTGGCCCATGAACTGAAGCTCTAGCGAGCGGTTCGATACGATTCCGATGGCGATTCAGTTCCAGCACAGACCAGGCCTGGTGGTGTATCTGACGGCGGGGGACCCCAGCCTGGATGCCACGCGCGCGATCGCGGTTGAGGCGATAGACGCCGGCGCGGATGTGATTGAACTGGGCGTGCCCTTCAGCGATCCGCTCGCCGATGGCCCGGTGATTCAGCGCGCCAGCGAGCGCGCCCTGGCAAGGGGCACGCGACTGAAAGACGTAATCGCACTGGCTCGCGAGATTCGAGTGGCGCGGCCCACCGCAGGACTCATCCTTTTCAGCTACTTCAATCCAATTTTGCGCCACGGGCTCGCAAGCTTTGCAGACGAAGCCGCAGCGGCAGGGGCAGACGGCGTCCTCGTCACGGATCTGATCGTCGAAGAGGCAAAGGATTATCTGGCGCAGATGGACCGTGTCGGACTTGCGCCGGTTTTTCTCGCCGCGCCCACCAGTCCCGATGCGCGCCTGCAGGCCATTGCGGAGCACAGCAAGGGATTTGTTTATGCCATTTCGCGCACTGGCATCACCGGCAAGCAGGCCAGCCTGACCGCGGATGCAGCGGCGCTGGTCGCGCGCATCCGGCGATGGACCGGGCTGCCGATCGCCGTCGGGTTTGGCATCTCCAGCGCGGAACACGTTGCCGAGGTGGGCGAGTTCGCGGATGCGGCGGTGATTGGCAGCGCGATCGTCGAGTTGATCGAGCGGTCGGAACCCGAGGCATCGCCCGGCGCGGTTGCCCGATTTATCAAGGGCCTGCGGCTGCAACCTGCGGCACTGGCCCGTTAAGAAAGCACCCGGTTGGGCGGCGCTTGCGCCGCACAGATGCACTCAACTTTAGCTCCAATGCAGTCAGGACTCGCCTACCCATAACACCAACCCGGCGAGCCGCGACACGCACCATGAGGACGCAATGACGCTGGAAGAACTGCGGAAGAAGATCGATGAACTGGACCGCCAGCTTGTGGAACTGCTGAGCGAGCGGGCACGCGCAGCGCAGATGATTGGACACCTGAAGGTCTCCACATCCCTGCCGGTGTATGAACCGGGGCGCGAAAAGACGATCTATGCCAACGTGCGCGCGGCCAACAAAGGCCCGCTGCCGGACATCGAACTGACGCACATTTACGAGCGCATTATCGACGTGATGCGGGCGCTGCAGAGGAACGAGTTGGCGTCAGAGAAACACGCCCAGGCGACAGCGCAGGGCCAAGGCACAGGCGCACAAGCGCCCGAGACAGGGAAGAAGCAATGATCGTTGCAATGCAGGAAAGCGCAACCGAAGAACAGATCGATGCAGTCATTGAGGCCATGGTGGAGGCAGGCGTCGGTGTGCATCGAACCACTGGAGCGATTCAAACCATTCTGGCGGGGGTAGGACCCACAGCGTCTGTGGACCTGAGCAAGTTTGAACTGCTGCCCGGCGTCGAGCACGTCCATCGCATCAGCTCTCCCTACAAGCTGGCCGGACGCGGTTTCCGGCCCGAAGGCACAGTAGTCACATTCCGCAATGGCGTGAAGATCGGGGGCAAGCAGGTCATCGCCATGGCCGGCCCATGCTCGATCGAGAACCGCGACCAGATCTTCGAGACGGCGCGGCGCGTGAAGGAGTCCGGCGGAAGCTTCCTGCGCGGAGGCGCATTCAAGCCTCGCTCCTCACCGTATGCATTCCAGGGCCTCGGCATTCCCGGCCTTGAGCTGATGCGCGAAGCTGCCGAGGCGCACGGGTTGCTTGTCATCAGCGAGGTGATGGAGATCTCGCAGATTGAGCCGATGCTCCCGCTTGTCGATTGCTTCCAGGTGGGCGCGCGCAACATGCAGAACTTCAACCTGCTGCGCGAACTGGGCCAGGTCCGCAAGCCGGTGCTGCTCAAGCGCGGAATCGCCGCGACGATTGAAGAGATGCTGTTGTCTGCCGAGTACATTCTCTCCGGCGGCAACTACGACGTGATCCTCTGCGAGCGCGGCATTCGCACCTATGAAACGGCGACGCGCAACACGATGGACATTGCCGCGATTCCAGTGGTGAAGAAGCTCTCGCACCTGCCCATCGTCGGCGATCCC
Organism: Acidobacteriaceae bacterium; assembly: GCA_037439805.1. GTDB lineage: Bacteria > Acidobacteriota > Terriglobia > Terriglobales > Acidobacteriaceae > Telmatobacter. The sequence continues at coordinate 7,162 of JBBIVH010000052.1, forward strand.
TCGCATGGCACCGGACGCCGCGATATGGTGGCGCCGCTCGCCAAGGCCGCAGTCGCCGCGGGCGCAGACGCCATTCTCGTTGAGGTTCATCCGAATGCCGACAAGGCAGCCTCGGATGCCGCGCAGACGTTGTATATGGAGCAGTTCGACACGTTGATGAAAGAGCTGCGGATCATTGCGGAAGCGGTCGGACGGACGATGTAAGAGGGAGCAGAGAGCCTCAGGATGATCGAGCGTATCGCTATTCTCGGCACGGGCCTGCTGGGCGCATCCACAGGCCTGGCGCTGCGCGCCTCGGGATTCCAGGGTTCGATTGCCGGCTGGAACCGCAGCCCGGAGCAGGCAGAGCTTGCCTTGCAAACGGGCGCCATCGACTCCATCGCGACCGACCCGCTGGCGATGGCGCGGTCATGCCAGGTGATGGTTCTGGCCACGCCGGTGCTTGCTGTTCTGGACTGGATGGAACAACTGGCCAGCGTGATGGGGCCGGATCAGCTCTTGACCGACGTGGGAAGCACCAAGGCGATGATTACGGCGGCCGCAGACCGCCACTTCAATCGCGCGGGTCGCGCCGCGTTTCTTCCCGGTCATCCGATGGCAGGAAAAGAGCGCGGGGGCGCGGCTCTCGCAGATCCGGATCTGTACCGCGATGCCGTCTGGCTGTTCACGGACAATCCCGACTGGCAACGATCGGCGCAGGCAAGCCAGCTCGTTACGGAGTGGCGCGCATGGGTGGAAAAGATGGGCGCTCGCGCCATCGACCTGAACGCCGAGAGGCACGACGAACTTGTCGCATGGGTCAGCCACCTTCCCCAGTTCCTCTCCACGGCCCTATGCACGGTCCTCGAAGACCAGGTTGGAGATACGCCCGAACTGAAGCTGGTCGGAGGTCGTGGATTGCGTGAGATGACCCGGCTGGGCGCGAGTCCATTCTCCATGTGGCGCGACATTGCTCATACCAACTCGGATGCAATCGCCGGGACGCTTCTGGCCCTTGAGCAGAAGCTGGCGCATATGCGTGAGAATCTTCGCACACCCGAGCTGCGCGATGAGTTTGAGAAGGCGAATCGGTTTCGCCGAAGCTGACCGTCAGCCTGCGTGCGCAGCTTCCTCTTCGACGGGATTCAGTGTTTTGAAGCCCTCGCCTCGCGCTGCAGCCAGGATGCGATCGGAAGCCGACACGAAGACAATTTCCACACCGCCAAACATCTCTCGTGCCACGATTGCGGCTGCCACCTGCACGGCATCAATCCAATGCAGCTCTGCGCGGTCGAGCACATGCCTTGCGGTATCGAGCACGGATGGATTCAGTGGCTGCTGGACGAAGCGCGTTGATTCTGCGCGGAGGATTTCGCACGCCTGTGCAGCGTCTGTTGCAGCGATGAGCCCGGCCCGCTCCCGCTTGCGGACGCCTGCGTAAACTTCCAGCGGCGTGGAAGCCGCAATGAGCTTGCGATGATCTTCCAGCGACTCCGCCAGATGAATCATGGCGCTGGTGCCCGGTTCATGAACAAAGAGCCGGAAGAAAGCCGTCAGCTCGAAGAAGTAGCAATTCACTCGTTGCCTCGACCCTCTTGAATGGTCTCTTCGATGCTGCCGCTTCCCTGCTCGACCGGCTGAAAGCGATGACCTTCTTCTGCGATCGGGGCATCGGATCGGTCCAGCCGGATCGTCGTGGTTGGGTAGGCCGGCGTTTTAGGATTTGCGATCTTGCTCGTCAACACCAAGCCGCGCTGAATGGCCTCAGCCAGCACAATCTGTCTGGACTCCGAACTGCGAATCCAACGAAAGTTCTTCCTCGGAAGAAAGGAGTCGCGGAACCACTTGAGCGCGATGAATGCGTGTCCTCCGCGCTCCGCCTCAGCCAGCGCCGCACACAACTCCTTGACGCGCGCGTCCATGTCACCGGCAAAGGCGGCTTCGTGAGCGCCTTCCTCGTTCGCGCTTTGCTCCCGCAACCCTTTGAAGGCCCGGACCACACGATGCGCCGGCGCTCCATCCTCAACCTGCTCGAAATAGATGCGAATCTCGTCCTCTTCGGGGCTCCAAGTATCTGCTGAAGCGTTACGACGCTTGCTGCGGCCGTTTTCGCTGCAGAGCTCCACCACAGCCTGATACCCCTCAGGGGCGAGAAAGTGCAGGGCGCGCACGAGGCCGGGATCCTGAGAAAATGCCAGCTCATTGAATGCTTCTTCAATAATCTCTTCGGCTTCAGGGATGCTAAGATTCGTCGCGTCTGCGACGCTTTGTACAGATCTTGTTGATTTCATGGAACTTTCTCCGAACCGCTCTATGAGCTCCTGTAATTCGTAACGCATGCCAAGGCTGGCGTTTATGCAGTTACACAACTTCGACCTGGGAAATGGGAAAAGAGTTGCAAACCGGAATGCAGTCAAGCATGCCGTGGACGCCTAAATAAATCCCTCATGGTGTTGAGCATGTTCCGATCGGGGATGCCGGCAACATGCCCCTCACGATGAAACAACCGTTTTCCAAAATTCGATTTTCACTATGAAACGGATAGGTGATGCCCAAATTAGTACCCAGTGTAAACGAAAACCTGCGTCGCCTGTGAAGCAAGTGCACGAGAATTGTAACAGTCTACTCGCTCGTCAACTGGCTGGAGCGGAACGGGACTGCAACCCCTGCCCTGCCCGTGCCGTTCAGTTCGTACAATACATGTATGCATCGCGGATTTGCCCTCGCGTTCCTGGCCCTCTTCCTCTCATCGAGTCTCGCTGCGTTCTCCCAGGCATTCGACCTGACCGGCCCGAAGGTGGATGTCCATGTGAAGCGCGGAGAGGTCACGTTGCCGATTGGTGAGGTGCCAAACCTTCTGCCGGGAGATCGAATCTGGGTGCATCCGGACCTGCCCGCCAGCCAGTCCGCCCGGTTCGTGCTGGTGGTCGCCTTTCTGCGCGGAGCCACGAATCCGCCGCCGCCCACCTGGTTCACGCGCGTTGAAACCTGGACCCGGCAGGCCCGCGAAGAGGGCGTCTTTGTTACGGTGCCTCAGGAAGCGCAGCAGGCCATCCTGTTTCTCGCACCCGAAACCAGCGGAGACTTCACTACTCTGCGCAATACGGTGAGGGGCAGGCCGGGCACGTTTGTCCGCGCCACCCAGGACCTGCAGGCCGCAAGCTGGGATCGCATGCGGCTGGACGCGTTCCTCAACGAAGTGAAGACGACTTCGCAAACCGATCCCAAATCACTCAAGGAGCGCGTGGAAGTTTCTGCGCGGAGCCTCGGGATCAAGGTGAATCAGGATTGCTTCCTGAAGCCCGCCGACCAGCAGGCAACCTGCCTCTCGCAGCATACCGAAGGACTGGTGCTGGACGATGCCGGCACGCAGTCGCGCGTAGCCCAGATCGCCAACGGCTCGACAGCGGACCTGATGAATCAGCTCAGCTACTCGCAGGCAGCCGGGGCGGGTGCTTACAGCCCTTATGTCGGCGCGATTGTGGACACGGTAAAGATTCTTTCTTCGCTGCACACGGCTCACTATCAATACATTCCTGCCCTAGCTTTGCCGGCAGACGACACACTGAATCTTCGCTTGAGCGTGCCGCCCTCGTTCCGCGATCCCAAATCGGTGGTGATTGTCGCTTTGCCCCCCGTGGCTCCCACTCAAATGCCGCCGCTGCACCCGGTTGACCCCGCGGCCCAGTTCTGCGCGCAAAAGCCGGGGCTGGTGCTGACGGCCGACGGCGCGCCGCTGGTTCTGGCGAGTCAGATGGCACATGAACTGAAGTTGCACATCGAGACACCGCATGGGCCCATCGATCTGCCTCTCACGGCGGATGGAGCGCAGGGAGGGCTTGTTCTGGATGGCCTTCCGCATTCTTTACCGCCCGGTAATCTAACCGGAGTGGTGCGCGGCAAGTGGGGCTTCGACGACTGGGTAGGCCCGCGCTACAACCTGCACTCCGCCGAGCCTGGGAACTGGACCGTAGCGGCGGAGGACCAATCCGCTCTGATTGTGGGGCGCACGGACACACTGCACCTCCAGGGCGACAGCACACTGTGTGTGGAGAAGATTGATCAGTTGCTGCCAAATGACCAGACTCAGCTCCTGACATGGAAGTCTCCGAAGCCGGAGACGCTGGAGATCGCTGTGCCTCTCAAGAACACGTCGCCGGGCACTGTCACACTGGAGGTTCACCAGTATGGTCTGACCCACCCCGACATGCTTCCTCTGCAGGCTTATGCGGAGGCGGCCTCGCTGGAGCATCTCTCGCTCAGCGCGGGAGACAACACCGGCATTCTCACGGGGACACGTCTCGACGAAGTTGCGCAGATCTCCATGGATGGAATTCGCTGGTCGCCCGATGGCCTGCATCGCGTGGAGAACGCAGACAGGCTGACGGTGAATGCGGACAGCTCGACCGCCGGCCTCGAACCGGAAAAGGCCAATACGGCGAGCGTTCGACTGCGCGATGGACGCACGTTGCAGGTGCCGGTCCACGTGGCGGCTCCTCGTCCTCAGATTGTTCTGCTCAGCAAAGGCGCGCAGGATGAAGCGACCGGGACAGAATCTCCGGTCCAGCTTGCAAGCGCCGACGACTTGCCCGTGGACCGCAGGATTGTGTTCTTTCTGCGATCACAAACGCCGGTGAATTTCCCGAGAGACGAAAAGATCGAAGTCGCAGCCGCGGACGACAGCTTCCATACCGTGCTTTCGCTGGCGGATGGCAGCCTGATGCTGGAAGACCAGAAGACCGCGCTCGGCGTCATCAAGCCGCTGGCCCGCTTTGGCTCGTCGGCATTTGGGCCGATCCGCATTCGCGCCATCTCCGGCGAAGGCGTCACCGGCGACTGGATGCCTCTTGGCACGCTGGTCCGCATGCCAAGCTTCACCGAACTCAAGTGCCCGCGCGTGCAATCGAAGCCGTGCCTGCTCTCCGGAAGCGATCTGTTCCTTGCCGCGTCCTTCTCTGCGACGCAGGATTTTCAGATCCCAACGGACGTACCCTACGACTTCACCGGGACGCAGTTCAGCGTTCCCCATCCCGCGAATGGAACCCTCTATCTGCGGCTGCGCGATGACTCGGCTACGGTGCAGACGCTGGCCCTGACCGTGGAGCCTCTTGCGCCGGCGGTGCAGTCCCCCGGTGTCAAAGCGCCGGTGGAGGCGTCGAAATCGCCAGCCTCCGATGCGACCTCATCGGCGACACCGATAAAGGAAGCACCGCCCGCCTCCGGCACGGCGACTGCGAAGCCTGCGCCCTCCGCATCGCAGCCCTGAGCGGCGGCCTATCGGGTTAAAGCCATGGATGCGATCCGGATTTACGTGCTGGTGCGGACCATTCCAATCAAACGCCGGCAACGTTTCGATTCAACGAGGAGTGTGCCATGATGACTTTTTCTACTCCACCGCTGCACTTGATTGTTGCCGTTTGCCTCATCACCGCCGCGCCCTTCTTTCATGGCCGCTCCATCGCTCAGGAGACAGCGGCTCCCGCGAATCCTGCATTGCGCTTCGTCGCAGACGTACCCATGCCCGGACCCGCAGTGCGCTTCGACTATCAGAGTTTTGACGCACTGCATGGCCGGCTTTACATCGCCCACATGAACGCAAATCAGCTCGTCGTCTTTGACGTGCAAACACGAAGCGTCGTTGCGAGCCTGGATGGCTTCGCAAAGGTACATGGCGTAATTGCTGTTCCACAGATCGACCGTGTCTTTGCCTCTGCAACGGGCAATCACCAGGTCAACATTGTCTCCATGTCCACGCTAAAGACAATTGCAACAGCAGGACCCGTCGACTATCCCGACGGGCTGGCCTACGCGCCATCGGCGCATCGCGTCTTCGTCTCTGACGAGCACGGCGGAGTGGATGCGGTTCTCGATGCAACCACGAACAAGCTGATTGCGAAGATTTCTCTGGGTGGTGGCGCGGGCAATACTGTCTACGATCCAGGTTCAGACCGCATCCTCGTTGCCGTTCACGGGTTGAATCAACTCGCGGCGATTGACCCGGCAACCATGAAAATTTCGGCGAGGTACGTGCTGCCCGGCGTTGATGACCCGCATGGCATTGCTCTCGATCTTGCCAACCGGCTGGCCTTCGTGGCGGGCGAAGGCAATCACACGCTGGCCGTCTTTGATCTGCAGTCGCAGAAGCTGCTCGCCGTTCATCCAGTCGGCGACGATCCTGATGTGCTCGCCTTCGATCCCGGCCTGATGCGGCTGTATGTCTCGGCTGAATCCGGAACCGTGACAGTCTTTCAGGAAGCCGGTCGAAAGCTGGATTCAATCGCGGAGTTCAACATGCCTCACGCGCACACGGTGGCCGTCGATCCCGCGACACACCTCGTTTACTTTCCGCTGGAGAATGCCGGTGGCAAGCCGATGTTGCGCATCATGGAGCCGATTCTGTCGCGCTGACCAGGACCGCGATTGGCCCGCCTCTCGGAGCGCACGGAGATGCGCCCCGAAGCCAGCGGGGACTATTCGACGCGATTCTGCGCGATGGCGTTCCTGTACCACGACGCGCTGAGCTTAGGCGTCCGCTTGAGCGTCTTATAGTCCACGTAGTGAATGCCGAAGCGCTTGCTGTAGCCATCGGCCCACTCGAAGTTGTCCATCAGGCTCCACAGGAAATAGCCCTTCACCGGATAGCCTTCATCGACGGCGCGATGCAGATGCGTCAGATGATTGCGCAGATACATCACGCGATCCACGTCTTCGATATGACCGGCAGCATTCATGACGTCGTCTGAGGATGTCCCATTCTCGGTGATGAAGATGCCTTTGGGCTTCCACAGATCGCACACGTTGCGCACGCCCCAGTAGATGCACTCCGGCGCAATCTGAATCCACGGCGACGCCATGTGCGGATACGAAGCGGGCATGGGTTCGATGACAAAACCCATCGGACTTTCATCTGCGCGCACAAAGGATGGCGTGTAGATATTAAGGCCCACAAAATCAAGTGGGCTGCCGATGGCCTTCATGTCTCCGGGCTCCACTTGCGGGGCATCTGCACCTTCGTGCTGCAGGTACTCATCGATGTACTTGCCTTCCATCAGCGCGGTGAGGAACGGTGCATTCATCAGGCGAGTTGCCTTTTGCGCGGCCTTGATATCACCTTCTGTCTCCGTCACCGGCACATAGACATTCGCATTTTCCGCGAGGCCCACCTGCGTCCCCGCGGAGGTGTTGGCGCGAATGGCCTGCACGCCCAGCCCGTGCGCCAGGATGCCGTGGTGCCGTACCTGGTTCGCCTCCTTCGCCGGGAGCTTGAGGCCGGGCGCAAACTGCCCCCAGCGGTAGCCGAGATCGGTAAAGCAGACGAACTCGTTGGTCGTCATGAAGTGGTGCACGCGATCGCCCAGATGCTTCGCCATGAATGCGGCATAGTCGGCGAACGCATGGGCGGTGTCGCGATTCTGCCAGCCACCCGGCAACGCCGCGGGCAGGTCCCAGTGGAACATCGTGATGTACGGCGTGATGTTGTTGGCCAGCAGCTCGTCCACCACCCGGTTGTAGTAGTCGAGTCCTTTGGGATTCACAGGAGCCTTGCCGGTTGGGAAGACGCGGGACCACGAGATCGACATGCGATACGTCTGCACGCCGAGCGCCTTCAGCAGTTGCACATCCTCTTTGTAAAGGTGGTAGGAGTCATCCGCAACATCGCCCGTATCGCCATTGTGAGTTTTGCCCGGCGTATGGCTGAAGACATCCCACACGGACGGTCCGCGGCCATCGTCCTGCGCGCCACCTTCAATCTGATACGCAGCGGTCGCGCATCCCCACAGGAATCCTGCCGGGAACTGCAAGGCTGCGGGCTTTGGCTGCGCAAAGGCAAAATCCGGCAGTACGGCGCCCATTGAAGCGGCAGCTGCCGCAGCGGCTACACCTGTCCCAAACTGGCGGCGCGTGATCTTCTTCATGCTCGTTTCTCTCCTGACCGAAAGCTGCAATCTGTTGAACAAAATCGTTTCAGCTCGATTGCCTTCCCGCAAACAAGCGGAATTCTACCAAACGTCAGCCGCAACAAGTCCACAAGAAAAAAGGCCGCGAGGGAAGTCCTCGCGGCCCGATGAGTTTCTTGCAGACTCGAACTACATTTCCTTTACGCCTTCCACAAACGCCTTGAGCTTGCGGCTGCGCGAGGGGTGCCGCAGCTTGCGCAGCGCCTTGGCTTCAATCTGGCGAATGCGCTCGCGCGTCACCTGGAAGCTCTGGCCCACTTCTTCCAGCGTGTGCTCGCTGCCATCCTCGAGGCCGAAGCGCATCTTGATGACGCGCTCTTCGCGCGGCGTGAGCGTGCGCAACACCTGCGAGGTGTACTCCTTGAGGTTGACGCTGATGACAGCCTCGCTCGGCGAAACGGCCTGACG
>JBBIVH010000053.1:0-1467 GCA_037439805.1 Acidobacteriaceae bacterium
TAGACCATCGGCTGGCCGTCGATGCCGAGGCCGTTCTCGTAGACGACCTTGTGAATGGCGCGGGTAGCGATGTCGCGCGGGACGAGGTTGCCGTATTTGGGGTACCACTCCTCGAGGAAGTAGAGGCGCTCGGCCTCAGGAATCTGGCGCGGGGCGCGGTTGTCGCCGGGCTTGCGCGGCACCCAGACGCGGCCGCCTTCGCCGCGGGCCGACTCGGACATGAGGCGGAGCTTGTCTTCACCGGGAATGGCGGTGGGATGGACCTGGATGAATTCGCCGTTGGCGTAGTAAGCGCCCTGCTGAAAGACGGCGGCCTGTGCGGAGCCGGTGCAGACGACGGAGTTGGTGCTCTTGCCGAAGATAGCGCCGATGCCGCCGGTGGCGAGGATGACTGCGCCGGCCGGGAAGGCGCGGAGTTCCATGGTGCGGAGGTCCATGGCGGTGATGCCGCGGGCCTGGCCTTTGGAGTCGAGGATGGCGGAGAGGAACTCCCAGCCTTCGTACTTGGTGACTTTGCCCTCGGCCTCGTAGCGGCGGACCTGCTCGTCGAGCGCGTAGAGGAGTTGCTGGCCGGTGGTTGCGCCGGCGAAGGCGGTGCGGTGATAGAGCGTGCCGCCGAAGCGACGGAAATCGAGCAGGCCCTCGGGGGTGCGGTTGAAGGGCACGCCCATGCGGTCGAGGAGGTCGATGATGGCGGGCGCGGCCTCGCACATGGCCTTGACAGGGGTCTGGTTGGCAAGGAAGTCGCCGCCGTAGATGGTGTCGTCGAAGTGCTTGTCGGTGGTGTCGCCTTCGCCCTTGAGGTTCTTTGCGGCGTTGATGCCACCCTGAGCACAGACGGAGTGCGAGCGCTTCACGGGCACGATCGAGAAGAGATCAACGGAGCCGCCGGCCTCGGCGATTTTGATGACCGCCGCCAGTCCAGCGAGCCCTCCGCCGACCACGATGATTTTGGGTGCTGCCATGGATTGCTTTCCCTTTCAGTAAATCAGGGGCCAGGGATCGACGATCGGTGACCCGTTCAAGGCAAATGAGCCAAAGTCAGGCGGAATGCGCCCCAGGCTGCACGGGAGCGACGAGATGCGCGACGGGCGCAATGTCGGGCGCGTTCTGATAGCGCGGACCGATGAAGGCCCAGATGCCGGCGAGTCCCATGATGGCGAGGCCGAAGCCAATGACGGCACAGACGTAGCCGAAGCGCTTGCGGGCCTTTTCGCCGGGGGTGATGCCCCACTTGGCGGCGAAGAGCCAGATGCCATAGGCGAAGTGCCAGCAGATGGCGATCATGGCGATGATGTAGACGGCAAGCATCCAGGGGTTGGCGAGCTCGTGCTGCACCTTGGCGAAGGCTGCGCCGGGATTCTCCGGGAGGCTGATGCCCATGAAGCGCTGGCGCAGGACGTGCTGACCGATGTAGAGGATGGCGATGAGGCCGGTATAACGCTGGGCGGTGTACATCCAGTTGCC
>JBBIVH010000053.1:1567-15315 GCA_037439805.1 Acidobacteriaceae bacterium
AAGCTTGTGCCCTGACCGGCGCGGAGCGGCTGAACGCCCTTCTTAACAGTGGGCGCGGAAGGAATTTGAGCGGTTGCCATGGTAGTCGCAGCTCCTGAAGGCTGTGAAGCGAGGCTGTCTATGCGTGCTTCGCGAGGTGGAAGACGCTTTGTGCCTATTGCATTATTTGATTTTGGGGGAGCAAGCGTCAAGGCGAGCGAACTGCATGGTGTGACGGCGTGAATAAAAACAGCCGATCAAACGTGGAGTTGAGTGAGAAGAGCGGCGAAGGCGCGGCCGCGATGGCTGAGGGTGTGCTTGGTTTCGAGATCGAGCTCGGCCATGGTGCGGTGGAGTTGAGGGAGATAGAAGAGGGGATCGTAGCCGAAGCCGCCGGTGCCGCGGGGTGCGTCGAGAATGAGGCCTTCGACCGAGCCATGGGCGGTGTAGAGAGGCTGGCCGTCGCGGGCGGCGACGAGGACGCAGTGGTAGCGGGCGGCGCGCTGATCGGCGGGGATGCCGGCGAGGTGCTGGAGCAGGACCATGTTGTTCCAGACATCGGTGTTGTCGTTGGCGTCGGGCGAGTCGGTGAGGCCGGCATCGGCGGCGAAGCGGGCGGAGCGGACGCCGGGCGCGCCGTTGAGGGCGTCGACTTCAAGGCCGGAGTCGTCGGCGAGGACGAGGTGATCGGGAGCGAAGCGGGAGTAGTAGACAGCCTTGAGAGTGGCGTTGGCCTGGAAGGTTGCGCCGTCTTCTTCAGGGGCGGGAATGGTGGCGAGGCCGGACAGCGGATCGATGAGGACGTCGTGGGCGACGGCGGCGGTGGCGAAGTCGCGAAGCTTTCCCTTGCTGCTGGTGGCGGCGTAGAGGTGAAGGGCCATGGTGTGAGTGTAATGGCGGACGGTGAAGGGAATGAGTCGAGTGGCCGAATGCGAATCCTTTTGACAGGGGTATGCTCGGTTGGGTAGGTTTCTCCAGTCGGGAAATTATTTCATTTGGTAAATTCTGCTGGATCGGTTGGGCTGGCGCGGGCGGGGCTTGCGCGCGGTGTGCCGCGACCGGCAGGATGGGCGGAGTTGTTCTTCGCGATGGACAGGGGATGAAGACGATGGGGATGATGCGGTGGATGGCATTGGGCTGCGGAGTGGCGCTGGCGGTCTGCGGCGGGACGGGCTGGGCGCAGGGCGCGGCGACGGGGCCGGTGGAACTGCGCGTGGACAACCTGACGACTCCGCTGGGTCTGGACGATGTGACGCCGCATTTTTCGTGGCAACTGAAGGACACGGCGCGCGGGGCGCGGCAGACGGCGTATGAGGTCGAGGTGGCGAGTGCCGAGGCGCTGCTGCGCGAGGGCAAGGCCGATGTGTGGGAGAGCGGGCGCGTGACGGGAGGGCAGTCGCTGAATGTGGCGTATGCGGGGCCGGCGCTGAAGGCAAGCGCGCGCTACTACTGGCGTGTGAAGGTGTGGGGCGCGGACGGCAAGGCGTACGCGGTGAGTGAAGGCTCCTGGTGGGAGACGGGCCTGATGCAGCAGACTGCGTGGCGCGCGGAGTGGATTGGCTTTGAGACGAAGGAAGAGAACGCGGTGCGCCACGCGGCGGCGGATTGGATTGCGAGTCCGGATGCGAAGGCGCTGGCGGCGGAGAAGGGCAAAGAGGAGCGGTTTGCGTATCGCGGAACGGGACAGGTGACGAAGGCCGTGAAGCGGGCGACGCTGTATGCGACGGCGCAGGATACGGTGTCGGCGTGGGTGAATGGCGAGGAGGTGCTGACGGCCGATCCGTTGCCGGCGTGGAGCCAGATGCCGTGGAAGAAGTTTGTGAAGGCGGATGTGACGGCGCAGGTGAAGACGGGCGCGAACGTGGTGGCGGTTGAAGGGCTGCATTACGTCACGAATCCCAATGGCATGGCGACGGAAGATGCCGCGCCGATGATTGCGACGCTGGTGGTGGAGTACGCGGACGGGACGATGGCGACATTTGGCAGCGATGCGGGCTGGAAGACGGCGACGCATGCGGCGGCGGGATGGCAGAAGCCGGGCTTTGACGACGAAGGCTGGAAGACGGCGGTGGCGTGGAAGCCGTCGCCGGGGCCGTTCAGCCAGCCGGCGGGGCATCCGTGGATTCCCGACTCGGTGAAGGCGCTGCGGGATGAGTTTGCCGTGAAGAGCGCGGTGAAGTCGGCGCGTCTGTATGCGACGGCTCTGGGTGAGTATGAGCTTTTCCTGAATGGGAAGCGCGTGAGCGAAGACCGGATGACGCCGGGGTGGACGGACTATCGCGAGCGGGTGGTCTATCAGACGTATGACGTGACGGCGATGGTGCGACAGGGCGCGAATGTGGTGGGCGCGCTGCTTGCGCCGGGATGGTACTCGACTTCCATTGAGTGGTATCAGGAGCCGAATAACTATGGCGTGACGCCGCCGGCGCTGCGGGCGCAATTGCGGATTGAGCATGAGGACGGCAGCGTGGAGTGGGTGACGACGGGGCCAGATTGGAAGGCGAGCCGGTCGTACATTTTGCACGCGGAACTGTATGACGGCGAGAGCCAGGATGCGCGGCGGATGCAGGCGGGACGGGATGAGCCGGGCTTCAAGGGGGAGCACTGGAATAGCGTCGAGAAGATTGAGCCTGCGCGGGTGAAGATTGAAGCGCAGGATTTTCAGCCGATTCGCGTGGAGCGCGCGGTGGGAGCGGTGAAGAGGACGGAGCCAAAGCCGGGCGTGTATGTGTTTGATTTTGGCCAGAACCTGGCGGGCGTGGAGCGGGTGCTCGTGCAGGGACCGGCGGGGACGACAATCCGGCTGCGGTTTGCGGAGATTCTGAACGAGGACGGGACGCTGTACGTGGAGAATCTGCGGACGGCGAAGGCGACGGACACGTTTACGCTGGCGGGGAAGGGAGTGGAAGAATTCACGCCGGAGTTTACGTTTCATGGATTCCGGTATGCGGAACTGACGGGGCTGCCCTCGGCGCCGGACAAAGACGCGGTGACGGCGCTGGTGCTGCATACGGCTGCGCCGTTTGCGGCGGAGTTGATGACCGGCAACGCGATGATCAACCAGTTGTCGAGCAATATTGTGTGGGGGCAGCGGTCGAACTTTGTGGGCGTGCCGACGGACTGTCCGCAGCGCGATGAGCGGCTGGGATGGACAGCGGATGCGCAGGTCTTCTGGCGGACGGCGAGCTACAACATGGACCTGGCGGCATTCACGCGGAAGTTTGGCCGGGACCTGCGGGGGACGCAGGCGGGGACGGCGTTCTATGGCATCTATGCGCCGGGAACTTCGAGCGAGAACACGGGCTATGGCGCGGGCTGGAGCGACGCGGGCGTGATTATTCCGTGGACCTCATGGCTGCAGACGGGCGACACGAGTGTGATTGAGCAGAACTGGGCGGGCATGGAGAAATATCTCGACGAGATTGAGAAGACGAACCCGGATGGGTTGTGGAAGAACTCGGGGATTCCGTTTGGGGACTGGCTCTCGCCGGAGGGACGCACGGATCAGGTGCTGATTTCGACGGCGTACTGGGCGTACGACGCGACGCTGATGCGCGAGATGGCGCATGCGACGGGACGCACGACGGATGAGCAGAAGTATGAAGCGTTGTTCGAGAAGATTCGTGCGGCGTTCCAGAAGCGGTTTGTGCATGCGGATGGGTTTGTGGCGGGCGCGGACAACAGCCCGTCGCCGTTTGGGGTGATCAATAATCCGAACGCGATGAGCCATGGCGGGGATACGCAGACGGGGTACGTGCTGGCGCTGCATATGAATCTGCTGCCGGAGGCACTGCGCGCGGTGGCTGCGCAGAAGCTGGTGGACAAGATTGAGGCGAATGGCGGGCTGCTGGGGACGGGCTTTCTGGGGACGCCGTATCTGCTGGAGGAGTTGGCGAGGACGGGCCATGCGGAGCTGGCGTATCACCTGCTGATGAATACGCAGTATCCCTCGTGGGGCTACCTGGTGGAGCACGGTGCGACGACGACATGGGAACGCTGGAACGGCGACCAGATGAAGAGCGACCCGAGCATGAACTCGTATAACCACTATGCGTATGGCGCGGTGGCGGACTGGATTTATCGCTATGCGGCGGGAGTGGACGCGACGCCGCTCGATGCTGGCTTCCACACGGTGGTGCTGCATCCGGTGTTTGACGCGCGGCTGGGGAGCGTGGAGTTCCGGTACCCCTCACAGTATGGCGTGGTGGAATCGGACTGGACGCTGACGGGGAAGAAGGCGCAGTGGAAGGTGACGATTCCTGCGAATGCGACGGGGCTGCTGGATGTGGATGCGGCGCAGGCGGCGCGCTATGTGCTGGACGGGACGCCATTGACACAGAGCGCGCAGGCGACGGCGACGGATGGCGGCTATCGCCTGGCGGCGGGGAGCTACAGCTTTGACGTGGATGTTCAGTAAGCACGAGGCACGATGGAGGTCGTGAGACAGGCATGACGTCAGTGATTGCAGGAATTGGTTGGCACGTGCTGGGCGCGAGCATGGCGGCGTCGTTTTATGCGCCGATTGAGAAGGTGCGGAAGTGGTCATGGGAGACGACGTGGGCGCTGGCGGGCGTGTTCTCTTGGATTCTGCTGCCGATTGGCGTGAGCCTGGTGCTGCTGCCGGATTTTCACGGCTTCTATGCGTCGATGGGGACTGCTCTGCTGCTGCGGGTGGCGCTGTTTGGCGCGATGTGGGGCGTGGGCAATGTGAGCTACGGGCTGACGATGCGGCATCTGGGGATGTCGCTGGGCATTGGCGTTGCGATTGGTGTGACGCTGATTGTGGGCACGCTGGCGCCGCCTCTGATGCATGGGCAGGGCGCGATGCTGGTCACAACGCGGGGCGGGCTGCTGACGATGGCCGGCGTGCTGGTGGCGCTGATGGGCGTGGCGATTGTGTCGTATGCAGGGCACCAGAAGGAGCGGCAACTGCGCGGGGAGATCGCGGAGTTCAACCTGGGGCTGGGACTACTGCTGGCGACGATGTGCGGGATTTTTTCATCGGGGATGTCGTTTGCGATTGACGCGGCGAAGCCGATGGAGGCTGCGGCGCAGCACCTGGGCGTGAGTCCGCTGTATGCGGCGCTGCCGAGCTATGTGTGCATTATGGGCGGCGGGGCGCTGGTGAATCTGAGCTATTGCTTCATCCGGCTGGCGGCGGTGAAGCGGCTCTCGCTGCGCGAGGACCTGAGCCAGGCGACGCCGACGCTGGCGCGGAATGCGGCGCTGGCGGCGACGGGCGGGATCATGTGGTATCTGCAGTTCTTTTTCTATGCGTGGGGCGCGTCGAATATTCCGCAGCGGCTGTCGTATGTGAACTGGATGCTGCATATGAGTATTTACGTGCTGTGCGGCGGGCTGGTGGGGCTGGCGCTGGGCGAGTGGAAGGAAGCAGAAGGCCGGCCGGTGCGGCTGCTATGGGCGGGGATGCTGGTGATTATTGCCGCGGCCAACCTGGTGGGGCTGGGCATGGCCGCTTCGTGATCCGGGGCTAGTGCGCGAGGAAATAGACGCCGATGCAGACGAAGACGGCGGCGGTCCAGCGGCGGCGATCGACGTTCTCATGCAGGAAGAGCTTTGCGGCGATGGCGTTGGTCACGAGTGTGAGTGAGGCGGACGCCGGCGCGACGAGGCTCAGGTCCATGTGATTGAGCGCGAAGAGCAACGAGAAGAATGCTGTTGCGAGGAAGAAGACTCCGGCAAAAAAGAGCGGACAGGTGAGGACGGCGCGGATGGCGCCCCTGAGGCCGGAGTGCGCGCGGATGAGGTCGAGGTCGCCGATGGACTTCATGGCGGCGGCGGTGAGGACTTCGCCGGTGGTGGAGCTGAGGATGATGGCGGCGATCATGCCGGTGGCGGTCCAGAAGCCGGGCTGAGGAGCGGAAACAGGGAGCAGTGTCATCGGAGTTGCTCCTCGTGGATGGAGTCACCCGCGGGTTGGGGACGCTCAGTGAGCGAGGGCCCGTTGGCGACGAAGCCGACGCCGATGGTGATGAGGGCGATGCCAAGCCAGCGCTGGAGGGAGATGGTCTCGTGGAGCCAGAAGCGCGAGAGCAGGGCGACGATGACGTTGCCGAAGGCGGTGGCGGGGAGGACGAAGGTGAGGTCGGCCCAGGAGAGCGCGGTGAGATAGCTGGCGAAGAAGCCGATGAGCAGGGCGATGCCGACGGCGATCCACGGCGTGAAGACGGCGGCGACGAGCGAGGCGGGATGCGCGAGGGAGATGGGCGGGACCTGCGTCATGCCGCGGGAGAGGCAGGTGTCACCGAGCGGAGCGCAGAGGGCGACAAGCGCGAGGATGAGATATTGCCGCGGGGTGAGTGTGTGATGCGCCATGCGAGTGCTGCAATTCCTTCAGGCGGGTGAGAAGCCCGCAAGAAAAGGAGGGCGGACTCGCGGGGAGCCGCCCTCGGGATGTGAGGCTCGGATGCGCTAGGCTCCGGCGCTAACGGTTGCGGAGGTATCGCCGCGGCGGTTGCGCGCTTCCTTGACCATTTTGTTGCGCTGCGAGCGCAGCTTGAGGAAGGCCCTGGCTTCGACGTAGAGGCGCGGAACGTCGCGGTTGACGATGGCTTTCCAGACGACGCGGAAGGCAGCTTTGGGACGGAAGTAGTACTCGTCGTAGAAGCGGTGGACCATCTCCATGACGTAATCGACGGGCAGGCCGGGATACTCGATGTGCGCCATCTGGTGGCCGCCGCCGTCTTCCATCTTTTCGTTGGTGATGAAGCCGTTGGCCTTGGCGAACTCATGGAATTCGGTGCCGGGGTAGGCGTGGGCGATGGAGACCTGGATGGTTTCCACGTCGAGCGATTTGGCGAAGTTGATGGTGTTGCGGATGGACTCTTTGGTTTCGCCTGGGAGGCCGAGGATGAAGTCGCCATGGATGACGAGGCCGAGGTCGTGGCAATCCTTGGCGAAGGCGCGGGCACGTTCGACGGTGGCGCCCTTCTTGATGTTCTTGAGAATCTGCGGGTCGCCGGACTCGAAGCCAACGATGAGCAGGCGGCAGCCGGCGTCCTTCATGGCCTTGAGGGTTTCGCGGTCGGTGGTGACGCGCGAGGTGCAGGACCAGGTGAGGCCGAGAGGCTGGAGCTTTTCGCAGAGCTCGATGGTGCGCTGCTTCTGGATGTTGAAGGTGTCGTCGTCGAAGAAGAATTCCTTCACGTCAGGGAAGTTTTCCTTGGCCCATGCGAGCTCGGCGGCGACATCGTCTGTGGAGCGCTTGCGCCATGCGTGGCCGCTGAGGGTCTGCGGCCAGAGGCAGAAGGTGCACTGGGCAGGGCAGCCGCGCGTGGAGTAGAGCGCGATGTAGGGATGGAGCAGGAAGGGCACGTTGTAGCGCGTGACGTCGATGTCGCGCTTGTAGATCTTGGTGGCCCAGGGCATCGCGTCGAGGTCTTCGACCTGCGGGCGGTCGGGATTGTGGACGATCTTGCCGTCCTTTTTGTAGCTGATGCCGAGGATTTCGTTGAGCGGCTTGCCCTGCGCGAACTCGACGACGGAGAAGTCAAACTCGCGACGGCAGATGAAGTCGAGGACGGAGCACTCATTCAGCGCGCGGTCAGGGTCAGTGGTCACCGGCGGACCGACGAAGGCGATGCGGATGGAGAGATTGGCAGCCTTGATGGCCTCTGCGAGGCGCTGATCGCCCTCCCAGCCCACGGTCGAGGTGAAGAGAACGAGAAATTCGTAGTCCTTGCAGATCTCGATGGTTTGCTGCGCCGTGACGTGATGAGGCGGAGCGTCGAGCAGGCGGGAGCCCTCCAACATGCCGGCGGGATAGGTGAGCCATACGGGATACCAGTAGGACTCGATTTCGCGGGTTGCGGGCCAGCGGGAGCTTGCGCCACCGTCGAAGTTCTCGAAGGACGGGGGATTGAGGAAGAGGGTCTTCAAAGGCTTTGACATCACTCTTAATTCTACCATTTTGCAGATTTTCAAGGGCTGAAACTGCGGCGCGGGCGTTACTTGCCGTGTAACTCGTTGAGCCAGTCCTGCATATGGCCGAGGGCGCGCAGCAGGCTGAGGCGAGTCTTTGCGAGGTCGAGTCCAGCGTCGAGGGAGTCCTGGTATTTCTGACGCTCGTCGATGCGGGCGAGTTGTTCGGTCCGTGGATTGAGCTGCGGGGCGTTCGGCTGGGAGCTGCTTTCGCCGCTGCCTAACTCCAGTTGGGACAGCACGGAGTGAAGCTGCTCGGTCGCAATCTGCTGCTTGAGGCTGGCGATTTCGGCGAGGGTGGCGAGCTCGCTGAGGCTGCCGGTGAGGGAGGCAATCTGAAGGTCGTACTGATGATGGGCCTGTTCTGCTTCGACGGTGGCGCGGAGGGCGTCGGCTGCGGATTCGCGCGCTTTGGCGCGGTGGCCCATATCGAATAGAGGGACTTCGATCTGGACGCCCGAGGCGAAGTTGTTCGCCGGCAGAGGATGCGCGAAGAAGGAGTTCACGTCGTTGAGGAGGGTGGTGTTGCGGTTGTACTGGGCGGCGAAGGTTAACTGAGGCAGAAAGTTAATTTCATCGTCGCCTTTGGCCACCAACTGCTTGGAGCGGGCGAGGAGCTGGGCGGCGTCCAGCCCTGACAGCGCCGTGTGACTGGAGTCTGAGGTGATCTGAGGGACCTCGGGGATGGAGCTGTGGTTGGTGGCGATGGACTCGACGGGGAGGCCGGTGAGGCCGGCGAGCTGCGTGCGGAGAGTGGCGGCGCGGGCTTCGAGCTGCTGGCGTCGCAGCTTGACCTGGGCTGCGGTGAGGCGGGCCTGAAGGAGTTCGCTGAGGGGATCGACGCCGGCCTCGGCGCGCTGCTGCTCGATTTCAACGAGGCGGGCTGCGAACTGCTCCTGCTGCTGTGCTGCTTGCAGGTCCTGCTGGACGGTATCGAGCTCGATGTAGGCGCTGGAGGCGTCGAGCGCCACTTGCTCCTTTGCGTCTTTGAGGCTGGAGAAAGCAGCCTGGAGGCCAAGTCGAGCGGCGTCGAGGTAGCGCTTTTGAGAGACGCTGAAGACGAGCGACTGGACGGTGGCGCCCCAGACGGAGGGCGGGGTGCCGGTGAAGCCGGTCTCAGGAAAGGCCGGCAAGCCGGTGCTGAAGGTAAGCGCAGGGATGATGACGTCTTTGTTCTCGGAGAGGAGCGCCTGCGCCTTCTCCACGTCGGCCTGGGCGAGGTGGACGGCGGTACTGTTGCGCTGGGCAAGATCGACGACTGTGACGAGAGAGACCTGAGCGGGCGAATGCGCGGCCAGAGCGAGACCGATGAGGAGCAAGCCCAGGAGAATGGCGCGAGATGGGAGATGGCGAGTCACGGTCACTGGCTCCGTTCAAAAGGACGCATCGAGCGCGGGCTTGAAAGTGGGTGCGAGGCTGAGCGCCTGAGCACGGCTGGCGCGGGCGGCGGCGAGGTCGCCTGACTGAGCCTGCAGACGGGCGAGGCGGAGCCATGCGGCGAAGGCTGGAGCCTCTTCCGACTTGATGGGCATTGCGAGATAGAGCTGCAGCATGTGCGCGGCGAGCGACGGATTGCGGCGAGTGGCGATGAGTGTGGATGCGCCGTCATAGAGCGCGACGCCGGCGTGAGGGTCTCGCTGGGCGAGGTGGACGACGTTGTTGAGGGCGGTGTCCATGTCGGACCAGCGGGAACGGCGGCGATAGAACGAGGCGATGACCGTCCACTGAAAGGCCGGATGGGGATCGAGAGCGATGGCTTTTTTGAACTCGTCTTCGGCGGTGGGAAAATCTTTGCGGCTTTCGGCAATGCGTCCGCGGAGCTCGTGGGCGCGGGCGGGAGCGATGCGGTCGAGATCGTCGGCGACCTTATAGGCCTTCTGGTCGCCGCCTCCGACGATGGAGGGCGCGTCGTAGTAGAACTCGCCGAGATCGGAGAGAGCCTCGGGGCTCTGCGGGTTGAGGCGGGCGGCGGCCTCGAACTCGTCGCGGACGCGCTTGCCGAGCGAGTAGGCGCTGAGAAAGGAGGCGCGACCGGCTTTCTCGCCGAGGGCGCGGCCGAGCCAGAGGTGGAAGAGCGCATTGGAGGAGTCCATGCGGACCGCCTGCTCGCATTCGGACGTGGCGGCATCCCACTGCTCAAGAGCATAGAGAACGCGGCAGCGGAGGTTGTGGCTCTCTGCGGATGCGGGCTGCGCATCGAGGAGGGAAAGGGCATGGTCTGCTTCGCCCGATTGCAGCGCGGCGTTGGCCTGCTGGAGGGTGGGCGGAGCGGCCAGCGTCTGCGATGCGGGCGCAACAAGGACGGAGAGAACGCCAGCGAGGAGCAGGGCGTTCATCGCATGACCTTGATGGGAAGGCCTTCCTGGAGCGGCTGTCCCGAGGTGGTGCCGGTGGCGACGCGGTCTCCTTCGTTGAGTCCGGAAAGGATGGCCACCTGAGTGAGATTCGGCGTGCCGATCTGGACGCTGGTCCTGACCAGTTCGTTCTCGACAACTTTGTAGACGTAGGGCTTGCCGCCCTGGGAGAAGAGGGCTTCGCGGGGGATGCTGAGGACGTTGGGTTGGCTGGCGGTGGTGACGGTGACGGTGACGTTGGTGTCAGGCAACAACTCGCCATCGGGCCCATCGATGCCGATGAGGACCTCGCCGACGGTGCGGGTGCCGTAGATGATGACGGTGACGGGAACGCGCTCGATATGACCGTGCCAGACTTTGCCGGGCTTGGCGTCCCACTTGATGTCGATGGGTTGACCGACGGCAAGGCGGCCGATTTCCGGCTCGTCGAAGTAGGCGCGAATGCGCTCGTTGTGGAGGTCGGCGATCTGAAGAAGAAGCGCACCCTGCTGGACAAACTCGGTGCGACCGGCATTGATCGTGTACACGGTGCCGGCGATGGGCGCGATGACGCTGGTCTGACTGAGGACCTGCTGAGCGGCGGCAAGAGCAGACTGGGCGTCGTTGACGGCGGCTTGCGCGCGGGCGATGTCGGGAGCGGAGTAACGATTCTTCGCGGCTTGCTGCGTGGCGTTGTAGGCGGTCTGTGCGGAGGCGAGGCGCTGGCGGGCGGCATCGACCTCGGCGGCGGATGCTGCGCCTGTGGTCTGAAGATGGGTGAGGGCGTTGAGGCTGCTCTGGGCCTGATCGCGCTCGATGCGGCTGCGTTCGATGTCGGCTGCGGCGGACTCGCGCTGGGCGGGCGTGCCGTTGTTGCGGGCGGCGTCGAGTTCGGCCTGCGCGGTTTTGAGGGCGCTTTCAGCCGATGCGACGCGGGCGCGGGCGTCGATGTCGTCGAGCTTCATGAGGAGCTTTCCGGCAGGGACGACGTCGCCGGGCTGCACATAGACGGCCTGCACGGTGGTGGCGATGGGGGAGTGCATCTCGTAGTTGACACGAGGCTCGACGCGTCCGTTGGTGCTGACGGTGCTGAGGAGGGACTGGCGCTCGGCGCTGGCGATGCGAACAGGCAACCGCTCGCGGGTGAGAGTGCGAACGGTAAAGAAAACGATCACGAGCAGGATTCCCGCGCCGATCCAGAGCCAGCGCTGGTTAGATTGCCTTCTTGCTTCAGCCATTCGATTAACCTGAGCCAGTATATAAGACGCGCGACAAGCCTCGAAGAGTCATGAAAATCCGAGAAAAACGGGAAGGAAGCAGGCGGTACGCGGCTCGTACAATGAGAGGCATGGCAAAGCAACCGCGCTACACGGACGACCATGCCAAGGCAGGCCTGGATTTTGTATTTCCAGCGATTGAGTCGTGGCAGAATCAGTTTCCCGGCTACGAGATTGCGATTGACGATCCGGAGCTGACCTCGGTCTGCCCGAAGACGGGGCTACCGGATTTTGGACATCTGACAATCCGCTACATGCCGCGGAAGAGATGCCTGGAGCTGAAGTCGCTGAAGGAGTACCTGTTCTGTTACCGGAATCTTGGCATCTTTCAGGAGAACATTGTGAACCAGGTGCTGGAGGATGTGGTGAAGGCGTGCGATCCGGTGTGGGCGGTGGTGAAGGGCGACTTTCGTCCGAGGGGCGGGATTGCAACGACGGTGGAAGCACGTTGGCCGCGGCCGAGGAAGTAGACGCACTGGGCTGCATTCCGGCGGAATGAACTGGATTCCTCGGGACTGTTTTTTCTTCGGGCCGTAATCGACATAGTGCAGGAGCCAGCATTGACTAGAACGGCTGAAGCCACGCCCGCGATGGTTACGCCTGCTGTGGGCACGCTTGCGCTGCTGCTGGCGCTGAACCTGCTGAACTACATCGACCGCTATATTCTGCCGGGGGCGCAGCCGCTGATTCAGCGCGAGTTTCATGCGACGGACCACCAGATGGGCGCGCTGACGACGGCGCTGTTTGTGACGTACATGGTGGTGGCTCCGTTGACGGGATGGCTGGGCGACCGGTTCCCGCGCAAGCCGCTGATTATCGGCGGGGCGGTGCTGTGGAGCCTGGCGACGCTGGCGACGGCGTGGGTGCAGAGCTACTGGACGCTCTATGTGCGGCACGCGCTGGTGGGGGTGGGCGAGGCGACGTTCGGGATTTTTGCGCCGGCGGTACTGGCGGATTTTTATCCGGAGCGCGACCGGAACAAGGTGCTGTCGCTGTTCTATCTTGCGATTCCGGTGGGCGCGGCGCTGGGCTACGTGGCGGGCGGGCAGATGGGCTCGCTGTGGGGCTGGCGGACACCGTTTTTTCTGTGCGCGATTCCGGGACTGGTGGTGGCGGCGTTGTATGGCTGGCTGGGACGCGAGCCGGAGCGCGGGGCGAACGACCATCTGATGCCGACGATGGACCGGGCAACGGTGGCGGGAATTCTGAGGAACCCGGCGTTTTTGACGGCGACCTTCGGGCTGGCGATGCTGACCTTTGCGATGGGCGGGATCTCGGCGTGGGTGCCGACGTTTCTGCACCGCGTGGCGGGACTGAGTGTGGCGCGCGCGGGGACGGTGGTGGGCGCGATCACGGTGGTGGACGGGATTGCGGGGACGCTGGTGGGCGGCTGGCTGGCGCAAATCTGGCTGCGCACGAATGATCGCGCGCTGTACCTGGTGTCGTTCTGGAGCGTGGCGCTGACGCTGCCGTGCGGCGTGATGGTCTTCTTCGGGCCGGAGAAGTGGGTGGTGCCGTCGCTGTTTGCGGCGGAGTTCTTTTTGTTTTTGAATACGGGGCCGCTGAATGCGGCGATTGTGAATTCAGTGTCTGCGCCGGTGCGGGCGACGGCGGTGTCGATCAACCTGTTCTGTATTCACTTTTTCGGCGACACGTTTTCACCGCAGATTATCGGGGCGGTATCGGACCATTCATCGTTACGGTTGGGGCTGGGCGTGACGCTGATTTCGCTGGTCGTGTCGTGCGCGATTCTGTGGAGCGGGGCGCGATTTGCGCCCAGGCTGAACGCGGAGCAGGTTTGATGTGGACAAAACGATCCTGCGGAGCGGGCAGCACGCTGTGATTCGACGGGCGATAGTGGCTCTATGAGCGCGATGCATCTGGGGTGGCTGGTGTTTGCGAGTGCGTGCTGGCTGCTGGCTGCGGCGTGGCTGGTGCAGGCGTGGCTGGTGGTGCGCGGGATGCCGCTGTTGCCGGATCTGACAAAGATTGCGGGGGTTCTGCCGAAGCTGGAACCGGGCGATGGGCCGGACGTGACGGTGGTGGTTCCGGCGTGCAATGAAGAGGCGACGATTGAGGCGACACTGCGGTCACTGCTGGCGGCCGAGGGTGTACGCCTGCAGGTGATCGCGGTGGATGACCGCTCGACGGATGCGACGGGAGCGCGGATGGATGCGCTGGCGGCCGAGTGGCAGGGCGACGCGACGGGACACACGCT
>JBBIVH010000054.1:0-11526 GCA_037439805.1 Acidobacteriaceae bacterium
GTTCCCCATGCCCAGTAGGCAACCATCGGATACACCAGTGCGGCGAGAATGGCCGCAGCCGCTGCGCCCGCGGCGATGCGGAAGCGGTCCGCGCCCGAGCCCCATGCGATCAGCACGGCAAAGGCAACTGCGATGAATTGCGCAAGGGTGCTGAGTTGCGCCTGCACCGTGCTGGCGCTGAAGCCCCTGAGCGCAAAAGAGCCTGCCCCAATCCAGTTCCACGGCTTACCGGAGATCGAGAAGGTATAGCCGGTGTCTCCGTAGGCAAACATCGAGCCAATCAGCGCAAACACCACAACAGCCACGGCGATCAGCGCAAGGCTGCCGAGCAAAGAGTGCGCCGCGGAGCGCGAGCGGCCGAGACCCGCATTGATGAGCGCCACACCGGCGAGGGCAAGCGGCGAGACCAGCACGAGGCAGAGCGCAAGTACGAATGCCGACTGCGGGAGCGGGAGTGCTGCGTAAGGATCCATAAAATCAGTGTTCTCCTCGGACGGCCATGTGGCCGCGTACAGCGAAGGTGAGCCCCATGCACTCCACGGCCAGGCCGCAGAGCACAAAGACGAATCGCATAGCGGCTCCATCGAAGAGAAGAAGCGCGGCGGCCACAAGGAAAAAGCCCGCCGGCATCACCAGCAGTCCTGCGTTTTTCATGTCTCTTCCTTATCCAGCTACGATGTTGCGGAATCGGGCTTGCAGGTGTTGATTCCTGGAGAGATGACCGCATGGAACGCGGCAGGCGCGGACAGCAGTGCGCCATGGCCGCATTCTAATGCATTCGATTGCGAGCACGGGCACGAATCGCTCGACAGTCCGCAGCATTCAGAGGACCGAGTGTTCTCCTGAAATCCCTCGATAGGCTGCGCGGATACAAGCGCTCCGCACTGAAAGCATTCTGATCTGCGCAACGAAGAGACGTGTCGTCGCACGATGCAAGACGGCGTGGAAGCGCGGTGGCCTGTTGTCCATTTGGCGTGGTACATTTGTTCCGTTTTGAGAATCCCTCTTGCGCACGTCGCGAGAGAGAACAAGGTTCTGTTCCCCGCAGACATACACATCACAAACTCCATCGTTTTGTGTGGCTTATAAAAGTTGCGCGGAATAAAACATTTTTGCGATTTTGGAGTGCGGGAAGAGTTGCGCGACCGGTTGTGGCTGCTATATTGAAGTTTCGAGGTCGGTAAAAACACACTTGTTTTCCGCATTAAAACAGAAAATAACCGTAACGTATGTGACCGTCGGCACAGCGCGCACATCGCGGTACGCAACGGAAGCAAGCATAACAAAGCAGGAAAGCATTCATGGCTCAGATATTTGATCGCAGCTCCAATGCTTTGGCTCGCGCGAGCCTGGTACTGACGGGGCTGATCGTGATCGCGTTGGGAGTCACGCTGGACCAGTTGCAGCGCTCGCCCTGGGTCACACGCCAGGGCCAGCGCCCGGACCAGCCTGTACCGTTCAGCCACAAGCACCACGTGCAGGGACTGGGCCTCCAGTGCCAGTACTGTCATGTGACCGTCGAGAAGTCGAGCTATGCGGGCATTCCCCCGACTAAGACCTGCATCAACTGCCACGCGCAGATCTGGACAAATGCGCAGCTTCTGCAGCCGGTGCGCGACAGTTGGGCGACGGGCCAGTCTCTGACCTGGACCAAGGTGCATGACCTGCCGGACTTCGTGTACTTCAATCACTCCATCCATGTGAACAAGGGAATTGGCTGCGCCAGTTGCCATGGCCGCGTGGACCAGATGCCGCTGATGTATGAGCAGAACACGCTCCAGATGGAGTGGTGCCTCAACTGCCACCGCAACCCGGCCAAGAACCTGCGCCCCACGAGCGAGATCTACAACATGGCGTGGGAAGCGCCTGCCGAGGGCCGTCCCGTATGGTGCACGGCAACCGACGGGCAGGGCAATGTTCCTACTGCGCAGAGCGTGAATTGCGTCACCAAGGATCCAACCGGCGCTCGCGCGGAGGTGGCTTCGCTCGAGTTGCCGATGTCCGCGGCCGCGCACGGCATGGCCAGCGATGTCTCTGCGGCCAGCCTTCCTGCTGCTCCGGTCTACCAGAAGTTCACGAGCCAGGATGAGCTGGGGCGCTATCTGGTGAGGCATTACAAGATTCGCACGCCGCGAGAGCTGTCAAGCTGCGAGGTGTGCCACCGATGAGCCGGGAAAAGATGAATTCAACCTCGAAGCAGACAGGGAACGCCGTGGGCAATGAAAGTGAAAAGGGTGGGCAGGCAGCGGCCGGCCAGCCCATGAGCCTTGCCGAGGTGCGCGCCGAACTGAAGAGCGTGGAGGGCAAGCGCTACTGGCGCTCGATTGACGAGCTGGCCAACACGCCGGAGTTTCAGGCGGCCGTGGAGCGCGAGTTCCCGGCAGCGGCGCAGGAGTGGGTCGATCCGGTATCTCGCCGCGGCTTCCTGAAATTGATGAGTGCCTCTATGGCGCTGGCGGGATTGGCGGGCTGCACCAAGCAGCCGGATGAGCCGATCTACCCCTATGTCAAGGCGCCTGAAGATCTGGTGCTGGGCAAGTCGATGTACTTTGCCACCGCGCATCCGTTTCTCACCGGCGCGGTGCCGCTGCTGATCAAGAGCGATGAGTTTCGTCCGATTAAGGTGGATGGCAATCCTGACCACGCCTACAACCGCGGCGCATCCGATCCTTTCTCGCAGGGAACCCTGCTCGCGCTTTATGATCCGGACCGCTCCAAGCATGTGATGTATCGCGGTGAGAATCGAGAATGGCAGGAATTTGCCGAGGACTTTCGTGCCAAGGTGGCAGGCACCAAGGATGGAACGGGCATCTACATCCTCAGCGCGACGGTGACCTCTCCCACTCTTGCGCGGCAGTGGAAGGCCGTACAAACGGCGTGGCCCAAAGCGACACTCGTGCAGTATGACCCGGCGATTGCGGGCACGGCGGCTGAGCAGGGAATCAACACCCAATATGACCTGAGCGGAGCGGACGTGATCGTCTCGCTCGACGCAGATTTCCTCTCTGGCGCGGCCTATCCCGGCTTCCACAAGCTGGTGCACGACTACGCAGAGCGCCGCAAGCAGCCTGAGAAGGGCATGAATCGCCTGTATGCCGTCGAGAGCATGCCGACCACAACCGGCATGAAGGCAGAGCATCGCCTCGGTTTGCGCGCCAGCGAGATTCCTGCCTTTACTGCAGAACTGGCAAAGGCCGTCGGCGTCGCGGGCGTCAATGCTCCCGCGTACAACTGGACCGATGACCAGAAGAAGCTCCTCGCCGCCCTCGCGAAGGACCTGAAGGCGAACGCCGGCAAGAGCGCGGTGCTTCCGGGGCTCTATCAGGATTCCTCCGTCGCCGCTCTCGCGCAGTCGATTAATGACACGCTGGGCAACACCGGCACGACCGTCTTCGTCAGCGATGAGCCGCTGAATCCGATTCCCTCTCACCAGATGGCGGGGCTGAAGGCGCTGGTATCCGACATGCGCGCCGGCAAGGTGGACTGGCTCGTCATTCTCAACGGCAACCCCATCTATGACGCCCCTGCCGATCTTGGTTTCGCCGATGCGTTTGGCAAGGTCAACACCGTCGCGCATCTGGGATCGCACGTGGACGAGACTGGCCAGATTTCGCACTGGCACATTCCCGCGGCCCACTATCTTGAGAGCTGGTCAGACGCGCGGGCCTATGACGGCACGGTGTCGATTGTGCAGCCGATGATTGATCCCCTCTATGGCGGACGCTCGGCGCATGATGTGTTGCAGACTCTGCTCGACGAGCCCATGCTGAGCGCCTATGAGGCGGTGCGGGCGACGTGGAAGCCGGTCATCAAGGGTGACTTTGAAACCGGCTGGCGCAAGGTGCTCCACGATGGCTGGATTGCGGACACCGCCTTTGCTCGGACCGCTGCCGCGAAGACCGCTCTTCCCCCGGTCCCCGCGCCGGCGTCGAAGGATGCCATTGAAATTATCTTCCGGCCCGACCCGAACATCTACGATGGGCGCTGGTCCAATGTGGGCTGGCTGCAGGAACTGCCCAAGCCGGTTACAAGTCTGAGCTGGGACAATGCCGCGATCGTCTCCGGCGCAACGCTCACAAAGCTTGGGCTTGAAGAGGACGACATCGTCGAGTTGAGTGTCGGCGGCAATACCGTCAAGGCGCCCGTCATTGTTGCTCCCGGCCATCCTGACAATTCGGTTACGGTGTACCTCGGCTACGGGCGCGAGTTTGCGGGCCGTGTAGGTTCCGGCGCGGGATTCAACGCGTATCAGATTCGCACCACCTCGGCTCCGCTCTATGCAACCGGCGCAATCAAGAAGCTCGATGGTAAGTGGGGCATCGCCATCACCAAGAGCCACTTTCAGGATCACCGGTCCAAAACCTTCGGCGGTGAGGGGAACGGCAACAATTCTCTCGAGGCCGATGAGGCGCTCGGTCCGCGCGGCATCATTCGCTACGCCACCCTCGAAGAGTTCAAGGCCAGCCCCAACTTTGCGCATGAAGGCGAAGGGCGTGACACGCCTCGGTCTGACGATTCGCTCTTCCCGAACTGGTCATACAACGACAATGCGTGGGGCATGTCGATTGACCTCAACAGCTGTGTGGGCTGCAACGCCTGCATCGTCAGTTGCTACGCCGAAAACAACATCGCCGTGGTAGGCAAGCAGCAGGTACGCATCGGCCGCAACATGCAATGGCTGCGTATCGACGCCTATTTCGAGGGCGACCTCTCTGCGCCGCGCGCGCACTTCCAGCCCATGGCCTGCCAGCACTGCGAGAACGCGCCATGCGAGCAGGTCTGCCCGGTCGGCGCCACCGTGCATACGCCCGAAGGCCTGAACACGATGGTCTACAACCGCTGTGTGGGCACGCGCTACTGCTCGAACAACTGCCCCTACAAGGTGCGCCGCTTCAACTTCCTGCTCTTCTCCGATTACGAGTCCGAGAGCCTCAAGCTGATGCGCAACCCCGACGTCAGCGTCCGCTCCCGCGGCGTGATGGAGAAGTGCAGCTACTGCGTCCAGCGCATCCAGGAAGCCAAGATTACCGCGGACAAGGAAAACCGCGCAATCCGCGACGGAGAAATCGTGACGGCGTGTCAGCAGGCCTGCCCTGCCTCGGCCATCACCTTCGGCAACATCAACGACAAGACAAGCAAGATCGCGAAGCTTCGCGCCAACGAGCGCAGCTACCAGGTCCTTGCCGACCAGAACACTCGTCCGCGGACAACGTATGTCGCCGCGGTCCTGAATCTGAATCCTGAACTTGAAGAGACGCCGGTGGAGCACGCGCCGGTGAATGGTTGAGAGGCTTGAAGCCACGATGGCAACCAGTGAGATAAAAACGAACGATCCGGGCATCGATCCGGCAACCGGGGAATTCAGGGTTGTCGCGCCGGAGCTGACCTTCAGGTCGGTGACCGACAAAATTTCGCATATCGTGCTGACCCCGCACACCCCGCTGGGCTGGCTGGCGATCTTCGGCATCGCCGGCGGCGGCGCCACCATGCTGCTGGTGGCGGTTGCATGGCTCTTCCTCAAGGGCGTCGGCATCTGGGCCATCACGCAGCCGGTGGCCTGGGGCTTTGCGATTATCAACTTCGTATGGTGGATTGGCATCGGCCACGCCGGCACGCTGATCTCCGCGATTCTGCTGCTCTTCAAGCAGAGCTGGCGCAACTCGATTAGCCGATTCGCTGAGGCGATGACAATCTTCGCCGTGGTCTGCGCCGGCATGTTCCCGCTCATCCACGTCGGTCGCCCCTGGCTTGGATACTGGCTCTTCCCGCTGCCTTTCACGATGAACGTGTGGCCGCAATTCCGCTCGCCGCTCCTCTGGGACGTCTTCGCGGTCTCGACTTACGCGACCATCTCCGTCGTGTTCTGGTATGTGGGCATGATCCCAGACTTCGGTACCTTCCGTGATCGCTCGCAATCGAAGATGGGCCAGTACATCTACGGCATGCTCTCGTGGGGTTGGCGCGGTTCCATCCGCCACTGGATGCGCTATGAGACGGCTTCGCTGCTGCTGGCCGGTCTTGCCACGCCGCTCGTGCTCTCTGTGCACACAGTCATCAGCTTTGACTTCGCGGTCGCTGTCCTGCCGGGCTGGCATACCACGATTTTTCCGCCCTACTTCGTCGCCGGCGCCATCTACTCCGGCTTCGCCATGGTGCTCACCCTGGCCATTCCGCTGCGCAAGTTCTACCACCTTGAGTCGATGGTGACCGAACGCCACATCGACAACATGGGCAAGGTCATGCTGGCCACAGGCTTCATCGTCGCCTACGGCTACGGCATGGAGGCCTTCATGGCCTGGTACTCGGCCTCGCACTGGGAAGCCTTTATGTTCTGGAACCGCATGTTCGGGCCAATGGGCTGGTCCTACTGGGTCCTCGTCACCTGCAACCTCGCGATTCCTCTCACCACGCTGTGGTCGCGCAAGCTGCGCACCAACATCGCTTTCATGTTCTTCATCTCTTTGGTCGTGAATACAGGCATGTGGTTTGAGCGGTTCGTCATCGTTGTCACGAGCCTCTACCGCGACTTCCTCCCGTCTTCATGGGGCACCTACCGCGCGACCAAGTGGGATTACATGACCTTTGTCGGGACTCTCGGGTTGTTTACGGCGCTGTTCATGCTGTTTGTGCGCTTCCTGCCCATGATTCCCATGAACGAAGTCCGCATGCTGCTGCCCGCAGCCAAAATCAAGCCCAAGGCGGCGGTGGAGGCTGGTGACTGATGCCCGCACGCGAAGGAACCTACGGCCTGCTGGCCGAATTTGACACCCCCGGCGACCTGGTGCGAGCCGCTCGTCAGGCGCATCACGACGGCTGGCGTCGCATGGATTGCTATACGCCCTATCCAGTCGAAGAAGCCGCCGAAGCAATCGGCTTCCATCGGAACAAGGTGCCGCTGGTCACGCTGATTGGCGGCCTGATGGGCGCAGCGGCCATGTTCTCCATGGAGACATGGATCTCGGTCCTCGCCTATCCGCTCAACATCGGCGGGCGTCCAACGTACTCGTGGCCTGCGTTTATCGTGCCCGCGTATGAGTGGACGATTCTGTGGGCCGGCCTTTCGGCGGCGTTTGGAATGCTGGCATTGAACCGCTTGCCGGCTCTCTATCACCCGCTCTTTAATGCGCCGAACTTTCGCAACGGCGCCACGACAGACAAGTTCTTTCTGTGCCTTGAAGCGCTCGATCCCAAGTTCGATCTGACGGAGGCCCGGGCCTACCTGCAAAGCTTCGCGCCGGTCTCGGTCGTGGAGGTGGAGTACTGATGAAGCACAGGGATCAGAGATCAGAGACCAGGGCTCAGGAACAAAGCGGGTGCCCCATCCATTCGACGTCGTTTCGTCGAATGGGAGGGAAGGCACTCACCCTC
The DNA here is from genome assembly GCA_037439805.1 of Acidobacteriaceae bacterium. GTDB lineage: Bacteria > Acidobacteriota > Terriglobia > Terriglobales > Acidobacteriaceae > Telmatobacter. The sequence goes on from JBBIVH010000054.1 coordinate 7,369, forward strand.
GCGGGCTTCTCCGCCATCCTCCTCATCGCCGGCTGCCGCCAGGATATGCAGGACCAGCCCAAGATGATTCCCCAGCGCGGCTCGGAGATGTTTGCCGATCATCGCGGGGCGCGGCCGCAGGTATTGAACACGGTGGCGCGCGGTCAGTTGCACCAGGACAGCTACTTCTACACCGGCGTCGTCGAGGGCGCGAACGGATACCGCGAAGAGCGCGACCTGATGCCCTTCCCGGTAACGATGGAAGTGCTGAAGCGCGGGCAGGAGCGGTTCAACGTCTACTGCACCCCGTGTCATTCGCGCGTAGGCAACGGCCTCGGCGAGATTGTGGAGCGCGGCTACAAGCCGGCGGCAAACTTCCACGACCAGGTGCGCAGGGCGCAGCCCGTCTCGCACTACTTTTATGTGATGACCCACGGATACGGCGCTATGCCAGACTACTCGGCTCAATTGACGCCAGTGGATCGCTGGGCCGTCGCCGCCTACATTCGCGCGCTTCAGCTCAGCCAGAGCGCAACGCTGCAGGATGTGCCTTCCGGGGCGCAGGTCAAGAGCGTCAAGGAAGTGGCGGCGGAAGAGAATCTGCCGGCGAGTGACGCAGAGCCTTGGGCGTTGCCGGCCGCGACCAACGCTTCGGCGTATGCAAATGACGTGAAGCAGGGGAATCCCGCAATGGCGCCAGCGCGCCCAGCGGACCCGAAGATTTCAATTCCAGCAAGTAAACCGGCTCCTGCGGCCGCGAAGTAAGGACAGACGGAATGGCTCACGAAACACACGCGGCATCCCACGCCAGAACGCTCCCCGCCGATCTCGGCGCGCCGGCCTTTGTCGACGGATGGAGGTCGCGCGCGATCCTCATCGGCGTGGTTTTTGCAGTGATTGCGGCGCTGCTGGCATTTGCCGATGGCTCCACCGAGCACGTGCTGCGCGCATGGGTCTTGGGATTGATGATGAGCTTCGGCTTTGCCGTTGGCGGCCTCGCTCTCCTCATGGTTCAATACGTCTCCGGCGGCAAGTGGGGCCTGCTTCTGCGGCGTCCGCTGGAAGCCATGAGCCGCACCCTGCCCCTCGTCTTTGTCTACTGGGTCGTCAGCGCGCTCTACATGAAGAAGCTCTATATATGGGCGCTTTACCCCACAGCGAGCGACACCGCCTCCGCGCTGAAGGCTGGCCTCATCAACGAAATTCAGGCCCATTGCCTCGACTTCAAGCGCCCGATGCTCAACCCGGTCACCTACGTCTGGGTCAGCCTGCTCTGCTTCGCAATCTGGGCGTTCTACTCGTGGCGGCTCACCTCGCTGGGCCTGCGGCGCGACTCCGACTCGCCCGCCAACACGCCCTACTGGATCAAGAAGCTGGAGAACATCAGCGGACCCGGCATCGTGGTCTACTCCCTCACCATGACGGCCGGCGTCATCTACTGGGTGATGTCGATGGACCCGACTTGGTACTCCTCAGTTTATGGCCTGCTGTTTCTCGTCGGACAGGGCTACATGGTGCTGGCGTTTTGCATCATCGTGGCCATCAGCCTGTCCAAGGGCGAGCCTTTCAAGACGCTGCTGCGCCAGACCGAGCAGCACGACCTGGGCAAGTTCACCTTCGCCTTCGTCATGCTGAACATCTATCTCGCGTTCGCGCAGTTCCTCATTATCTGGTCCGGCAACCTGCCCGAAGAAATCCCCTGGTATCTCGACCGTATCCGCGGTCACTGGGGCATCATCATCACGCTCGATTTCATCTTTCACTGGCTGGTTCCGTTCTCCATGCTGCTCTCGCGCGACATCAAGCGCAATAAGAAGCGGCTCGTGCGCGTGTGCCAGTGGATGATCTTCGCCAGGGCATTCGATCTCTTCTGGCTCATCGAGCCCAACTACAAGGACGCGGCGCGCAATCTGCACTTCAGTTGGGGAATCCTCGAGTACGTCGCCGTGCCTGTAGCGATGGTTGCATTCTGGGTGGCATTTTTCTGCACACGGTTGAAGCAGCGGCCGATGGTGCAAACCAACGACCCGCATCTGGCGGAGATTCTGGAGCCTGAGCATGTCCACGCATAATCCGCACCAGCACGGCGGCCATAGTCCGGAAGAGATTGACACATCCGCGGGCTTTGAGCAGTCCGATGTGCGCACCACCGGCATCGTGGTCTTCCTCATGGCGCTGCTCGTCTTTGTGGGCGTCTCGGGGATCCTCGTTTACGGAATAGGCAAAGTAATCAACGCAGAGCTGAACAGGGAAGACGGCCCCACCAGCAAGTGGGCCTCTACGGTCAACATTCGCGAACTGGGGAACATGCCCACAAATCCTGCAATGCAGCAAAAGGTCGCGGAACTCACACAGAACTTTCCCACACCGCGCGTGCAGCTCGATGACGGCAATCAGGACGTGGCGGACCTCCATCGGCGTGAGGACCTGCTGCTGGATTCCTACACGTGGGCGGATCGTTCGCAGGGTAAGGTACGCATCCCGATCGAGCGGGCCATGGAGTTGCTGGCGCAGCGTGGCTTGCCCGTGGCGCCGCCCGTCGAGCGCCAGGGGTTGATGGCGGGCGATTCGGTTCCAACCGTCACAGCGCCTTTGACGAACGGATTCGCGCGCACAGGATACGAGCAGGAGCAGGCAGCACGAGCCGCAGAGATGCAGGAAGCCCAGTAGAAGTCGAGTCGGACAGGAATGAACAGCCGGAAGCGCCGGAGAAGGGAAGCATTGATGAATCGGTCCACAGCAAGCAATCAAGCGAAACGCGGCGTCGCGGTGCGCGTCCTCTTCGCTGCGGCTTTGCTGTGTGCTGTTCTCATACCCGCCAGCCTCCCCGCCCAGGTCTCGAGCTACGGCGACAAGCAGATGGGCCCGACCAACGATCAGCAGCCCACCGTCTTGAATAGCGTCGGAATTGCGCAGCGCCTGAATCAGCAACTGCCGCTGCAGACGGCCTTCACCGACGAGAGCGGCAAGCAGGTTCGCCTTGGACAATACTTCGGCAAGGTCCCGGCGATTCTCGCGCTCGTTTATTTCCAGTGCCCGATGCTGTGCTCAGAAGAACTCAACGGCCTTACCGGCGCGCTGCAGATGGTGAACTTCGTCCCTGGCAAAGACTTCCAGGTCATCGTGGTCAGCATCGATCCCAGTGAAGGTCCGGATCTTGCGGCAGCAAAAAAACGCAGCTACCTCAAGCGGTATGGCCACCCCGAGACCGCCAATGGCTGGCACTTTCTCACAGGGACGCAGCCAAATATCGACGCGCTCACTCAGGCTGTAGGTTTCCGTTATGTGCGCATCCCGGGTCCCGACGGCAAGCTCACGCAGTTCGCGCATGCCAGCTCCATCCAGATTGTGACGCCGGAGGGCAAGCTGGCGCAGTACTACATGGGCGTCGAGTACTCACCGAAAGATATGCTGCTCGGGCTGGATGAAGCCTCCAGCAATCGCATCGGATCGCCCGTCGATAACATCCTCACATACTGCTATCACTACGACCCCCAGACCAACACCCACTCGCTCATCGTCGCCCGCATCGTGCAGCTCGGCGGCTTCCTCACTGTGGTGCTTCTGGGCAGTTTTATGTTTCTCATGTTCCGCAAGGATTACCGGCAGGGGCATACGGCGCCGTCCGGGTTACAAGTGCATGAACCAAAGGTGAACGGATAACGGAATGTCTCAAATCAGTCCAGTTCTTTGGCAGTACCTCGTCAAGTGGCTGACGAACTTCGCGCTCTTTCCGCCGGAGGCGTCGAAGATTGCGCCGCAGATGGACGCGCTGTATTTCTTCATCGTCCTGGTCAGCCTCGTCGGTTTGACGATCGTGATTCTGCTCGTGACCAGCTTCTCGATTCTCTACAGCAAGAAGCGCCACCCCGTGGCCGTGCAGATCGAAGGCTCGACGCTGCTGGAAGCGACATGGACGATCATCCCGCTGGGACTCTTCCTGGTGATGTTTGTCTGGGGCGCGCTCATCTACTTCCGCGTGTACACGCCGCCGGCCAACGCGATGAATATCTACGTCGTCGGCAAGCAGTGGATGTGGAAGGCCGAGCATCCGGGCGGCCAGCACGAGATCAACGCGCTGCACATTCCTATCAACCAGCCGATCCAACTCACGTTGATCTCGCAGGACGTGTTTCACAGCTTCTCCATTCCTGCCTTTCGCGTCAAGCGCGAAGCCAT
>JBBIVH010000054.1:11626-14815 GCA_037439805.1 Acidobacteriaceae bacterium
GAAGGCAAGGCGGCATCCGGCGGGCCTGCGGCAGCCGGACAGAATCCCGCGGGGAAAGGGATGGTGACCCAATGAGCAGCGCGACAATCGTGACTCTTCCCGACCAGTCGACGGCCAGGATTCCAAAAATGAATTACCTGAGCAAGGAGAACGGCCTGCTCAGTTGGCTGCTGACAGGCGACCATAAGCGCATCGCGATCCTTTACCTGATCTCGATCAGCTTCTTCTTCTTCATCGGCGGCGCGCTGGCGGGCCTCATCCGGCTGGAACTGCTCACACCGCAGTCCGACCTGATGGCGACCGATACTTACAACAAGATCTTCAGCATGCACGGCATCATCATGATCTTCTTCTTCCTGGTGCCCTCCGTGCCTGCAACGCTCGGCAATTTCTTCATCCCCATGATGCTGGGCGCCAAAGATCTTGCCCTGCCCAAAATCAATCTCCTCAGTTGGTACCTCTACATCGCTGCCGGCATCCTGGCGCTCTACTCCATGGCTACCGGTGGCGTGGACACGGGCTGGACCTTCACCACCCCGCTCTCCACGCATTACGTCAATACCAACGTCATCACGACGGGCATCGCCATCTTCATCGCCGGTTTCAGCTCCATCTTTACCGGGCTGAACTTCATCGTGACCATCCACAAGATGCGCGCGCCCGGAATGACGTGGTTCCGCATGCCGCTCTTTGTCTGGGGGCACTATGCCACCAGCATCCTCATGATTCTGGGCACGCCGGTTCTTGCCATTGCGCTGGTCCTGGTCGTCCTCGAACGTACAGTCGGCATCGGCGTCTTCGACCCCGCCAAGGGCGGCGACCCGCTCCTCTTCCAGCACCTCTTCTGGTTCTACTCCCATCCGGCCGTGTACATCATGATCCTGCCGGGCATGGGCGTCATCAGCGAGGTCATCTCTACCTTCAGCCGCAAGCGCGTCTTCGGGTACACTGCCGTCGCCTTCTCCTCGGTGGCGATCGCCGTCTTCGGCTTCTTCGTCTGGGCGCATCACATGTTCATCATGGGCATCTCGAACTATTCGGTGCTCATCTTCTCGTTGCTCACGATGCTCGTCGCTGTGCCTTCAGCCATCAAGATCTTCAACTGGGCCTTCACGCTCTACAAAGGCTCCATCACGTTTGAGACGCCGATGCTCTACGCCTTCGGATTCATGGGGCTCTTTACCATCGGCGGCATGACGGGCATCTTCCTCGGCACCTCGGGCACAGACATCCATCTCACTGAGACCTACTTCATCGTGGCTCACTTCCACTTTGTGATGGTCGGCGGCATGCTCATGGCCTTCCTTGCCGGTCTGCATTTCTGGTGGCCCAAGATGACGGGGCGCATGTATCCGGAAAAGATCTCGCAGTTGGCTGCGCTGGTCACCTTCATCGGATTCAATCTCACCTTCTTCCCGCAGTTCATTCTGGGCACGCTCGGCATGCCGCGGCGCTACGCCTCCTATCCGCCGGAGTTTCAGGTGCTGAACGTCTTCTCGACTGCTGGCGCCACGATTCTCGGCGTCGGCTACCTGTTGCCGGTCCTGTATCTCACCTGGTCGCTGAAATACGGTGAGATTGCTGGAGACAATCCCTGGCAGGCTACAGGGCTGGAGTGGCAGACGCAGTCTCCGCCGCTCACTGAGAACTTCCGTGAGATTCCCATCATGGACCACGAAGCATACGACTACGAATGGCTGGAGCGCCAGAAAGAAAAAGAGGTCGCCAGTGTCGGATAGCCCTGTGATGACTCAAGGCGTCATGGAGACCGCCGAACACGCGCACCCTCCCTACCAGCGCCATCACTTTGAATCGGTCGCTCAGCAGGCAGATGCCACAAACTTTGCTATGTGGATCTTCCTGCTCACTGAAATCATGTTCTTCGGCGGTCTCTTCACCGCTTACCTGATTCTGCGCAACTGGTACTACCCAGCCTTCGTCGCTGCCTCTCACCAGTTGAACATCGGCTGGGGAAGCGCCAATACCGCTGTGCTCATCTCGTCCAGCTTCACCATGGCCATGGGCGTGTGGTGCGCTGAGACGCGCCGCAAAAGCGGCCTTGTCCTCGCGCTCGTCCTCACCTTCCTTCTGGGTCTCGTCTTCCTCGGCATCAAGACGATTGAGTACTCCGAGAAGATTGAAAAACACCACGTCCCCGGCTTTCATTACAGCGTTCAGTCGTTTGTGAACCCGGCTTCCGATCCAGACTCTGTAGCCTACGGAGACAAGCCGCTCGCGATGGACATGGCGCGGAAGACTGAGCTCTACTTCTTCCTCTACTTCGCGATGACCGGCATGCACGCACTGCACATGATCATCGGCATCGCCATCCTCGGATACATGATCTTTCGCGCCAGGGCAGGGGCCTACACCAGCGGCCATGTCACCTTCGTCGAGAACTTCGGCCTCTACTGGCACTTCGTCGATATCATCTGGATCTTTCTCTTTCCCCTGCTGTATCTCATCAGCCGACACCAGTAAAGGATGCATCGCATGAGCGGACACGACGAACAAGAACACCACATTGTGAGCCCGAAGGTTTACCTCGCGATCTTTGCCGCGCTGCTGGTCCTCACGGCGCTTACGGTTGCCGCCTCTTTTGTTGAGATGGGCATCTTCAACCCCATCGTCGCGCTGGGCATCGCCGTTGTGAAGGCGACCCTCGTCGTGCTCTTCTTCATGCATGTGAAATACAGCACCAAGCTGACCAAGCTCACGGTCGGCGCAGGCCTCTTCACATTCATCGTCCTCGTCGGCATGACGCTCTCTGACTACATGACCCGAGCGTGGGGCCGCTGGTAACTCGATTTTGATCTCACTGCAACGGGCCGTCCAAATGGGCGGCCCTTCGCATTTCAGGGTCAGCGCGACCCTGTAGGCTGATGCAGGAGAAGCCCATGCGCGTGGCGACCAACCCGGAACCATTCGAACAGCTCCTAACCAATCCCCGCATCCACGTCCGCCGCGCGGGCCCGCCGCGCAACGGAGCCAGGTGCGTCGTCTACTGGATGCAGCGCGCCATGCGCATCGTCGATAATCCCGCGCTGGATGTCGCGATGGAAGCCGCCAATCTCCTCGGTCTTCCCGTCGTCGTCTTCTTCTCCGTCATCCCCAACTACCCCAACGCCAACCTGCGCCATTATCACTTCCTCGCGCAGGGCCTGCGAGACGTGGCCGAAGACGCAGCCG
>JBBIVH010000055.1:0-14386 GCA_037439805.1 Acidobacteriaceae bacterium
AGACCGCCACCCCCAGCAAAAGGAGGACAGCGGCAACCACCATCAGCGTTCTGCGCGTGCGTCGGTGCATAGAGCCCGTCAAGAACTAAGCTACCACCCCGAGTTAAGTGGGGCTGTGAGTAGCCGGTCAGGCCCACGCGCCGCACCGATGAGCAGGCGCACCAAAGGACTAAAATGCCGCGCCCCGGGCAGCGCATGCCGGCCTGCTCCGGGGTCCCTTCGTCCGCTCTACTCCGCCACGCTCAAGGTATAGATTTTGCCGCCGCTCGCCAAATTCGCGCTGCCGTACGATCCCGGCGGCAGCAAGCCATACTCGCCCTTTCCGGCGCTGCTCGGTAGTGCAACCTGGAAGACGCGCGGAGCCAGCTTCTCGGGCTGAAAGTCGAGCGCGTCTCGATTTGCGCCTCCGGAAACATGCATCACACCGCCGGTCACGGAGCGAAACTCGCGCGAGTCGGAGCTCGAGTGCAGGCGCAGGAGTTGATACTCAGTGATGTCCGTTCCTTCGGGAACGTAGACTGCCAGAACGACCGGCGAGGTCAGGCTGAGCTTGGCATGCGCGCCCTGCAGGTGGCCGTTGATATCCCCTTTCACCAGCCCCCCTGACGCGAGACTCTTCAATACCCCTCCGGTCTTGAAGTTAACGACCTCTGGCATCAACGCGGTCCATGCCCCGCTCTTGTCCTTGTAGTACACACCAACGTCGTCGATTCCGGCCGGCCTGCCGGACGCCGCTGCTGCGGGTGCAGCTGCCGCTGGCGCGATGCCGGAGGCCTTCATCACGATCGCCGAAATCACCTTGTCGCTCGCGCCTGCCGTCTTCAGCGCGATCAGTCCATCCGCAGATGTGTCGTATTTCCCCGGCGAAGCGCTGATCGTCGAGACGATCAGATCCTCTGAAAGTCCCGCCTTGATCAGCTTCACCACGGCATCATTGTTGAGAGTTTGCTGGGCAACCAGGATCGGAGACAGCAAAAGAAACAGTAATCCAGCCACTACTGAGCGCATCTTTATTTCTCCCAGGCCATTCAAGGCAATGAAAATGGGGTACAATCCACCCCCAGCATCATCCGCGCAATCCTCAATTTAGGCAAGAGATCTGGATCACAAAATTCGCATTGCAATTCGCGCTAAACCCTCCCATCCGACTCAATTCCGTGGACGAAAACGTGACGGTGGCGACCGGCGCCGAGCGCGACTTTCTGCAGACTTCGGCGCCATTGCAAATGGCACGACCCGCGTTTGCTCCACCGTCTCCGGTATGCTAACCTTGGATTCTGTGCCGTAGTATGCGCGGAGCGGGAGTGTGTCCGCGCCTTCTTCGGGACTCCGGAGCCTGTTTCCTGGGTGGCATGGGCTGGCGTAGCTCAGCTGGTAGAGCATCTGATTTGTAATCAGAGGGTCGGGGGTTCAAATCCCTTCGCCAGCTCCACTCTTCAGGGTTTCGGGGCCGGAAAACGGCAGCGAGTTTGGACCGGTGAGGATGCATTTTTCGCCGGGCCTGTCCTCTGCGGTGAATCCACCGAGGTGCAGATGCTCCGAAATGCCGGAGGTTCTCCGGGCGGGGTCTGATGCGCTGAAAGCACCGCACAGGAGCAGGTAGAAGGGTTGGACTCCGGCAGTGAATTGCAGCTTCCGGATGGTTGGGCACAGGTGGCCGAGCGGTTAATGGCAGCAGACTGTAAATCTGCCGCTCCTTGCGAGCTACGGAGGTTCGAATCCTCCCCTGTGCACCACGTTGAAGGGCTGGAAAACGCGGAAGGCCGCGGGTAAGGATGGGTTCAGCGTGGATCGCGAAGCAGCCAAGCGCTCCGGCTCTGACCTGGCAAAGCGGTACCCCTGGGCTCTGGCGTTGTATGGCGCGTTGGCAGTGCTGGTCTGGTTCACCATGGATGCAGGCAAGGTCCTCGTGATGGGCAGGCCGGTCGAGTTGAGGCTGGTTCCATTGATCGTCCTGGGCGGGTTCGCCCTGCGAACGATTGTGGCCATGCAGGCGGATCGCATCCGCAGCGGGAACGGGAAGGGCGGCAGTGCGGCGCCCGAGGAGTTTGAGAAGGGCTGATGTAGCTCAGTTGGTAGAGCACTCCCTTGGTAAGGGAGAGGTCACCGGTTCAATCCCGGTCATCAGCTCCAGAAGTTCAGGGTTCAGGGTTCAGGGATCACGGGTCAGAAGACGTATCGCCGTTGCGGTAGTTGCGATTGACCCCTGAAGCCTGATACCTGACCACTGTTTTTGCGGGAGTAACTCAGTGGTAGAGTCACAGCCTTCCAAGCTGTTGGTCGCGGGTTCGATCCCCGTCTCCCGCTCCAGAGTTTGGCAGCAGGCCCAGTAAGGCCTGAGGCAGAGTTGAGGGTGCAGAAGAAGCATGTTTGAGCAGGCAGCGATCGCCGTTCAGGATGAGCAGGGATACTGGAACTTCCATGGACTGCTGGACGCGGCATTCCATCTGCGCGACGTCGAGGTCTTCCTGAATCGCGTGGTCCGCTCCGGCCTGAGCGTGCGGAACTTCGAGGCGATCCTCAGCCGCGGCTATCTTGGCAGGGATGCGGCTGCCCTCTATCGTGCGCTGCCGGTTTCCGATCAGGCTCTTACGCGCGAGCGGTATCTGCGTCTGGTGGAAGCAGTGCCGGCTGAGTTGCGGCAACGGTACTTTAGGGCCTACTCGTATTACTGAGCCAAGGCCGGAATGGTTTGAAGCGCTCGGGCATAGTCCGAAGCTCAGATTGAATAAAGTCCAACGAAAGGGATTGAAGTTTCATGGCGAAGGAAAAATTTGATCGTTCGAAGCCGCACTGTAATGTGGGTACGATCGGGCATATTGATCACGGCAAGACGACGTTGACGGCGGCGATCACGAAGGTGCTTTCGAAGCACAATCCGAAGATTGCGTTCCGTTCGTTTGACTCGATTGACAACGCGCCGGAAGAGCGTGAGCGCGGCATCACGATTGCGACGGCGCACGTGGAGTACGAGACGGCGAACCGTCACTATGCGCACGTGGACTGCCCCGGCCACGCCGACTACATCAAGAACATGATCACGGGCGCGGCGCAGATGGACGGCGCGATTCTGGTGGTGGCGGCGACGGATGGTCCGATGCCGCAGACCAAGGAACACGTGTTGCTGGCCCGCCAGGTGGGTGTGCCCTACATTGTGGTGTTCCTGAACAAGTGCGACGCGGTTGAGGATGCGGAGCTGATCGACCTGGTCGAGATGGAAGTGCGCGAGCTGTTGAGCAAGTACCAGTTCCCGGGCGACGATGTGCCGGTGGTTCGTGGCTCTGCCCTGGGCGCGCTGAACGGCGAAGCGCAGTGGGAAGCGAAGATCGACGAGCTGATGGAGGCGGTGGACAAGAACGTGCCGCAGCCGAACCGCGCGATTGACCAGCCGTTCCTGATGCCGATTGAAGATATCTTCTCGATCTCGGGCCGTGGCACTGTGGTCACGGGCCGTATCGAGCGCGGCAAGGTGAAGGTGGGCGAGGAAGTGGAGATTGTGGGCTTCCGCGAGACCCGCAAGACGGTTGTGACGGGCGTGGAAATGTTCAAGAAGCAGCTGGACGAGGGTCTGGCTGGGGACAATGCGGGCCTTCTGCTGCGCGGCATTCCCAAGGAAGACGTGGAGCGCGGGATGGTGCTGGCGAAGACCGGCTCGATTACGCCGCACACGAACTTCAAGGGCGAAGTCTACGTGCTGTCGAAGGAAGAGGGTGGCCGTCATACGCCGTTCTTCAAGGGGTACCGTCCGCAGTTCTACTTCCGCACGACGGACGTGACGGGCGTGGCGGAGCTTCCTGCGGGCACGGAGATGGTGATGCCGGGCGACAACGTGCAGTTGGTAGTGGAGCTGATTACGCCGGTGGCCATGGAGAAGGGTCTGCGCTTTGCCATTCGCGAAGGCGGACGCACGGTCGGCGCGGGCACCATCAGCGAGATCATTAAGTAAGAATCGGTACAGGAGATTGGGGCCAGTTCGAGCGTCATCGGGAGTGGCCCTGAGATTCGGAAGGATTGGAAATGCGGGAAATCGTAACGTTGCAGTGTACGGAGTGCAAGGAGCGCAACTACTCGACGACGAAGAACAAGAAGACGACCACTGGCCGTCTCGAGTTCAAGAAGTTCTGTAAGCGCTGCCGCAAGCATCAGCCGCACAAGGAATCGAAGTAACTTCAGGGATCAGGTCTCAGGGATCAGAGTGAGCTTCACGAACTGCCCTCTGATCACTGACCCCTGAATTCTGCTTTCAGGGGCGTAAGCTCAACGGTTAAACTGTCGGTCTCCAAAACCGAACTTGGGGGTTCGAATCCCTCCGCCCCTGCCAGAGTTTGAAGAGTGCGTCCAACTGCATCATCGGACGCAAAGGAATGGAAGTATGGCGAGCAAGGCAGCAATCGAAAAAGGCGAACAGCGGTCCGCCAAGCTGCAGGAACCCGGCGCCCTGTCCAATGTTTCGGACAACGCCGTCGGTCTGTGGAACAACCTCACGCATTTCCTCACCGATGTGCGCGCAGAGATGCGCAAAGTAGTTGCGCCCACGCGCAAGGAAGTGCAGTCCACGACCTCGGTCGTCCTGATCACTGTGTTTGTCTTTGGGTTCTTCTTCTTTGTGGTGGACCTCATCTTCAACCGGGCCTTGCAGGAGCTGCTCACGCGCCTCGGCGGCGCACAGTAAGCCGCTTCTCCGCGAATCGAGAATCAGAATGACAGAAGAACTGGAACAATCCGCCGGACCGAACGAGGCTCAGCCGCAGCCGGAGCGCAATGAGCGCTTCAAGTGGTATATCCTCCACGCCTACTCGGGCTTTGAGCGCAAGGTGCGCGAGTCGATCGCCAGCCGCGTGGCCGCGTTTGGCCTGCAGGACCGCGTCGGCCGCGTCATGATTCCCACCGAGCCGGTGACCGAAATCATCAACGGCAAGAAGCGCACCGTCGAGCGCGTCTTCCTGCCCGGCTACGTGCTCGTCGAGATGGAACTCGACAACGAGCTCTGGCACGTCCTCAAAGACACGCCCAAAGTCACAGGCTTTTTGGGCACGGGCGACAAGCCGGTCGCGCTCTCCGAGGAGGAAGTCAGCTCCATCCTCTTCCGCTCCGAGACCGCCAAGGACAAGCCCCGGCTCAAGATCAAATTTGAAAAGAATGAGTCCGTCCGCATCACCGACGGGCCCTTTGCCAACTTCAACGGCGTGGTGGACGAGATTAACGAAGATCGCGAGACGCTCAAGGTCATGGTGACCATCTTCGGCCGCTCCACTCCCGTCGAGCTCGAGTTTGGCAAGGTCGAAAAGATTGTTTAGTTGCAGCTTCTAGCTACTAGCTACTAGCTTCTAGCCGGTGCGGGTCCTAGCTACCACCGGTTTAGCGGCGAACGCTTAGGCGGCAACTTCAAAATTCATCAGAGATGGAATCCGCCAGAGGCTAGAAGCTAGGAGCCGAAGGCTGATTCCGAAGGAAGCAATATGGCACCTCCGAAGAAAGTATCCACTTACGTCAAGCTGCAGATTGAAGCCGGCAAGGCCACGCCAGCGCCACCGGTCGGCCCCGCCCTCGGCCAGGCCCAGGTCAACATCATGGAGTTCTGCAAGCAGTTCAACGCGCGCACGCAGAACAAAGAGATGGCCGGCCTCATCATCCCGGTCGTCATCACCGTCTATGCAGACCGCAGCTTCACCTTTGTTACCAAGACGCCGCCCGCCTCGATCCTGCTCAAGAAGGCCGCCGGCCTGCAGAAGGGCTCCGGCACCCCCAACAAGGACAAGGTCGGCAAGGTGACCGAGAAGCAGGTGCGCGAGATCGCCACCCAGAAGATGCCCGACCTCAACGCCGCATCGGTTGAGACCGCGATTAAGAGCATCAAGGGAACGGCTCGCTCCATGGGCATCGAAGTCGTCGCATAGCTTTTCTGTACTTTCACCATCAAGGCCCTTCCATTCGGGAGGGCCTTTTCATTTTTTGCGCTGCTCACTGAAAATTTCTGAAATCTCAGCCTACAATGGCCCGTCCTGCATGAGGTGCTGCGATGAAACCTTTGCTTGCTCTCTCGGCTCTACTTTGCAGCCTTGCATCGTTTGGGCAGCAGCCTGTTACAACCTCGGACGTCATTCCCGCGGCTCCTGCATGCTCCAACCCTGAAGCGATCCAGATCGCGCAGCAAATCATGGACACATGGAAAGCAGCCTATAACGCCGGCGATGCAGCCCGGGTTGGAGCTCTCTACGCCGAAGACGCGGATTACCTGACCCAGCACTTCGTGACAGGCGTCGTGCATGGACGCGCGCAAATTCAGGCCTATGTCCAGCGCGGTGTCGACGCCCACTTTCGCATCGACTCCATTCGGATTCTGTCGATTGGCTGTGTACCGGACCTGATCTACGTCGTTGACCGCTACGAGTCCACCAACGCCGGCCAGAAGGCCATGGGTGTGAATCTCGTTGTGGTGCGCCGGACCCCGGTTGGCTGGCGCATCGTGGCTCACGAAGCCGCCGTTCCGGATCCAGCCACCGCCGTGCAGCGCCTCGAACCTTCCGAAGCCCACTGAAACGGCAAAACCGCCCGATCCTTCGCAGACCGGGCGGCTCCAGTGGTTCCTACTTTGGCGGGGCCGGCGTAAAGACTTCGCGCCGGTTTCCCGGTTCCGGTTTCGGTTTCGGCTTCGGCGCCTTCTTGACTTCCTTTTTGCCCTTATCTTTGCTTCCCATGCGAGACAGCATGACACAAAAGGGCCTTCCGGGGGAAGCCCTGCCGCGCGGAGGCGAAACCTCAGTAGACCGGCGCATCCGGCTTTGCTAGAGTTGCGATTGGAAGAGCAGACCCTGGCTCTCCGCCCCATCCGAATCCGCACCCATATTCAGACCCACCACTGCCGCAGGGAGTTGCACGATGGAAGTTTCTGGCGATTTCACACGCCGCAGCGTGCTGCGCGGAGCCGCCTTTGGCGTGGCTGCGCTGGCCTCGGGCGTCGATAACCTCTTCGCGCGGCCCGTCTCCGATCCGCCCAATATCGTTTTCATTTTGGCTGACGATCTGGGCTATGCCGACGTCTCCTGCTACGGACGCCCCGACCTCAATACCCCCAACATCGATGGGCTGGCGGCCAGGGGCACGCGCTTTCTGCAGGCCTACGCCAACTCCGCCGTCTGCTCGGCAACCCGCACCGCGCTGATCACCGGCCGCTACCAGGACCGTCTCGATATTGGTCTCGACGAGCCACTTGCCGGGCGCGATACCGGCCTGCCGCCGGACCATCCCACGCTGCCTTCGCTGCTGAGAAAAGCGGGCTACGGCACCACCTTGGTGGGCAAGTGGCACCTGGGGCTCCTGCCCAGATATGGCCCGCTGCAGAGCGGCTACGACCATTTCTACGGTTTCCGCGGCGGCGCTTGCGATTACTACGACCACGCGGATAGCCTGTGGGACGGCGACGTAAAGATACACGACGCCGGCTACCTCACAGACCTGCTCGGCACCCATGCCATGGATGTGGTGAATGGATACGCGAAGGCAGGCAAGCCTTTTCTTCTAAGCCTGCACTTCAACGCTCCGCACTGGCCGTGGGAGGCTCCCGGCGACGAGGCCGAGTCGAAGCGACTCGCCGGCCATAGTCACTTCGACTTTGACGGCGGCTCGCAGAAGACCTACGAGCGCATGATTGAGGAGCTGGATCTGCAAGTGGGCCGCGTCGTCCAGGCGCTCCATGCCAATGGCGTTGCCGAAAACACCATCATCATCTTCACCAGCGACAACGGCGGCGAGCGCTATGCCGATACCTGGCCCTTCACCGGCAGAAAGACGGAGCTGCTGGAAGGCGGCTTGCGCATTCCGGCCATCATCTCCTGGCCCAAGCACATTCCCATGGCGCAGACCACCAACCAGGTGGGCATCAGCATGGATTGGCTACCTACGCTGCTGGCCGCCGCCGGTGCCTCGCCCGACCCGGCTTATCCCTCCGATGGCATCAACCTGATGCCCATGCTGGCAGGTAACGCCTCGCCCGTCCCGCGGAGACTCTTCTGGCGCTACAAGGGCAATGCGCAGCACGCCGTGCGCGACGGCGACATGAAGTTCCTGAAGATTCTCGACAACACATTTCTCTTTAACGTTGTGGAAGACCCAATGGAGCGGGCCAATCTGAAAGAGCGCCAGAAGGATGTCTATGACCGGCTCGTGGCTGAGTGGTTTGCCTGGAACGCCACCATGCTGCCGGAGATCGACGCCAGTTTTACAGACAGCTTTTCCGGGGCAAAGCTTGCCGATCACATTGGCAGTCCCGAGGCCACCGGCAAGGCCGACAATCCAACACCCCCGGTAAATCCCCATTGAGGGCTTGCTTTGCGCCATGAAAAACCACCTGCGACCGCACGGCTTTGACTCAACCGTGCAGCTGCAGGTGGTCGATGTTGTCCGCTCTCCGGCCTTCAAATTGCGCCCGCGGGCAGAGACCGTTGTGCGCCGTCTACTCCGCTTGCGGAGGTGTCACATACACCTGCTGCGGAGCATAGACCTTGATCGCCGCTCCGCCCACCTTCAGGTTCATGGTGCGAACCTCCGGCTTGTCCTTCAATTCCGAATAAAAGTTCAGCCGGTACTGGTTCTGCAGCCGCCAGCTCAGGTCCTCAAAGAACGGCTGGAACGAAACCGGCTCGCCTGTCCCCATCCAGAAAGAATCGCCGCCGGTAGCCTGCGTCACTTCTGCCAGCAGGCTCTGGCCAGAGTCGGCGAAGTACTGCGCGTTATCGAACCGGCCCATGTCGCGCCAGTAAATCGAGTACACCACCAGATGCGCGCGGATCGAATCAGTGATGGCCGCAAGGATGTAGGGATCCTCCGGGTCAAAGCGCGGATTGTAGATGTCCACGCCATCCGTGATCATCACCACGATGCGCCGCGCCAGCGGGTCGTTCGACGGCCATTTATGCGCCAGGTCCGACAGGCTGAAATACGGCCCGCCGCTCGATCCCGGCAGCCCGCCCGGCAGATGCAGCGCGCTCAGCGCCCGCGTGTGATCGGTCGAGAGCGGCCCCGTCAGAACCGCCTGTCCATTGTCCATATACCCAAGCGAGAACTTTGCATTTGCCGGCACGCTCTTGATGAAGTTCGCGATGTCGTTCATCTGTTGGCCCAGGCTGTTCCGCGCCGAGGTATCGATCAGCAGAACCATCTCCATGTCGTCGTTCGCGCCGCGCATCGGCACCCAACTCGCCACTTTGGTTTCCTTGCCGTTGATCTTCAACTGCAGATCCTGCGCAGAAATGTTCGTGACTCGTTCATGACCCTTCTTGGGAATGACGGTGACGATGGCTTCTCCCTGCCCTGGGACACTCGCAGCTTCAGCCACGCAAGCCAAGCTCCCACCCAGCAACAGGGCCGCAGCCGTCATCCTCATCGTCCAAGCAGACTTCCTCATATCTCTAGCTCCTTCCAATCCACATCCAACACAACTTCACCAGCTTGGATGCGACCTCATTACGAACCAGATGCGTGGTGTCAATCTTTCTTTTTGCAGCGTCAAGCGACGGATCCTTCCCCATCCAGCCAGGCAAACATCGCCACTGCAATCAGATAGCAGACTGAGCCGCTCGTCGAGGGGGTCTGGTTTGCTTTTCATTCGCGCTTTGCGTATGATTCAAAGATGTGCCCGAAGCGTGCTTCGGGCCGTCAATTGCACCACGGCTTTTGGATCTGTTCGAGCCGTCTGCATAGCAGCGCAGGAAGTGTGCGCGGGCAGGCGCTCCAGGTTCCCCGCCAAGGGGCTGGCAAAGAGCGGTGGGAGACGAGGGAAGAATGGCAAAGGTCAGCAAGAATATTGCGAAGGCGCGCGCCGCCGTCACAAGAGCCGCATATGCGTTGCCTGAGGCTGTCGGCCTGCTCCAGCAGGTCAAGTACGCCAGGTTTGATGAGACCGTGGATCTGACCATGCGTCTTGGTGTCGATACGCGCCACGCCGACCAGATGGTGCGGGGCACCGTTGTGCTGCCCCACGGCCTTGGGAAAACCAAGACTGTGGCCGTCATTGCAACCGGCGACCGCCAGAAGGAAGCGCAGGATGCCGGCGCGGATTTCGTCGGCGGCGAAGAGATGGTCGAGAAGATTCAGAAGGAAAACTGGACCGACTTCGATGCGCTGATTGCGACCCCGGACATGATGAAAGTGGTCGGCCGCCTCGGCAAGGTGCTCGGACCCAAGGGTCTGATGCCCAATCCCAAGACCGGCACCGTCACCATGGATGTGGCTTCTGCCGTCAAGGAAATCAAGGCCGGTAAGGTGGAGTTCCGCGCCGACAAGACCAGCCTGGTGCATGTGCCGGTGGGCAAGCTCAGCTTCGCGCCGGAAAAGCTGGTCGAGAACGCGACGACTGTGATTACGTCCATCGTGCGCGCCAAGCCCTCGGCGGCCAAGGGCAAGTACATCAAGAGCGTGACGCTCAGCTCGACCATGGGCCCCGGTGTGCCGCTCGATTCGGCTGTTGCAGACGCCGCAGCCAAGCACTAAGCGCCCGCGCGGCATCGCCGCGTAGTAGCCGCGAAGAAATGGACTGAAGATTGCGCGCCCATGCGAGGCGCAGCCCGATGAGGGGGCAGAACATGGCGATTTCAAAGGCGAAAAAGGCAGAAAAGGTTCAGCAGCTATCCAAAGAGCTGGAGTCTTCGACAACGGCTATCATCGGCACCTTTGCCAAGCTGACCGTTGCGCAGGATTTCGAGCTGCGCAAGGTGGTTCGCGAGGCCGGCGGCAAGTATCGCGTGGTGAAGAACAAGCTCGCAGCGATCTCCAGCCAGGGCTCGCAGGTAGAGTCGGCGCTCAAGGGCCTCAAGGGGGTCAGTGCGGTGGCCTTCACCTCCGGCGATCCCGTGGCGCTGGCCAAGGGTTTCTCGAAGTGGGTGGGCGACAACGCCGAGTTTCAGTTCAAGCTGGGCATCGTCGATGGCAAGCTCCTCACGGTGGAAGACATTAAGGCGCTGGCCACCATGCCGGGCAAGGAAGAGATCTTCTCGAAGCTGCTCTTCCTCATCAACGCTCCTGCGCAGCGTCTGGCCACGGTGATCAACGCCACAGGCCGCGATCTTGCGGTTGTGCTCGGTCAGGGCGTCGAAAAGGAAAAGTTTGCTGGCGCTGCATAGCGGTGCCGGCCCGGTTGAGGCTCCCGGCGGCTTCTCTTGTGAGTGCCGTCGATCAAGCTGAAAACGAAGGGCTGAAATTTTTGGTTTTGGCTGTACGGAAGGCTGGAGGGGCGCAGGTCTGGCGCATCGGAAACTTCAAGTCTTTGCCGGCAGCCGGGTAGTCAGGCATCAGGAATTCAAACAGTTACTGGATTGGAGAAGAAACATGGCGGATCTCGCACAGTTGGAAGAACAGATTGTTAGCCTTAGCCTGCTGGAAGCAGCGGCTCTGGTGAAGAAGCTCGAAGAGCGCCTCGGCGTTTCGGCTGCGGCTGCGGCCCCGGTGATGGTTGCCGGCGCGGCAGGCGCGGGCGCGGCCGCTCCGGCAGCCGAAGAGAAGACCGAGTTCCAGGTCATCCTCAAGGACGCAGGCGCGAACAAGATCAACACCATCAAGGCAGTGCGCGAAGTCACCTCGCTCGGCCTGAAGGAAGCCAAGGACCTGGTCGATGGCGCCCCCAAGCCGTTGAAGGAAAGCGCGACCAAGGACGAGGCCGAGGCCATCAAGAAGAAGTTCGAAGGCGTCGCGACCATCGAAATCAAGTAGCACGGAAGTTGCAAGTCGGGCCGGGACGCGCTACGATAAACGTTGCGCGTCTTTTCGGCCTCTTCCGGTTTCGGCCGGTCGGGACGCAAATTGGGTGACGCGTCTTGAGGTGAGCGGCAGGGTACGGGTTCGTCCGCAGGACTGATGCAGAAGCGGGGGTCCGAAAGCGGGTTACGGGCGAGGTACAAGTGCCCTGGAGTCAGCAGGATGTGCAGCATCTTTGCTGACGGGTAGGCAAGGGTTAAGCGGGCAGCGCAGAAGCGAGCTTTGGGATCGGCGAGAGAAGAGCAAAAGAATTCGGTTGGGAGCAGGGGCTATAAGCCACGCTCGTGAGGCATTGCGTCCTTGCGGGCTTTTCGTGTCTCCCGGCCAGCGCGGCTTCATCGTTCTTGGATGCAGCCTCGCTCGATATCGCAGGGCGGTATTTTAGGTCCGTCCTCCGCGCCTCTCTCCGAGGAATGTGCGCAGTCTAGCGCAAATGCCCGGCAAGCGGCAATGCCCCTTTTCCTGCCAACCGGAATGCAGCTCTTCCTCATGTGACCCGCCGTTTCGGGTTTTCCAGCGAGTTGGCGGCCTTGCCCAGGGCCTGCTGGCGAGTGCGGTGTGGACCGTGCGCGGAAGCGCTGGTCCTGTGATTTGAAGTAGTGGACCGAAATCTGCCGGCGCCTCAGACTCGGGCGCAGGCACAGCCCGCCCGGTCAGGCGCGGCTGGTTAGAAGAGCTCAGGAGTGAAGCATGTCCAACGAGAAGCGCGCGATTCGCAGCCGGCTCGACTTTTCCAAGATTCCCACCGCAACGCAGATTCCCAACCTGATCGAAGTGCAGCGCCGCTCCTACGAGCGGTTCCTGCAGATGGACAAGCTGCCCAACGAGCGCGATGACTCGGGCCTGCAGTCGGTCTACGTCTCCGTCTTCCCGATCACGGACTTCCGCGGCATCTCGCAGTTGGACTTCGTGGACTTCTCGATTGGCAACTGGGAGTGCAAGTGCGGCCACTTGAAAGGACTTCATCACCTCCGCACCGCCTGCGTCACCTGCGGCGCCATGGTCATCACGGACCCCTTCCATACCGGCGACGTGCTTTGCCACAAGTGCGGCACCTACAACAAGAACACCCCAGACTTCTGCAATAAGTGCGGCGACCCGGTCGGTCTGCAGCTCAAGTACG
Source organism: Acidobacteriaceae bacterium (assembly GCA_037439805.1). GTDB lineage: Bacteria > Acidobacteriota > Terriglobia > Terriglobales > Acidobacteriaceae > Telmatobacter. Next base: position 12,872 of record JBBIVH010000055.1, read on the forward strand.
ACCAGCAGGAGTGTGAAGAGCGCGGCATGACCTTCTCCGCTCCGCTCAAGGTCACGGTGCGCCTCACCATCTTCGACAAGGATCCCGAGACCGGCAACAAGACGATCCGCGACATCAAGGAGCAGGAGGTTTTCTTCGGCGATATTCCGCTCATGACGCCGAACGGCACCTTCATCGTGAACGGCACCGAGCGTGTCATCGTCTCGCAGCTCCATCGCTCGCCCGGCGTCTTCTTTGAGACCGCCAACAACCGCACCTACTTCCTCGGCAAGATCATCCCTTACCGCGGCTCGTGGGTCGAGTTTGAATACGACCAGAAGAACACCCTCTACGTCCGCATCGACCGCAAGCGCAAGTTCCTCGGCACCATCTTCCTGCGCGCTCTTGGCCTGCGTTCCGACGAAGAAATCCTCAAGACCTTCTACACCGTCGACCGCATCCACATTGCCGACGGCAAGCTGCAATGGGCCGTCCAGCCGGATGCGCAGAAGGGCACGCATCTTCTCGGCGTCAAGCCGGCGCACGCTGTCACCCACAAGGGCGAGGAGATTGCCCACTCCGGCCGCAAAATTAGCGCGCATGCGCTCAAGGCCATCCGCGCCGCCGGCATCGAAAAGATCGAAGTCGAGGCCGCCGAGATGGATGGCGCGCTGACCGCCGCCGATGTCATCGATCTTGCCACCGGCGAGGTCATCGTCGAGGCCAATGTCGAGCTCACTGCAGACCGCCTCCACAAGGTTCTCGCCTCCGGCGCATCGAGCTTCGAGGTCTTCTTTCCCGAGCGCGACGACGTGGGCAACATCATCACCAACACCCTCAAGCGCGACTCCGTGCACAAGCCGGAAGAGGCGCTCATCGAGATCTACCGCAAGCTGCGTCCGGGCGATCCGCCGACCCTCGACACGGCCACGGCCCTCTTTGGAGGCATGTTCTTCGATGCGCGCAAGTACGACTTCTCCCGCGTCGGGCGGCTGAAGTTCAATATCAAGCTCTACGAGAACCAGGACGCCACGCCGCTCGATCACCGCACGCTGACGCCCGAGGACTTCTACGCCACCATCCGCTACCTGCTCAAGCTGCGCAAGAACATCGGCATGGTGGACGACATTGACCACCTCGGCAACCGCCGCGTCCGCGCCGTGGGCGAGTTGATGGAGAACCAGTTCCGCATCGGTCTTGTCCGCATGGAGCGCGCCATCAAGGAAAAGATGAGCGTCTACCAGGAGCTCAACACGGCCATGCCCCATGACCTCATCAACGCCAAGCCGGTCATGGCGGCCATCCGCGAGTTCTTCGGCTCCTCGCAGCTCTCGCAGTTCATGGACCAGACCAACCCGCTCTCCGAGATTACGCACAAGCGGCGGCTCTCGGCGCTCGGGCCGGGGGGGCTCTCGCGTGAGCGCGCCGGCTTTGAAGTCCGCGACGTGCACCCCACGCACTACGGCCGTATCTGCCCCATCGAAACGCCGGAAGGCCCGAACATCGGCCTCATCAGCTCGCTTTCGTGCTTTGCCC
>JBBIVH010000056.1:0-14269 GCA_037439805.1 Acidobacteriaceae bacterium
TCGGCGAGTTGCATCCCGGCGACGTAATTACGGCGGATTTGCTGGTCTCGCAGGATGCAGATGCGGACGTTCTGCTCGATCATATTGTCATCGTCGCGCAGGGAAAACCGGACTACAAGCCGACGTCGGTCTACCACGTTCCCTCGCCGGGCGATGCCTTGCCGGATTTCAAAATGCAAAATCAGGACGGACGCGCAATCCACATCGGGCAATTTCGAGGAAGGGCGCTCCTGATTACGTTCATTTACACCCGCTGCCCTCTACCGAATTTCTGCCCATTGGTGACGCATAACTTTTCGGTCATCGAACGGCAGCTTGCGGCAAATCCTGCGCTCCTCGCGAAGACCCAATTGCTTTGCGTGAGCTTCGATCCGGAGCACGATACTCCGGCGCGCTTACGGGCTTACGGGGCGCAGTACATCGGCAGCGACAAGACGGAGGCGTTTGCACACTGGAGCTTCGCCGTCCCAAACAAGAAGGACCTGGAGCAGATGGCGAAGTATTTTGACGTGGGCATCACCACCGGAGCCGACGGGTCGATTACGCACACCCTGTCGACTACGCTGATCGGACGCGATGGGAAGGTCGTGCAATTTTATCCGGGCAATGAGTGGACAACAGATAAGGTACTCGCCGACGTGAGGCAGGCCGCGGGCGCATAGCGTGGCCGGTCAGCCCGTGCGCCACACGCGATGCAGTAAGGTTTGCAATTTCTGCATCGCTCGATACAAGAGCAACATCCAAGCAACATCGATGTTGAGAAAGAGACGGGAGTTTCATGGCTAAGGTCACACTGATTTTTGCGGCGCTGCTCATCGCGCTTGGTCTGGTCGGCTACATCGGAACAGGTAGCCAGCATCCCACGGCGCTGATTCCGGCTGGATTCGGCGCGCTGCTTGGCATCTTTGGATTTCTGGCCATCAGCCCCAGCGAGTCGCGGCGCAAGCTCTTCATGCATATCAACGTGACAATTGGTCTGGTGGCCTTTCTGGGCGGAGCCGCAGAGGCGATTCGGGGTTACGTGCATGCGACGGGCGCAGGCATGCAGCCAGACATGCTTGCCCTGGGTTCGAAGCTGACCATGGCTGGACTGATGCTGATTTACGTCGTGCTGTGCGTGCGGTCGTTCATCGCGGCGCGCCGCTCGGGAGCGGTATAGATTATGGGCGGAATGCGCGGCGCCGGAATCGGAATGGGAATGCGCGCGGAGCGCAGCCCCCGCGGGCAAGGCGCCCGCACGGGACAAGCCGACTCACCCCGGCGCAAGATCGACATGAGAAAACTCTGGCCGCAGGTGCTGACCCTTGTGGCTCCGCGCAAGAGCCTTCTTGTGGCAGGCATCGGATTGATGGCCATCAATCGAGTGGCCGGGCTGGTGCTGCCGTACACGGCAAAGCCGCTGCTGGACAATGTTCTGTCGCCGCTCCATCCGCGGCCCGACCTGCTGCCCAGGATCATTGCGCTCGTCTTCACGGCGATGTTCGTGCAGGCCGTGACGTCGTTTTCACTCACGCAGCTTTTGTCGAAGGCGGGCCAGCGTCTGATTGCCGAGATGCGCCGTCAGGTCCAGAAGCATGTGGGCATGCTCTCGGTCGCCTACTACGACGAAAACCGCACCGGGACATTAGTCGCGCGGATTATGAGCGACGTAGAGGGCGTGCGCAACCTCGTTGGGACTGGGCTGGTTGAGTTTGTTGGCGGAATGCTGACGGCCGTGCTCGCATTCATCTATCTGCTGCACCGGAGCGTCGTGGTCACGCTGACGGTATTTTCGGTTGTCGGGGCGTTCGTCTTCGTCCTGCAATATGGCTTCAAGGTGATTCGACCCATCTTTCGCGAGCGGTCCAAGATTAATGCCGAAGTGACCGGGAGACTCACGGAATCACTGGGCGGCGTGCGCGTCATTAAGGGCTACCACGCGGAGGACCGCGAGCACGATGTCTTTTCTGCGGGCGTCGAGAGGTTATTGCAGAACGTCATGAAGTCGCTGACGATGACCAGCGTATTGAGTTCCGCCTCGACCACCGTGCTCGGCCTGGTCTCTGCTCTGGTGATGTGGCTCGGCGGGCACAGCGTGCTACGGCATACGTGGACGGTCGGCGATTACTTCAGCTACAACATGTTTCTCGCCTTCATGATCGCTCCGGTCTTCCAGATTGTGAACATCGGCACGCAGTTGACCGAGGCATTTGCCGGGCTCGATCGCACCTCAGAGATTATGGCGGAGCTCGAAGAGAACCAGGTTCCCGGCCGGACCGTGCAGGTGCCGCCGATTCAGGGATTGGTCGAGTTTAGAGATGTGGAGTTTGCCTATGAGGCCGACAAGCCCGTGTTGCACGGCGTGAGCTTCAGTGCTGAGCCGGGTTCCGTCACGGCGCTGGTCGGTTCCTCGGGTTCGGGAAAATCCACCATCATCAGCCTCCTCTGCGCCTTTCACACGCCGTCCACCGGGCAGGTGCTCGTGGATGGCTTCGACCTTGCGAAGGTTGATCTCCACAGCTTCCGCTCCCAGCTTGGGGTAGTCCTGCAGGACTCGTTCCTCTTCGATGGATCGATCCGTGAGAATGTCATGTTTTCACGACCCAGCGCAACCAAAGAGCAATTCCTGTTTGCATGCCGCACAGCGCGTGTAGACGAATTTGCCGAGCGGTTTCCCGACGCCTACGACACGATTGTGGGCGAACGCGGCGTGAAACTCTCCGGCGGGCAGCGGCAGCGTCTGTCGATTGCGCGTGCGCTGCTTGCGGAACCGCGGATTCTGATTTTGGATGAGGCGACGAGTTCCCTCGACTCCGAGTCAGAAGCGATGATTCAGACGGGACTGGCTCAGTTGATGCAGGGGCGAACGACGTTTGTGATCGCGCACCGCCTCTCTACAATTCGTCGCGCGGACCAGATCCTCGTGGTAGAAGCTGGGCGCATCGTGGAGCGCGGCAACCACGCCGAACTGTATGCGCTCGGGGGCCGCTATTACGACCTCTACACGCGCCAGCATGGGCTGGAGGCGAATCTCTTCCTCGCGCCGGGAGAAGGGGATGTAGTTCCCGCCTGATCTAAGCTTTTCTTCCAAATCAGCACGTCCGCGCTCCACTCCAAGCAAGGAGAACAGTGAAGATCCCTCGTGCGTGCTCCCAGGGGACGATCGCTGAGTATCTGTTCCCCGTGGTCCATCTCATATTGAGGGAATTAGTTTCAAGGCTTGACTGCTATCTCGTAATCTGAGAAACTGTCTTTGCTCGTAAAAACAGTACAAGGAGCCACAATGCGAGACGCTTCGCCGCAAGGCATCTACAAAGTTCAGGCCCTTGATCGTGCCTTTGCAGTCCTTGATTTGCTGGGCGAGAGCGAGACTCCGCTCGGCTTGGCTCAGGTTGCTTCGTCTTTGCAGTTGCACAAGAGCACGGCACACCGCTTTCTGATGGTTCTCGAACGGCATCATATGGTGGAGCGGACCGGCAGCGGCAAATTCCGGCTTGGCCTTCGGCTCTTCGATTTTGGCAACCGTGCGATTGAGCAATATGATCTGCGGGACCGCGCGCAGCCGCATCTGCGCCGCCTTGTGGCAGAGACAGAAGAGACCGCGCACCTTTGCATTCTGGAGCAGGCGCGCGTCATCTATATCGACAAGATTGAGCCGGCGCGCTCGGTGCGGATGATTACGCGGATCGGATCGAGCAATCCCGTCCATTGCACCTCGGTCGGCAAGGCGATGCTGGCATTTCTACCCGAGGACCGGATTGAGGACATCATCGGCCGCACGCGCTTCGAGCGATTTACTCATCGCACCATTTCCACTCCGGAGGCTTTGCGCGCAGAGATCGAGAAGACGCACCGGCGCGGCTACGCGGTCGATGACGAGGAGCTGGAAGAAGGGTTGCGCTGCATTGCTGTGCCCCTGCTGGATGCGCAGCGCCAGCCGGTGGCTGCAGTGAGCGTATCCGGCCCCTCGTTCCGCGTGACTGCGCAGAAGCTGCCTTCCATTGCCAACCATCTTCTGCATTGCGTTCGGGGCATCGCGCATGACATGGGGTTTTCCTCGGCAGGCCGCGGCAACAGAGCTTCCTGGAGCTCGTAAGCGGCTCCCGGAGACACAGGGCTTTCAACCTCTTCCCGGCGATGGATCGGAGCAAGCTTACCCCGATCTGGTCGATGCATCCCCCGAGTCGCCTCCCGTTCCGGCGGGGAAGAGTTCCGGCTGTTGGGCAAGGCTTCGGCCTGCAGCGCCGCGGCTTCTGCTCGCTCCAATCAGCGCCACCACCTCCAGCTTGTCGATTGCCTCGCGCGGAACAAAAATCTTCTGTGTATTCGACCGGGTATCCGGTGGCGTCAGCAACAGGCCGCGCCCGGTGATGAGCGAGCGATCATTGGCGGCGATCCCTTCCAACTCATCGCCGTCTGCCAGCAACAGCCTGAGCCACAGCCCCGGCGTGCGGGGCCGGACAGAGAATCTCTTTTGCAGCAGTCGCTCCGGTGTGGCGCCTTCCGAGCTGCTCAGCTCCCGCACGTAGCAGACCCATTTCACGGCATCCCACTCAATCGAAAGCACTTTACCTGCCGTGTCGAGGATCTCAAGGGTGGGCGTGTCTTCGCTAAGGCCCGCCCCCGCGTATCCCGCCGCCCAGTCACGGGAGAACTTCCGCACAATCACAGGCTTACGCAAAGAGGCCATCGCTCTGGATTGTCGCACGATCGAGGGCTGCGCATGCACCCAAAATGTGGCAGAATTCGTCCATCCGGCTCTGGTCAAGCCGCTCAAGTTGTGTTAATGTGTTGGTTTGCAAGCCTCACCCGAGCAGTGTGTAAGTGTATCTGCATCAGCCATTTGCCTCGGGTGCAACGGATGGAAGCAGGGAGCGGAATGCCCGATTACATTTACCTTCTTGAGAACCGGCTCTCCACTGATCAGCGGAGCGCGATGCGCCATCTGCGAGAGGTTGCCCGTGAAGCTGGCGTGCTGCTCTTTCTCGCCGGAGATGCGGTTCGAGACCTCACCAGCGGCCATGCCGTTCGCGACATCGAAGTCGTTGTTCAGGGCAATGCGCTCAAGCTTCGCAAGCCGCTGGAAAAGCTCGGCGCCAAGATCTGGGGCGAAGACCCCGAGTCTCGCAGCCTCTATCTCTGTTTTCCCGGCACGATTCGTGTTGACCTCGTCAGCGCGCACCGGCGCGAGTATCCCAAACCGGGCAAGTCCGTTTACCATCCCGCCACCATACAGGAAGACCTGCGCCGTCGCGATTTCACTGCAAACGCCATGGCCATCTCACTGAACGAGGGTTCGTTCGGCCTGCTCATGGACCCCCTCAATGGTGCCGCCGATATTGAGGCGCGCACTTTGCGGCTGGTCTCAAATTATGGTTTTCTCGATCAGCCGGCGCTGCTCATCCGCGCCACGCGCTACCGCGCCCGCCTGGGCTGGGACCTGGATCCGCGCACGCAGCAGCGATACGATAACGCCCTTGAAGAGGGCGTTATCGAGCATCTTGCGCCCATCGAGCGCAGCCGCGAACTCGAGCAGATCGGTCATGAAGATGAAGGCCTCAAGGTGCTGCGCGCCCTTGAAGCCGATGGCTGGATGAAGGTTCTCTTCCCGGCATGGACCGCGGCAAAGGCCGATGAAGAGAAGCTCCGCACGCTTCACGACCTCACCGTCGAACTGCTCATCCAGGGCGTGCATCCCGACATGAGCGCCGCGCAGATGCAACTGCTCACGGCGAAGCTTGCTCCCAAAGATCTCAGTGCGCTCAAGAAGCTGATGCTGCGCCCCGGCTTCGTCGACGAGTGGAACAGCCTGGACGCTATCGCCAGTGCCTTTGCGAAGTTGCTGCTCGCCAAGGGGAATCAGACGCCCTCGGTCAGCTACAAACTCTTCAAGACACACGATCCTGAAGCGGTGCTCTGGCTGGGCTTCACCACCAAAGACGCCGCTGTGAAGCAGCGCTATGAACTTTTCCTGAGAACCTGGCCTGAAGCTCGTCAGCGCATTCCTCATGCCCTGATACAGGAGATGAGGATTACTCCTGAATTGCCTGCGTACGCGGCACTTATCGAGCAGGTCTTCCTCGAGCTCATCGATGGCCGCCTCAATACGCCCGAAGAAGCGCGCGCTTTCCTTGAACCTCATTCGCCACCCGCGCCGCCGCCGCCGGTCACCATCAAGCGCAGCCGTGCGCGCCGCGGAGCAGAGGCCAAGGTCAAGGAGCGTTCCTTCGAGGACGAAGAGGAAGAGAGCGAAGAGGCAGATGAAGACCTCGACGACATCGGCGGTGAAGACGAAGAGATCGATACAGGGATGCACAGCGAAGAGAACGAAGGCGAACCTGGCGACGAAACGAAGGGTGAGGAAGAGGAACTGCCTGCCAAAGCCGCCTCAGGCAAGCGTGGCAAAGTCAAAGCCGAGCCCGCGCCAAAGCCCGCCAAAGCTGCAGTCCAGAAGCATGCGCCGGAGCGCCCCGCCAGACAGCCCAAGCAAGCGCCGAAGCAGACAGCTGAAGCGCACAAGCCGGCTGCGCCTCCGCGTCCAGCTCACGAGCCTGCAGCGAAAAAAGTGGCGGCAAAGCTCGCTCCCAAGCCTGCCTCAAAGGTCAGCGTAAAAGCGGCGCGAAGCGCGGCCAAGCCGCAGCCCAGAAAGGTATCCCGTCCCGCTGCGAAGCCCGCACCGGCCCCGAAGAAGCACGCGGCCAAGCCCGTGAAGGCTGCCAAGCCGGTCAAGAAAGCGCCGAAGGCTTCGAAAAAGCCAGCCTCGAAGCCAGCAAAGAAACGCCGCTGAGACTGCCCGCGCTGCCATTTCCTGTAGCGCAAAGACAGCACAGGCGCATCCACATGGATGCGCCTGCGATTTACCTGCCGACTGCCACGGCGGAATGCGACGACCAGAGTATACAGTTCGCCGGTCCGGCCCTGCGCCGGCTCCTAGGCCCAAATGCTCTAAGAATTCTGAGACTCAGTAGCGGCCGCGACCGCCGCCGCCACCACCACCGCTGCCTTTCCTGGCCTGGTAGCAGTCCCTACAAAAGACGGGACGATCCCCGCGTGGCTGGAAGGGCACCGTGGTGGGCTGCCCGCAGCCGGAGCAGATAACCGGAGTCCCCTGCGCCGGGGCCGAACGATAGCCCGAACCGCCTCCCTGGTCGTTCTTTTTCGCCATCCGGCACGATTTGCAGCGCTTCGGAGTGGAGTAACCGCGTTCCTGAAAAAATGACTGATCGGCAGCTGTGAAGGTAAATTCCTGCCCGCAATCGCTGCAAGTGAGTTGAAGATCTCCCGACATGGTGCTCCTTCGAATTCCGGTATGGCCCATTATGCCATTACTGCGCAAGGATTTCATTCAGAAATAGAAACTTATCTTTGTTATCGGCTTTTTACCGCCTGGGAATTGCCCGCCGGGCCGCCCGGCAGGTATCCTCTTCCTCTGGACGGAGTTGCTTCTCGACGGCAATCGGAGACGGCACCCGGTTCGTAAGGAATTCCAGGCCTTCTTTCGCTTGACGACCGCCTCCCAGTCCGAGCTTGACTGCATCCGCCGCATCCTGGCCGGCGAAAAGCAGCTCTTCCACGAGCTGATCCGTCCCTGCGAAAAGCCCATCTACTTCCTTCTCGTCTCCATGCTGAAAAGCGAAGCCGACGCAGAAGACGCCGCACAGGAGACGGCCATCAAGGTCTATCGCAATCTTCACCTTTTCCGCGGGGATTCGCAGTTTCGGACCTGGGTGCTTTCCATCGCCCGCAACGAAGGGCTTGCCCGCCTGCGCAAGCTCGGCTCGCTCCGTGAAGATTCACTGGATGCTGACACTGACGAGCAGACAGGCGACTACACTCCCGCCGTTCTCACAAGCTGGCGCGAGATTCCCGCCGAAACCCTGGAGCGCCGGGAGCTGGGCGAGATGCTCCGCAAGGCCGTGGAAGAGCTCCCAGAGATATACCGTAACGTTGTGGTCCTTAGAGACATCGAAGAGATGGATATCCGTGAAACGGCGACCGCGCTCTGCATCAGCGAGGCGGCTGTCAAGGTTCGGCTGCATCGAGCCCGTGCTATGCTGCAGCGTGAACTGGCGCCGAGGCTGAAGGGATTTGCTCCCAAACGCAGATGGTTCTGGGGGCGCGCATGATGATCGATTGCAAACACGTATGGGACCAGATCTCCGCCTACATCGACGGCGATCTGGACCCGTCTTTGCGCGCGGAAATCGACAAACATCTGGAAACCTGCGAAATATGTTCCGCCGTCCTGGATTCCACGCGCAATGTTGTCGTCCTCATGGCAGACGACCGCGTCTTTGAACTGCCGGCAGGCTTCAGCCAGCGGCTGCATCACCGCCTGGACGAAGAAATAAAGTCATTCCCGCCGCAGGCGCCCTCAGACTGAGGTTCGTTGTCGCCCGGTGCTGCGCTTGCGCCCTGCGCACCAGCAGCGCATGAGTCCACACCTCAACGCCTACCAGCACCAGCGTCAACACGGCGAACGCCACCTGCAGCCACTCGCTGCGCTTCTGTCTCGGACCTTTCTCCTTGTGTCTCCACTGCGCTGAGGCTTGGCCCCGCAGCCGCCAGATCCACGCCAGCACGACGAGATTGACCAGTGCGCCTGCCGTAGCCAGCGTCAGCATCGGAATGCGAATCGCGTCCTGATGAAAGCGCAGCACCGGTAGATAAATGCTTCCCGCTGCCAGCGCACCTACGCCAATCACGATGCGGATACCGTTCAGAGTCAAAACGGCAGCACAGATGCTCTGCAACAACGCCAGCGTCAGGCTCGCCACTGAGACGGCCTGCATCCCTTTTGCCTGTTCCATTCGACCTCCGTACGCAGGGCAGGGGAGTGCCCGGCTGCACTCTTTGAGAACGGCGCAACCGCGTATCTCGATTGTATTCTTCAGCCGCAAACGCGCGCTTGGCAACCACTCCGATTGTGAATCCTGCATGAAATGCGATATGACCAATTTTTCTTCGTAACCTTTTTCGCCGGCCGCTACTCCTAGTGTGCGTATCAGGCAAATGCGGGAAGCGGCATAGCTCACTCCCGCAAAGAAATAACTGGCGGCAACACCGCCCCAACCCAATCCCAAGAGGTCACATCACGATGAAGAACCAGGTCAATGCTTTCCTCCTCAGCGCAGCTCTCGCCGGTCTGATGGGCGGCGCCACTGTGGCAGCGCATGCTTCCACCACCTCGCCAAACGGCACCTCCGTCAAGGCGCTCAAAGCCGGCGTGGAGCGCACCAGCATGGACACCGCCAAGCACTCCTGTAAAGGCAAGAACGACTGCAAAGGCCAGGGCGGCTGCAAGTCCAGCGACAACGGCTGCCAAGGCAAGAACAGTTGCAAGGGCAAGGGCGGCTGCGCCACCGACGGCTCCAAGATGCCGAGCGTCGTCTAGTTCAACCGCGGGATCGGCTTCCCTGAGTCCTTCGCGTAAGGCTCCCATCCCCGGTCCCGCATCTTCCTCACACCATCGTTCTCTTCTTGAAGGCAGGTCATGCCCGGCAATCGCTTCAACGCCTATTCGAATCACGGCATCGGGATTGGACTCCGCATTCCCCACTACGCGCACATCTTCTCGCGCAAACCCGTCGTCGACTGGTTTGAAATCATCAGCGAGAATTTCATGGTCGATGGCGGCCGTCCCCTCGCTGTGCTCGATCAGATTCTCGAGCGCTACCGCGTCGTCCAGCACGGCGTCTCGATGTACTTCGGCTCCGTCAGCGCGCCGGACCCAGAGCACCTCCGCCGCTTGAAGTCGCTCGTCCGCCGCACCGGCACACCGTGGCTCACCGACCACCTCTGCTGGGGATCGGTCGACGGTACGTATACGCACGATTTGCTTCCGTTGCCATACACCTGGGAGGCCGTCGAGCGCACGGTCGAGCGCGTGCGCATGGTGCAGGACTACCTCGAAATTCCCGTCGCCGTCGAAAACGTCAGCAGCTATGCAGCTTTTACCGCCTCGGAGATGACCGAGTGGGAGTTTCTCGCCGAGGTCGTCGAGCGCGCCGACTGCGGCATGCTCCTCGATGTGAACAACATCTATGTCTCCTCAGTGAATCACGAGTTCGACCCGATGGAGTACGTCAACGCCGTCCCCGCGCATCGCGTTGCGCAGATCCACATCGCCGGCCACTCACGCTACGAAAAGTACATCCTCGACACGCACGATCACCCGGTCATCGATCCGGTTTGGCAGCTCTACGCGCGCGCAATCGAACGCTGCGGGCCTACGCCGACCCTCCTCGAATGGGACGACCACATTCCTTCCTTCGATGAGGTCCACGACGAAGCGCACAAGGCCGCACGCTATCTTGAAGCCCATGCTGCGAAGGCCGTGGAGGTGACGCAATGACGACGCAGCCGGCTTCGCTTGCTGCGATTCAGCGCGCCATGGCCGCTGCCGTGATGCAACCGCTCACAGCAGACGATGCCATGCAGACCGTTGCTGCAGATGGCCGCCCCATGCGCGATGTCGCCGATTCCTTCATTGCGCCCAACAGCCAGCTCACCGCTTTCGAACGACTCGAAATCTACAACCGCCAATACTGGTATCGCGTTCTGGATTCGCTTGCGGAAGACTTCGTAGCGTTGCGTATGATTCTGGGCTCGCGCGCCTTTCATCGCCTTTCGGTCGCCTATCTTTGCGCGCATCCGAGCCGCAGCTTTACGCTCCGCAACCTTGGCGTGCGCCTGGCAGACTGGCTCCTCGCCAACCCGCACCACACGGGCCGCCGCCACGCCCTCGCGGTCGATGTCGCACGCATCGAGTGGGCCTTCGTCGAGGCCTTCGACAAGGCAGACTATCCGCCGCTTGCCGTCGAGCAGATCGCCACGCTCGACGCTGCTTCGCAATTGGCGCTGCAGCCGCATGTGCAACTCCTCGCGCTGCACTATCCCGCGGACGACCTCGCTCTCAACCTCCATCAGCAGGATAAGCGCCAGGCCAGCGAAGCCTGCCTCGATCGCGACGAAAAGGAGTTGCCGCCTGCAAAACTTCCGCGCCTTCGCCGGCGTCCCACATGGGTCGCCGCCCATCGCATCGACAATTCTGTCTTCTATATTCGCCTCCGTCGCGAAGAATTCCTCACACTGAGCGCCATACGCCAGGGCCTGCCCATCGCAGACGCAATCGATACCGGATTTGTTGGATCGAAGATTTCCGTGCCACGCCGTCCCACGCTTGTGCAGGAGTGGTTCGCCCGCTGGTCTGAACTCGGCTGGCTCTGCGCTCCACCGCTCGAATCGCTCTACAAGGAATAATCCCCGCACCAGCGTGCCGCACGTGCAACTCAAACGCAGCGGCCACGCATGCTCTCTGTGGCCGAAAGGAGCCACTCAGCTATGGAATTTCTTCTTCGTATGGATGAACGCGCGATCAACATTCTCCGCCACTTCCGTAGCCCCCTGCTTCTTGCCATCCGCCTCTACTGGGGCTGGCAGTTCGCACAGGACGGATGGGGCAAGCTGAACCACCTCAGCCGCGTAGCGGACTACTTCACTACCCTCAATCTTCCCGCGCCGCACCTGACGGCGCTGCTCGTCGCGCTGGTGGAGTTTCTGGGAGGAATCCTGCTTGCTGCGGGAGTGGCCTCGCGCCTCACCGCTTTGATTCTCTTCATCAACATGACCGTCGCCTTCTGGACAGCCGAGCGCGATGCCTTCCTCGGCGTCCTCTCAAACCCAGACAAGTTCCAGGCTGCCGATGCATACAACTACTGGTTCGCATCGCTGCTGATCCTGATTCTGGGATCTGGAACTTTCGCGATGGACACTATGATCCGCCGCCGCTGCCACATCGATACTGAAATATGACCCGCCGCGCTATCCTTGTTCCACCAGCATCCTCTCTGGAATAGGGACGTCATGCGCATTGCCTATCTGCTCACTTCTCTCGGCATCGGCGGAGCAGAGAAGCAGGTCATTGACATCGCCAAGCGCATGGCCCAACGCGGTCACAGTGTTCTCATTCTGGTCCTACTGCCTCCGTTAGCGGAGCAGTGGCCGACGACCTTGCCCGTCGAGCATCTCCACATCAGGAAGTCGCCTGCTGCCGTCTTCCGTGCAATGATGCGTGCGCGAAGGACTCTGCGCCACTTCGCTCCGGATATCCTTCACAGTCACACCTTTCACGCAAACATCGTGGCGCGACTGCTCCATTTGTCCGGTTCCGCGCCTCGGGTAGTCTCTACCATCCACAACGTCTACGAAGGCGGCTGGCCGCGCATGATGGCATACCGACTCACCGACCCGCTCTGTCTTCGCACCACGGCGGTCAGTCATGCGGCTGCGGCGCGATTCATCCGCCTCCACGCGGTGCCGCAGAGGAAATGCACCGCGATCCCCAATGCAATCGACACAAGCGAATTTAATTCAAATGCCACAGCTCGGGCACAGAAGCGTGCAGAGCTAGCCGCCGGAGACGATTTCATCTGGCTCGCAACCGGACGCACAACCGCAGCAAAAGATTTTCCGAATCTCGTTCGCGCCTTTGCCCACGTCTGGCCCTCGCAACCCAACACGCAACTCTGGATCGTCGGGGACCGGACCACGCGGCACGGAGAAAAGTTGCAGGGTGCCGTGATGACTGCGCCCCACGGAACCATTCAGCGTATTCGTCGCATGGGACTGCAGCGCGGAATGCCCGCCATCTTCTGCGCCGCGGATGCCTTCGTCCTCAGCTCCGCATGGGAGGGCATGCCGCTCGTCGTCGGCGAAGCGATGGCTGCCGAAAAGCCGGTCGTCTGCACGGATGTAGGTGGCGTGCGAGAGTTGGTCGGCGATGCGGGAGCGATTGTTCCATCGCGCAATCCTGAAGCACTGGCACAAGCCATGCTTGCTGTCATGCAGCTTGCACCTTCAGAGCGCGAAGCACGGGGTCGTGCAGCGCGTCAGCGCATCCTCGCCGGCTTCGACATGGAGACGCGGGTCGCGGAGTGGGAAGCATTCTATGCGGACGCTCTCGCCCCGGCGCATTAAGATTGCCGCCGAACGCCCATGATAACCTTATCGGCGGCATGTTCAAGGGCGGTTCTCGGTCGAGGATCGACGACTCAGTTCAAGGAGTTGCAATGCGCAGACTTTCCATGTTGCCGGAGTTGGCCGGCTGCGTTCTTTTCGCTCTCGGCTCGGCTACGGCGGTAGGACAGACTCCGAACACGATTCTCGATTTGAATCGCGGATGGGAGTTCCGCCAGGTCCAGTCCGCACCGCAGGATGCCAATGCTGGATGGTTGCCCGCGACGGTCCCCGGTGATGTGCATCTTGACCTCATCGCCAACAAGAGGATTCCCGATCCTTTTTATCGCGATAACGAGTCGCGCCTGCAATGGATCGAGGAGGAGAGCTGGGAATACAGGGATACAGTCGACGTGACCGCCGCGCTGATGGCCCGCACGAACATTGACCTCGTCTTCGAGGGATTGGATGCCGCCGCACAGGTCTTCGTCAACGGCGCGCAGGTGCTGAGTGCGGACAATATGTTTCGCATCTGGCGCGCGCCCATCAAATCGCATCTGCATGTCGGTTCAAATCTGATTCGCGTAGTCTTCCCCTCGCCCATCAAGGCCGCGGAAGCAGTTGCCTCTACCGACTCCTGGCAAGCCCGCACGAAGGTTGAATCGCGTACATACATCCGCAAAGCGGCCTATGAATACGGATGGGACTGGGGGCCTCGCTTTGTCACCAGCGGCATCTGGCGTCCCGTTCACATCGAAGCGTGGGACGCGACACGCATCGACGATCTCGCAATCCACCAGCGCGACGTAAGCAGCGAAGTGGCGCATGCCGACGCCGAAGTCACGGTGGAATCGTCTATCGATGGCCCGGCGGAGCTCACCTTGCTTTACGGCAACAGCGGGAAGCCCATTTCAGTCTCGCGTTCTGTCCTTCTTCACCCAGGGCCAAACGTCTTTGATTTTCCCATTGAGATCGCACATCCGCATCTCTGGTATCCCGCCGGTTATGGAGATCAGCCTCTTTACCAGTTCACCGCGCAGATTAAGTCAGGCCCCATCATCGGCGATGCGCGCAGCGTCAAGACTGGACTGCGCTCCATCGTTCTGCGCCGCCAGCTTGATCAGTGGGGCCGGTCCTTTGAATTCATCGTCAATGGCATTCCTGTCTTCGCCAAAGGCGCGGACGTCATCCCCTTCGACAGCTTTCCCAATCGCGTCATCACAGCGGACTACCGCCGCATTCTCCAGTCGGCGCGCGACGCCAACATGAACATGATTCGCCACTGGGGAGGCGGTTACTACGAGACGGATGAGTTCTACTCCATCTGCGACGA
>JBBIVH010000057.1:0-14144 GCA_037439805.1 Acidobacteriaceae bacterium
CTGGGCGGCATCTGGGCGCTGACGTCGATGGGTGGACCGCGCTGGGGCGGCGGCGGCGGATTTCGCGGGGGCGACGGTGGCGGAGGTGGTGGAGGGTTTGGCGGTTTTGGCGGTGGAGGGTTTGGAGGCGGCGGAGCGGGCGGGGACTGGTAGCTCTTGATCCGCCCCGAATCGGAGAGATCGTGATTTCCCATCCTTTCCGCAAAAAATGCGCGGAAAGGATGGGCACCCAGACGGAGATTGGTAACAGGTTTTAAATGCTGAACACGGTTGGATCGACTGAAGGGGCTTTCTGAACGAGAAGGCCGGAGGAGAAGAGAGACAGTATGCGTCGTGGAATGTTGGTAGGACTTGGCATTGTGGGCGTGCTGGTGGTGGTAGCGCTGATGGTGTTCTCGAGCTACGTGAGCGCGCGCAACCAGATGGTGGCGTACGACCAGGAAGTAAAGTCGTCGTGGTCCGAGGTGGACGTGCAGATGCAGCGGCGCGCCGACCTGATTCCGAACCTGGTGGAGACGGTGAAGGGATTCACGAAGGAAGAGAGCACGGTGTTCGGCGATATTGCCAACGCGCGGGCGGGGATGCTGAACGCGCAGGGACCGGCGGCGAAGATTGCCGCGAACAACCAACTGGACGGCGCGATTGGGCGGCTGCTGCTGCTGACGGAAAACTATCCGCAGCTACGGTCGAGCGACCAGTTCATGCGGCTGCAGGATGAGCTATCGGGCACGGAGAACCGGATTGGCGTGGCGCGCAAGCGCTACAACGAGGCGCTGCAGACCTACAACACGTTTGTGCTGCAGTTCCCGAACAACATCTGGGCGGGGATTGCTGGGTTCAAGCAGAACACGGCGTACTTCACGGCAAGTCCGGCAGCGCAACAGGTGCCGAACGTGAAGTTCTGACGCTCGAAGCGGACCATGATGAAACCAGAGTTGCGGAGACTGCAATTCTGGTTTCGCGTTTTGGATGGAGAGCGCGGCTTCGCTTCCCTGCTGCCCTCGTCGTTGCGTACCGGAGCGATGCGTTCAATCTGCGCCGCTACTTTTGCGGGCTGGCGTCTTTCTGCGCTGAGGGCTCCGGCGTGGCTGGTGACGGAGGCGGCTGCGCTGCCATGGCGGCTTTCTGCCGCTGCGCCGCAGCAGATTTCAGATCGTCTTCGCGTTTCTGTTTTTCCGCAGCGGCCTCCGCGTCGGTGACGTAGCGGAACTCCTGCAGGCGGCCGGGATACTGCTCGCTGGTATAGACACGATTCTGCTTATCGATGGCGACGCCGACCAGCGCCTTGAACTGCCCGGGCAGACTGCCGTGGCCGAGTCCCACATAGGTGAGCAACTGCCCATCGCGGTTGAAGACCTGCAGACGGTCCTCCATCTCATCTGCGACCCAGATGTGGCCGTCGCAGTCGACGGCGATGCCCTTGGGCCGCGCGAAGTAGCCTGGGCCGTCGCCATGCTTTCCAAACTGGGAGATGAAGTTGCCGTCGGCGTCGAAGATCTCGACGCGATTGTTGAGGGTGTCGGTTACGTACACGTTGCCGTCCTGATCGACGGCCACATCCTGCGGCGCGGCAAAATCGCCCGGAGAGGTGAGGAAGTGATTCTTTCCGCCGGTGCCCATGCGGCGCAACAGCTTGAGAGAATCGGCGTCATAGACGAGCACCTGATCCTGCTGCGTATCGACCACGTAGAGGAACCGGTTGGTGGTGTCGATGGCGAGGCCGACCGGATCGTTGAGGCCCTCGGTAATCTGGCTGTCGACCTGATGTTTCGCATTGAAGATGAGCACGTGATGCAGCTTGCCATCGGAGACGAAGAGGCGGCCATCGTCATCGACGGCGAGACCGTTAATCCAGCCGAAATGCGCGTCGTAGCCGTTGCGGATCAATTCGGTGTCGTGGGTTGCGGTATCGAAGATGAAGATGGCGCCCACGCGCTGGTCTGCGACGTAGGCCTTTCCCTTTGCATCGACGGCAATTCCATAGGGGCCGATCAACTGGTAGGGAAAATCCTTGAGGTTCACTTTTTCATCGTCGGGTTTCGCGCCCGCCAGCCGGTCCATCCAGCTTGCTTTCGGCTTTGCCGTTGCTGCTTTTGAGTAGTCGATTTTTGCTCCGGCAAAGTAATCGACCCAGTGAATGCGAGGGGCATTGGGCGGGCTGGGCCAGACGAGCTTGGTGGGATCGAAAGAGAACTTGTGCGGGCCTGCGGCTTCGGCCGGAGCGGCAGGCGCACTCTTCTTCTTGCTGCCGGCGGAGAGCGGCGGCGCAAACGCAAAGCCGAACAGGGCGAGGATTGCAGCGGCTGCACAGGCACGCTTGGAAAGAACGAACAGACCGGGCATTGCTTTTTCTCCGTTTACTTCTCAGGGGAAACTGTCTGCATCATGTTGAGCCTGTTCTTGTGACAGGTATCGCAGAACTGCATGTTGTCTGCCATGTCACGCACCAGCAGGCCGGGCTGCTCGCCGGCGTGCGGCTGATGGCAGGAAAGACAACTGATGGGCGTCTTGACTCTGCTCTGATTTGTGGGGTCCATGACGTCGGACACGGGATGGTTCTCGACCGGGTGGCCGACACCGTAGCGCAGTGGCAGAATGGGCACCTTGTTTTTCTGGTAGTAATCGTCGGGCAGTTTCACGGCGCCGTTGAAGAGGGTGAGGAGGTGTGCGGCTTCATCGTGCTGCGGGACGGCATCGGGACCATGGCACTCCAGGCAGAGGGCGTTTCCACGGGCGCGCAGGAGGTGGTCGATGTCTCCGCCGTGCGGGGTGTGACAGACGCCGCATCCCTGACTGAAGGCGGGCTGATGGTGGACGGGCTTCTTGCCCAGATCCGCGATGTCACTGTGGCAGCCGAGGCAGATGCTGACGGAATCCGTCCTGGGAAGGCCGGGCTGATTGCTGGCGTGGGGACTGTGGCAATCCGTGCAGTCGCCGGCTGCGCCGGGATGCTGCACCTTGGCTGTATCGATGAGCTTGGCAGTATCGCCGTGGCAGGTGACGCAGAGAGATTTGACATCCGGCTGCGTGAGAACGACCTTGCCGTCTTTCGCATCGGCGTGACAGACCTCGCAGCTCTGGGCTTCAAAGGGCGGATGCATGTACTTCGCCATCAGCTTGGGGCTGTCGGATTGATGCGGGTCATGGCATTGGAGGCAGTTGGAGGCCGCGAAAGGCTGGTTTCGATGCGCCTTCTGCAAGGCGGCATCGCTGGGGTCGTGACAATCGACGCAGAGGGCTGGGGCTGACTTGGTTAAGTGAAAGCGATTTTCAGCGGTCGGCTCCGGGCCTGTCTTGTGCACAAGATGACAGGTGTCGCAGCCCGCGTCCAGCGCAGCATGGCGGCTTCCCTTGGCGGGGACATTCATTCCCTGCTGATGACAGTTGAGACAGAGGTTGTCCTTGCCTTCGCCGGACTCCGGCTTGATGAGCTCATTCTTGTTGTCGCTGGCGTGCGGATTATGACAGGCGAGACAGTCTCGCACCGCGGGAGGATGCACCGTTCCCTTGATGTCCGCAGCCTTCTTATCGGCATGGCAGGTGATGCAGACACCGTTTGGGGTCGCGGTGATGAGCTTGACGCGCGTGATCTCGCCGCTGACGCGGACCTCATGGCACGCGAGACAGCCCGCGGCCATCGCTGAGTGAACGGACCTCCCTTTGGTCTTGTCCTCGTGGCACTGGAGGCACTGCGATGCGTCGGCTTTCTTGTCGAGCGGCACCGGGTGAATCTCAGCCCTGGCAAACGCTGGAGCCAGCGCGAGGCACGCCATGACGAGCCAGGCGCTGCCGGTGCGACTGCGACCCGTGTCTCTGCCCTTCAGAGGGAGCGTTCGGAGACCATCCACAAACAATTTCATGCAATCTCCACCAGACACAGAGCCCACATGGGAGGGCCAAGCCATTGCCGGCACGGCCCTGCACACTGTGCATGCAAGAACACCAACATGCGAATTCTAGCGGTGGGCGCGCGCCGTGACCGTGATTCGGGTCACAGAATCACTGGGGAGAAGCCAAGGCGGCGGGATGTCCAATGCGAGGCCGGTCACCCGGTGCGAGCTCCGGCCTGCGGCGACGGCCTCAAAACGGGAAATTGAGCTGACAATACCGGTTTTTCTGAGCCATCCGCTGCAGAGATCGCACCCCTGCGCCGAAGACAGAGCAGAGGCCAAAGGAACCTCCTTCGATGGCGCGCTCTCTTCTCATCGTCCTGTCTCTGCTGTCGTTCGGTTGCACCGGCACGGCGCAGATCGTCTCACCTGCGACCGATGTTCTTGGGGCGCACCTGAATTATGGCCGAGGATGCACAGCTTGCCACGCGCCGCACAGCGGCTCAATGGGCAATGGACGGGCGATGCGAGCCGATGCGGCGACCGGAACCTCAGCACTGTGGGGCGAGGATGCCAGTGGGCTGTATGGCAAGACGATCACGACCGGAGGCGGGAAATATGTCGAAGTGTTGCCGGCGAGCATGAATGCTGGCACGCCGGACGTGGGCGGGATGTTGACCTGCCTCAGTTGCCACGACGGCAACTATGCGCAGAGCACGATGATGAAGAACCGGGTGTACGAGAGCCTGCCGGCCACTTACGGCTCGGCCAACGCGGTTCCGACGCTGCTTGGGGACAATGGCGCGAGTATGGGCAACTATCTGAACGAGCATCCCATGGGCCTGAATGCGGCGATCGGCTGCGGAGGCGCGTCGAACTGGGACTGCGCGATCGTCAATGGCGCAGTCCGCATGAGCGGGCCGCGCGCCAGCCGCTTTGTGAACAATTACGGCTTCTTCGTCAAGCCGGGCGCGTATAACGACACGGCGGTCGTGGTCTGCACCACCTGTCACGATCCTCATTCGATGAATGTGGTGACGATCAGCAGCAAGTCGATTTCAGGATTGCCGCCGGGGACCTACGCCACGATGTTCTTCCTGCGCGCTCCGTACAATCCGAATGACACCAACCAGCAATCGAACCAGACGGCGCAGTTCTGCCGGCAATGCCATGCGGACAAGTCGAACGAGATGAATGGGAGCACCGCGGGCACGATTTTCTGATGGATTCGCGCGCGCTGGGACGGCGCAGTAGTGCTGAGAAGGCAGAGCGCAACCGCAATCAGCGCCGTGCGATGGGCGCTCGGCGCGCAGCGAGCGTACTGATGCTTCCGTCCGCGTTGTGCGCGGTCGCATGACAGACCAGCACGCAGGTGTTCGCCGCGCGGTTGTAGGAGATGGGCAGGCCAGCGTTGGACGCGACGACGTTGACATCGAAGTTGACCAGCCGTACTCCACTGACGGTTCCGCTGGTGGCGCCCATGCCGTGCGCGGTGTGACAGACCGAGCAGCTGAACCCGGTGCTGATGTGGTCACTGTGATGATTCCAGCTTGTGTTCTGCACAATCTGGTTGCTCAGGTCGTGGCATTTCTGGCAGAGAGCGTAGGGGCCAACGGCGCTGAGGTCGGGGGTTGGAAAGAGATTTGTAATGGCCTGACCGGGCAGCGGCGCCTGACTCATCTCGTAGCGGCGTTCGAGGATATGCGTCCATCGGGAACCGTGCGGGCCATTCGCACCGGCACCTCCGAATTCTCTGTTGTCATCGCTGTTGTGGCAGTCGGTACAGAAGATCTGTACGCCCATGAGGCGCCCCTGCGTGATGCCGTCGAGGTTGAGCATGTAGGTACGCAGGCTTGGCTGCGGCAGCGTGCTGCTGCGCGTGTGGGTCACCGGATGGCTTGAAGTGGAGGTAAGCGCGAACTGCGGAATCAAATTGAGCGGATCGCCCGCCGAGACGAGGCGAACCGGGAAATAGCCGAAGGCTGGCAGGATCTGCTTACCGACACTCGTTCCGTGGCAGCGCAGGCAGTTTTCATATTGATTGACCGCGGGGCTGAGCACGGTGACGCCGTCGGTGGCGCTGATTCCCGTGACGCCCTGCTGCGAGATGCGAATCAATGGCGGCGCGGGAAAGACTCCAACCGCCATGGAGCCGTGCGGATTGTGGCAGTCCACGCAGGTGGCGTGACGGTTGTTGTTGGGTATCGCCGCCTCACCCTCATCGTGCGGATTGGATGAGGTCGGGAAGGGATGGCCAATCTTGGGCGTGGCGTATTCCGCGAAGACGTTGGCGTAGGGAGAGACTTGGGAGATGTTGGTTCCGCCGTTGTGACAGGTGATGCAGTCCTGCTCGTTCATGCCGCGCAACTGGCGCGCAGGGCCGCTGGCATTGTGCGGCGTGTGGCAGGAGATGCAGGCGTCGGAGCCAACGGTGGAATAGCTGCCCAGCGCGGCCTGCGGGGCGATTTTGCTGCTGGAGGTGGCGTGGATGCTGGTGGCCCATCCGGCGAGCGGATTGACGCTGCCGCTGATCTGGCGCACCGGGTCATGACAAGCGAGGCAGAGCTGGCCGCTAGAACTGTCTTTCACCAGGAAGTTAAGCGAGATGGGGTCTTTTCCCTGAACGTGGGGATCGTGACAGGATGTGCACTGCACGTTCCCCTGGATGAGTTGCACGGAATGCGTCGTGTCTGCTGTCTGTCCGCTGGAGGCAAGGGTGGAGACCAGATGAATGACGTCCTGAAGGGGCAGCGCGAAGCTGATGGGGTGCGAGGACTGGAGACTGCTGCCGAAGACATCAGCAGGATACATCGAACCCTGCGTCGTGACTTTTCCGTAAGCGGCCGTCTCACCCACTGCTACCGTGCCGTCGTGGCAGCTCAGGCACATGTTGCTCGCCGATCCGAGGACGGGCTGCGTCGCGATGTTCTTCTCCGTGGTGCTGTTGTAGAGCGAGTAGACCTGCGTGGTGAGCTTCTGATTCCAGAGCCCGATATTCTGCCCCGAGTGCGGGGCGTGACAGTAGGAGCAGGAGTCAGGCCGCGCGCCGGTGATGGGAGATTTGCTGCCGGGTCCGAGATTGTGCATGCCCATGGCGTCACCTAGAACCTGCGCGAAGATTCTGCTTCCTGCGAGCAGGAGGATGAAGGCGACGATGCGCACGGAGAGTCTCATTGACCGGCCTCCCGCGCTCCACTTCGCAGGGCGGAGTAGTGAAAGACCTGGACTCTGCGATTGAATGAATCGACGACGTAGACGCGATCGGCCTGGTCAATGAAGAGTCCGGAGGGAAGCTGGAACTCGGCGGCTCGCGTGCCTCTTGAGCCGAAGAAGTAGAGCAACTGGCTTTGGCGATTGAAGACCTGCACCAGTCCCCAGAGCGCATCGACGACGTAGATGTCGCCTTCCGAATCCACCGCGGTGGCCTTGGGACGAAACATTGCTCCCGCCGAATCGCCCATCTTGCCGATGGCGTATTGAAATTGGCCGGATGGATCGAGGGCCTGAATCCTGAAGTTCAAGGCGTCTACAACGAAGAGATTCTTCCCGGAAAGCCGGAGTTCGGTAGGCGATTCAAACTCGCCTTCGCCACTGCCTTCCTTCCCGATGGTCTGCATGACGTTGCCCGCGAGATCGAGCACGAAGATTTCGTTCCGCAAGGTATCCGACACGTAGATCTTCTGCGCAACAGAGTCCACCGCGATGCCGGTAGGGCGCTTGAAGTAGCCTTCCCCGCCTTTCAAGGCTCCGATGGCGCGCAGGAACTTGCCGTTCGGCGCGAAGACGAAGATCTCGCCTGCTTCAGAGTCCGTGGCGTAGATGTTGTCCTGCGCGTCCACGGCAACGCATTGCGGCGCAATCATCGATCCGGTCTTCCGGCTCTCATGCTGGAGAAACTTATATTTGCGCTCGGCAAAGTCGAAGATGTGAATGCCCTGCACGCCGGGATCGGAGATGATGATGCGTCCGCGCGAATCCGCCACGACGCTGTAGGGCCGGACGAGAAAGCGGTAGTCGGGAGCGCCGGCGACGAAGTCGAGAACCTTGTTCCAGAACCCGCGGTTGGGCTTCACCTCCGACTCAGAGTGGAAGCTTCTCTCCCAGGTGAGGCTGCGCCCACCGTCGAGCGACATCTCCCAGGCGGTTTTAGCTTCTTCATGCGGCTTGGCGTGGGGCGACGCCCATGCCAAGCAGGGCAATACGCAGAACACCGCTGCGGTGAGAGCGGCGGTCCAGCGACCTTGCGCTGCCCGAGTTAGAAGAAGTTGAACCAACGTGAAACTCCTACGTAATAAGAAGCGATGACTTCGGGCGGCAATCCGGAGTTGCTGAAGCCCTGCTCAAGCCGCGCATACCCGCTCATGAAGTCGAGTTTCCTGTATTGATACTGAATCAGCGTGTTGAATTCGTTGTTCTGATTTGCCGATGCGATGGAGTTCAGTGTGGTGTCGCTTGTGGACTTGGCGTAGGTCACGGCCATAATCAGCTTTTTGGCCGGAGTGCTGGAAACGCCGAAGGAGTAGCTCTGCCCCCCATAGAGGCTGATGACGCTGGAGGGCAGCGTGGGCGACGGAACCGGCACCGGCACCAGTCCCGCTCCGGTGGCGATGGCCTGCCCGCTGGATTTCGAGTAGCTTCCGGTGGCTGTAATCCACTGGCCGTATCCCGCGGCGGCTTCATACGTCTCACTGGTGCTCGTGGTGCCCGGCTGATCCGTCAACGCTGTACGCGCTCCGCCTGCGCCCGCGCTTACATTGAAAGGACCCCATCGGCGACGCACATTCGCCGAGTAGTTGTAATACGAGTTCATGTAGGTGATGAGCAGGGTTTCGGCATTCTGCGCATACCCGAAGGATTCGGTGACGTTCCATCCAAGAAGTGAAGTGGAGTAGTTCTCGTTCAGCGAGAAGCTGAGCGAGTCGCCGCCCATGGTGTCGGAACGATTCGCTGTGACGCTTCCTGCGCCATTGATCGTCCCGCCGAGGAGTGCATGCGCGTAGGTTGCGCTGGCGCCGTAGGAATCGACCCCGTAGGAGCTGCCGAGGAAGGATTGAGTGCGCCGCTCAAAGTAGACGGAGGCCTGCGTGTTCGGCACGGGCGTATAGCTCGCGATCGACATGATGTCGAGCGAGTTGGAGGTTGCGTTGGAGTTGTAGCCGGGGACGAAGCCACCGGCCGTGACCACGGCCTGCACCAGTTGGCCGCTCAGGTTGTCGGAGTAATCCGAGCTGACCGATAGGGAAAGGTCGTTTCTGGGCTGCACGGCTGCCTGCGCGGTGACCATGTCGATGGTGCCGCTCGTGGATGTTCCGAGGTAACTGCTGTCCCAGTAAGAACGATTGAAGGTGCTCGAAAACGATCCGTGATAGGGCAGAAGATGGGTTGCATTGACGCCCCAGGCATTGTTCGTCGAATCAATCTGAGTAGATTGCAATCCAGCAATGATCTGGGGAATGCGCGACTGTGCGCCGCCGGTTGTATAGAAGGCGCCCGTGGTGAATCCTTCTAATTTGTAACCTGCGTTCAGGTTGATGGAGTGAAATGAGTTGTTTCCTTCGTCGTTGGTTCCATAGACGGTGTATTGGCTTTTGCCTACCTGCCAGCCTGCAGAGAGACTCGGCTTATCTGGCAGATTCTCATTCCAGTTGATTCCGAATGTGTCGCTGTTCCCGTGGGTCACATAATTAGCCAGGCCAGGAATCGCGTAGTTCCCTTCACTGTTGTAGGCCTTGGAGTAGTTGAGCGCGCCGGGAAACGGGCTGCCCGCGAAGATGTTGGAGGAGAGATTGACTCCGCTGGCGCTGGAGATGGACTGAAAGTCTGAGTTCGCCCGAGACTGGTTCAGATAAAAGGACGCATCGTAGGAAAGAAAGTTCGGATTATGAACCGCGCCGGAGACTGTGGCAGCACCACCGGCCTGCCAGCTATGCGTCGAAATCGCCTGATTGCCATAGGTGGCGCTGTAGCCGCTCGAAAGGGTTCCGTTGCCCTTGGCTGTGACCTCGCCGATGTGAAGCTGTGCGCTGACAGGCAGCACCGCACACAGCAGCCATGCCGGCAAGAGGGTCGCAGATCGAGGAAACCCGTTCAATCGCTTTCATCCTTCATCAGCAGGCGCCGCTTCAGGATCTTCGCCCGTTCCCGCAGCACCGTCTGTCTTCTGCAACCTGCCGGAACCGGTTGATCCCATCTCTGCCGGTCGTGCCGTTCCAGCGTAGTCCGTTGACCACGCGCTTACATGGCCTGAATCCTTGCGTTCTGATGCAGCGTTCGATCCAGTTGCGTTCTCAGCGTCTCCTGCTTGCTCTGTTCAAGCTTCTTTTGCAATTGCTGCTTCACGTCGATGAAGCTGTTCTTGCCAGCCGGCGTGTGCGCCTGCAGGCGGACGATGGTGTAGATCTGATCAACCTGAATGAGGCCGCTTACATCTCCCGGCTTCATGGCACGCAGCGCCGTGACAACCTGCGGCGCCAACTGATCGACAGGAATGGGCTTGTGCTGGCCCATCATCACGCGGTAGTCATCCTCCGAGATCTTCTCCGCCAGAAGGCCGAACGCTTCTGCGCTCTTAGTCGTCCTTGCCTGTTCCAGAGCATGCTCGGCACGCGTGCGCTCTTCCTTGAGCTGGCCTGCATTTGCGTTCTGTGGGGGCAGCATGGAGATGGTCTGAAACGTATACGTCTCGGGACGCTGAAACTCATCTGCATGGCGGTCGTAGTACGCGCGCGCCTCTGCAAGGCTCACGGCGCTCTTCTCTTCCACTTCCTTCTGGAGGAATTCATCGATCAAAAGCGAGCGCTGAATCTTCTGCTGCAAGAGCTTGTTGGAGCCGTTGAACTGCTGCGCGAGAACCTGTTGGAACTCCTCGGGCGTTGCAAACTGCTTTCGAAATGCGGTCTCTGCCGCGCGCAGCTTCGGCGGCTGCACGGTCCAGTGATCGCGCAAAGCCTTCTGATAGACGAGCTCCTCGAAGACGATCATCTTCAGAGCGCCGTCGCGGATCTGTGGCTCCAAATCTTTTGGAATACCCCCATGCTGCCGCGCGTAGGGAAAGATGGTGAGTTCTTCGCGCATCAGATCCGACTCGGTCAGGATGGATCCGTTGACGCGCACAACCGGTTTGTTGTCTGCGGCAGGGGGATTGGCCTGTGAAGCGACCGTTGGCGCATGCGAGGCCACCTGCGCCCCTGCGGCCATCGCCAGCAGGATCACTCCGAAACCCGCAACCATTTGCTTCATCGTTTCTATCCTGTGCTGAAAAAGCGGGGAGGGGCACATCCCCCCTCCCCGGATGCATAAAGCTAGAAGGTTGTGACGGCGGTGCTGCCGTTCATTTCGTTGGACTCGCCACCATGGCACTGCCGGCAGAACTGCGCTGTCTGGTTGCTGCCTACCGTGGCGCTGGCGGGATTGTAGGGTGCGCGAATGAAGAACATCGTTGCGTAGGTTCCCGTGGGCAGGCCCGAGGACACGCTGCCAGGGGTGATGCCGTTGGTGACCTTCACAACATTCATGGAGTGCTGATTGTGGCAGGTGGTGCACATCACCACCGGCTTATTGTTGTAGACGCCCGGGCTGACGAAGTAGCCGTAGTTCACGACGAACTTGCTGGACGCTGCGCCGGTCATCAGGACCTGACCGGTGGCGTTGATCGTGCAGTCCCAGTTGTACTGACCGCCGCAGCCCATCGTGGCATTCAGGCCAACCGGGTGATCGTTCAGGTAGTTGCCCGTGCCGGTGTAGTCATTGCCCAGCAGAGTGGGAACCGTGTTGTACGTTCCGTAGGTTGGGGGCAAGGTCTCATAGACTTTGTTCTTCATCATGGCGCCCTGCGCGTAGTTGCCGTCATGGCAACTGAGGCACATCAGCACTCCAGTGACATCCGGCGTGGTTGCGGTCAGGCTGCCTGGCAATACCTCGGTCACAGTGCCCCGATCGGTTTGACCTGTGATGATGGTCTTGCCGTAAAGACTGGCGACGTCCTCGCCCCAGAGAGCCATGGTGCCGGCAGAGGTGTCTGCAGTCTTGGCATTGCCGTTTCCGTAGACGCCGCTGTGCGGCGCGTGGCAGGCCGCGCAACCGCGGCCGTAGTTGAGGTGAGCGCCAAGGACGTCGGTGGATGGCGCGGCGATCTGGGCAGTCGCAAATCCGGCTGTAGCCAGGAAGAAAAAGGCGAATATGAGTTTTTGTTTCATTCGGTCAAGCCTCCTCTTGCACACTTCTGTTTCACTCGTTGAATCGTGAGCAGAGTCGCGTCCGTTCATGAATCGGCGAAAGAACACGGCCAGCCAACGATTTGGTTTCTGGCTGATGCAGCCCAGCTCTCGATGCTCTAAGGAATCACTTTTTACTCAAGTCATTCCGAAGTGTGCCGATAATGCCCGACAGGATCGAAGCCGGAATTCGCCACCGGGGGATGGAGTT
Source organism: Acidobacteriaceae bacterium (assembly GCA_037439805.1). Lineage (GTDB taxonomy): Bacteria > Acidobacteriota > Terriglobia > Terriglobales > Acidobacteriaceae > Telmatobacter. Next base: position 12,255 of record JBBIVH010000057.1, read on the forward strand.
TCTGGTGCAATCGTGCTGGGTGAACTGGCCCACACCAACGCTGTCATGTCACCACTTCTTATTACTTCCCGATGTGACAATCGTCACGGTTCGCGCCGAATTGGGCCTTGTTTTAGGGGTTTCGTGACCTGCATCACGTGGTTCAGTGACGAAACTCTCAGTGTATGTGCGCATGTCACGCTACATTGGTTTCGTACAGCGTCACGACATGCCGAGTTCAGCGATTTCAATACCCTCACCCGATCCGCCGGAGCGCGCAATCCATGTTGCGTGGATTGCAGCGCTCTGTCTTGTGCTGGGTCTGGCCACGGGCTTTCTACTGCGGCGATCGCAAGGCCGGGCGCATGAACCGGAGCGTGTAGCCGGAGAGGTTTCATTACCGGCTTCGGGCGGCGCAGCGCACACAGCGCAGCCGCCCACGCTGGATGAAATGCGGAAGATGGCCGATCAGCGAGCCGCGCCGATTCTCGAAAAGCTGAAGACCGATCCGGGAAATGTGGCCCTGCTTGCGCAGGCAGGCTCGATCTATCACGCGAGTCACCAGTTCAGAGCGGCGGCGCTGTGGTACGGCAAGGCCGTCACGCGGGATCCGAAAAACGCCGCGATGCGGATCCATCTGGCGACGAGCCTGTATCGCAGCGACGATGCCGACGGCGCGATGGAGCAGTTGAATCAGGCGCTGAAGCTGGAGCCCACCAATCCTGACGCGCTCTTCAACCTTGGTCTGATTCGCCTGCAAGCGAAACATGACGGCCCAGGGGCGCGCGCGTGCTGGAGCAGACTGCTCAGGACCAATCCCAATCTGACCGCAGCGCAGAAGAGCCAGGTGGAGAGCCTGATGGCAAGCGCTTCCATGCCGAATCGCGTGAGTGGAGCGGCAGGAGGCGCGACAGAATGACAGGGCTGGCCTCAACGCGCGGGTGGCAGTGGACCCGAGAACGCACAGCACTTGCGGCTGTTGTGTGCCTGATGGTGGGGATTGCCGGTGGATGGTGGATGGGCGGACTCCCGGCCACGAGACTGGCGCTCACGCAGCAAGCGCAGGCTGTATCTGCACCTGTGCCGTCCGCGACCGCGGTGACGCCGAGGGATGAGGCCGCTGCGCAAGCTGCGCCTTTGCTCAAGAGGATCGAATCGAATCCGCAGGATGTGGAGGCTTTGATCGGGCTTGGCAATGTGTACTACGATGCGCGGCAATACCAACCGGCGATTGATGCCTACTCCCGCGTACTTGTGCTGCGATCTGCGGATGCTTCCGTCCGCACGGATATGGCCACAGCATATTGGTACCTGGGCAACACCGATCGCGCGCTTGCGGAGTTTGACAAGGCGCTCGCATCTGCGCCCGATAACCCCAACACCCTGTTCAATCGGGGGCTGGTGCGCTGGCGGGGAAAGCAGGACAGCCGGGGCGCTCTGGCGGACTGGCGGAAGCTGCTGGCTATTGATCCCAGCTACGAAGCGAGAGATCAGGTGAAGAAGATGATCGCAGAGGCCGAGGGGAAGGTCCCTGCATCGCAAATCGCGCCATCCGATTAATCGATCCGCCAAGACTTCTCTCGGAGAGAGCTTGTGACCCGGCAACTGAGGGAGCCACCAGATGTGTGAAAGCACCGAAGCGCCAACGCGTTGAAATTGACAGCCCGGCTGCTTTGAGGCGAGGGCTGTGTGTGGATAGATCTCCGCAAGGCTGGTGCGCTTCGTGTGACCAGCGGCTATCCAGGCCTTTATCCTGGCATATCCTTATGAGGGCTTGATGCCTCCAGAATTGTTTGGGAGCTCGAAGGCGAGACTGAGCCATCTAGCGCTTAAATAAGGCCGATCGAAACAAATCTCCATCGCCTACCCGCAAGGCATCATCGCCATCCACTCGTGAGCGTTTCCAGGGCA
>JBBIVH010000058.1:0-13835 GCA_037439805.1 Acidobacteriaceae bacterium
ACTTCCTGCGCAGACGCGGAAAATCCTGCGGCACCGCCAGGTTCGTCGCCGTCGCGTGTCCAATCGAGTCGCCGATGTAGTGCGACAGCGCGCCAATTGCAAACGCCAGCTCATCCGCGTTCTGCGCGTTCCGCAGCAGGTTCACGACAAAATCGCCCGATCGTACATAGTGCGTCAGATTCGAGAAACGCGGATCGCCAAACGGATAGTAGCCAATATCCTGAATTACGCAGCCGCCGTAGGCATATGCGCGCGCTTCTTGCAGTTGCGCAGCCGTCAACCCCGGATACCGGCTCACGAGCAACGGCACAATCGAGTTCTGCCACGTCAGGTCAATCAGTTGTTCATGCGTCAGCAGGGAATAGGCTGTCGCGCGCGTCCCCGTCAGCAACAGCATCAGCACCGTCACAGCCGCCAGCAGCCCGCGTCGCTTCATCGTTCGATTCACTCTGCTCGGGATCTCCGCGTCTATGCCAGGAACTCCCGCACGAAAGGATCCTGGCTGCGCACCAGCTCTTCCAGCGAACCGTCAAAGATGAGCCGGCCCTCTGCCAGCATCAGAAACGTCGTCTTGGCATCCACTTCGCCTTCAGGCAGCGCCACCATCCCACCCGCGTTCGCATCGAACCGGTGCGTGCACATCACAAACGCATCCTGCAGCCGGTGCGTCACCAGCAGCGACGGCGTGCGGTACACATCGCGCTGCTTCACAATCAGCTCAATAATCGTCGTTGAGGTCACCGGGTCCAGTCCGCCCGTCGGCGAATCGTACAGCAGCAGCTCCGGCCTATGAATCAGCGCCCGCGCAATCGCCACTCGCCTCCGCATCCCGCCCGACAGGCTGCTCGGATACATCAGGAACGTCTCTTCCAGCCCGACAAAGCGCAGCGCCTCCAGTACCCGCGCGTCGATCTCCTCGTCCGCCACTCGCTCCTGAATCAGTTGGTATGCAACATTGTCGCGTACCGTCAGCGAGTCAAACAGCGCGCCCTCCTGAAAGACCATTCCTGTTCGCGTCCGCAGAGAAAACAGATCCTCCTCGCGCATCTGCGAGATCTCTTCGCCAAATAAGCGAATGCTACCGGCGTCCGGCTTCAGCAATCCATTGGCGAGCTTCAGCAGCACGCTCTTGCCCACGCCCACCGGCCCCAGCACGATCCGCGTCTCGCCCGGCGCTACGCGAAAACTGATCTCCTCCAGCACTGGCGGCCCGGCAAAGCTCAGCGTCACATCGCAGAAGCACAGCACCGGCTCCGCTTCCGGAAGGGAAGCCGCGCTTTGCGCAGTCTCTGCCATCGACGCCGTCACATCCAGCCTGCAAACAGCGTCAGAATCAAACGGCTGATCAGGAAGTCCACAAAGATAATCAGAACCGACGCATTCACTACGGCCGAAATCGTGGACCGTCCCACGCCCTGCGTGCCGCCCGTCGTGCGGATTCCATAGAAGCAGCCGATCGACGACAGAATGTAGCCGAAGAACAGCGGCTTCACCAGTCCCTGCACAATATCCGGCAGGCGCAGATGCTCCCATGCCATGTTGAGATATTGCGTCCCGTTCTGATGATTCATCAAGACCGTCACCATGCCTCCGCCAATAATTCCGCAGGCATCCGCCACAATCGTCAGGAAGAACAGCATCAACACGCTGGCAAAGATGCGCGGCGTCACCAGCTTGCGTAGCGGGTCCACGCCCAGCGCGCGCATCGCGTCAATCTGCTCCGTCACCACCATCGATCCCAGCTCGCTCGCCATCGACGACGCATTCCGTCCTGAAACCATCACGCCTGTCAACACCGGTCCCAGCTCGCGAATCATCGTCAGGCTCACAAACTGTCCCGTCACCGCGGTGGCGCCAAACGCCGAAAGCGTCGCCGCCGACTGCAGCGCCAGCACGCCTCCGGTCGATAGTCCAGACAGCACCACAATCGAGAGCGACCCCACGCCGATAATGTCCGACTGCATCAGAAAATCGGCCCAGTAAATCGGCGGACGGAAAAGATTCAGGAACGCGTCGTACGCAAACAGGGAGTAGTCCTGGACCGTGAGCAGGATGCGCTTGGCTGCATTGCCGATTGGGTCTATCGCCATTCTCTCGCCTTGTCCATCGCCTGCAGGATTCGGAGCCCGCAACTCACCTGCTCAGAATAGCGCATCGCAGCCCCGCACGCCGCTGCCACGCCGCTCATCGCATCTTCGCTTCCTCTGCGCCTTCACGTGGCCGCCACGCGCCATCGGCGTAGCCAATCACGTGACTCTATGCATTTGAATTATCGTCGCTTACCAATTCCTGCGCGCGCGCATGCAGTCAATCGTCCGCCGCCCGCATCTAAACAGATAAATCAGTGCAGAAGGAGAAACACGATGCACCACTTCCGCCTGCGCCTGATTCTTGCGCTTGTGGCAAGCGTCACGCTCGTCTCGCTCGCCTCCACTTATTTTGATGTGCTCGCACACAAGCACATCCTCCGCCAGGAGCTCGTGCGTCGCACGCGATGGATGGGCCTTTCCATCCAGCCGGCAATCGAACAGGACCTCATCGCAGGCCGCCGTGAAGCGATTGCTCCGCGCCTCGCCCGGTCCATGCAGCCCACCGCCGCACTTGCCATCGCCGTGTACGACGCGCACGGAGTGCTGCTCGCCGCCACAGGTTCTACCGGGCTCGTCCAATCGCTTTCACCCTCCAACCTCCAGCGGGCCCTGCGCAAGGGCGCCGTCATCGAGGCATTCGGCCACGATGACCGCAGCGAATGGCTCGAAGAAGTCTTTCCCCTGCACAATGGAGATCGCCTCACCGGCGCGCTCGTGCTGCTCACCGATGCGGACTACATCCGCAGTGAAGCTTACGCCACTTGGGCACGCAGCTTCTGGCGCGTCGTCGCTCTCGTCGTCCTCATCGCGCTCATCACCTTTGGCATGGTGCGCTGGTTCCTCATGCAGCCCATGACGCGTGCCGTCGAGCGCCTGCGCAAGCTCCGCGCCGGTCATCCGGTTCGTCCTGCGCAGGTCGCAGCAAAGGATTTCAGCCTCTTTTCACCTCTCGCTCGTGAAATGGAAACCATGGCAGAGAGTCTTCGCCGTGCGCGCGCCGCCGCCGAGGCTGAGGCGCGTCTGCGCGATGCGGGCGAAAGCCTCTGGACCGCCGAACGCCTCGCCGTGCACATGCGCGACACCACAGGCGCCGGACGCATCTTCGTCGTCTCCAATCGCGAGCCCTATGTCCACATGCGCCAGGGCAAGGACATCGTCTGCCACGTCCCGCCCAGCGGACTCGTCACCGCCATTGAGCCCGTGCTGCGCGCCTGCGATGGCGTCTGGGTCGCCAGCGGAAGCGGCACCGCCGACGCCGATACCGTCGATGAATTCGATCGCCTCCGCGTGCCGCCCGACGACCCGCGCTATACCCTGCGTCGCGTCTGGCTCTCCAATGAAGAAGAGTCCAGCTACTACGACGGCTTTGCCAATGAAGGCCTCTGGCCGCTTTGCCACATCGCACACACCCGGCCCATCTTCCGCTCCGGCGACTGGGCCTGCTATCAGCGCGTCAACGAGCGCTTCGCTCAGGCCCTGCTCGACGAGATTCAAGACTGCGCCGAGCCCATCGTCTTCGTGCAGGACTACCACTTCGCCCTCCTGCCGCGCCTCATCAAGAATGCGCGCCCGGACGCGCGCGTCGCTATCTTCTGGCATATCCCCTGGCCCAATCCGGAGGCCTTCGGCATCTGCCCTTGGCAGGCCGACATTCTCGATGGACTCCTCGGCGCGGACCTCATCGGCTTCCACATTCCGCTGCACTGCAACAATTTTCTCGCCACCGTGGATCGCACCGTCGAAGCGCGCACCAGCCCCGAGCAGATGACCGTCCGCCGCCATGGCCACGTCACCGCCGTGCGCCCGTTCCCCATCAGCGTCGCCTTCGACAGCGTCCCCACGGCCCCCATCGAGAGCGCGCAGAATGCTGAAGCCACTCGGGCCGTGCTTCGCCGCCAGCTCCTCGCAGGCCACGGCGTGCGCGCGGAGGTCATCGCCCTCGGCGTCGATCGCATGGATTACACCAAGGGCATTGAAGAGCGCATGCTCGCGCTCGAAGAGTTGCTCGAGCAGCATCCGTGGCATCGCGAGCGCCTCACTCTCGTGCAGATCGCCGCTCCCAGCCGCACGCGCATCCCCAGCTACGCCGATCTCAAGCGCCGCGTGGATGAAACCGCCGCGCGCATCAATCAGCGCTATCAAACCGCGCACTGGCGTCCCATCGTGCTCGTTGAGCGCCAATGCAGCCACGAAGAGGTCTCCCGCTGGTATCGCATCGCCGACCTCTGCCTCGTCACCTCGCTGCACGACGGCATGAACCTCGTCGCCAAGGAATACGTCGCCGCGCGCGACGATGAGGACGGCGTGCTCATTCTCAGTCGCTTCACCGGCGCCTCCGTCGAGCTGCGCGACGCTCTCCTCGTCAACCCCTATGACATCGCCGGCGTTGCCGACGCCATGCATTGCGGCATTGAAATGCCGCGCGAGGAGCGCCGTCAGCGTATGCAGCTCATGCGTGGCCACGTGCTCGAATTCAACATCTACCGCTGGGCCGCCAGCGTGCTTCGCGCTCTGCGCGAGGTCCGCATAGAAGCCGACACCGCCCCCTCCATCCCGCCCGAGTCGGAGTCGCCGGCTGCATCGGAGACGCAACGTAAACTGGCATAGAAAGCAGATGACCCACACACTCGCAGATCCGCCCGCTCGCAGGACTCAGCCAATCCACAACACCGAAGCCATCTCCCCCGCCGCCACTGCAACGCTCGATCGCTTCTTCCATCAGCTCGCGCGCTCACCCCTCCGTCCGCTTCTCCTGCTCGACTACGACGGCACCCTCGCAGCCTTTCGCGTCGATCGCTTTCAGGCGCGTCCCTGGGCTGGAGTGCGCCGGCGCCTTCAGCGCATCCAGCGCCACGGCCGCACGCGCATCGCCGTCATCACTGGCCGTCCCGCCGCGGAGATCGCGCCCATGCTCGCGCTCGACGATCCCATCGAAGTCTGGGGCCTCCACGGCGCGGAGCGGCTCCATCCCAACGGCCATCGCGAACTCGAAGAGGTTCCGCCTGCTGCCCGCGCACGCCTCGACGAGATTCGCGCTTTCCTGCGCATCGATTCACTCGGTGGGCTCTACGAAGACAAGCCCAACGCCGCCGTCATGCATTGGCGCGGTCACTCACCGTCGCGCGCTCGCCAGATTGAGCAGCGTGCCCGCGCTCTCTTTGCGCCGCTCGCGCAACTCGAAGGCATCGCTCTACTCGAATTCGAATCCGGCATCGAACTCCGCGTCGGCCGCGACAAAGGCGGTGCCGTCCGTCAGATTCTTACAGAGTCCGGCGACGACTCACCTGTTGTCTATCTCGGCGACGACCTCTCCGACGAAGCGGCCTTCCGCGCCGTCAATCAGGCCCGTGGGCCTCACCTCAGTGTGCTCATGCGCCGCGCCTCTCGCAGCACTGCAGCCGATCTCTGGCTCCGCCCTCCGGCGGCGTTACGAATGTTTCTTGCCCGCTGGGAAACGGTAGCTGCTTCAATAACCTGAGTGTATGATGAGGGTCGAGAGCGCTCCATCCCTCGTTCCTGCTCCGTTCGCGCTCCAGAGACAACCCGGCCGGCTGGGCAGCCTTCACGGCCGGCGAAATCCCCGTGGGCGTTCACGCGCTCCGATTCAATCAAGAGGAATCGCACAATGTTCAAGATGATCACTTCCAGGCCTGCGCCGGTCCTCGCTGCCGCGCTTGCATTCACGCTCGCCACGTCCTTTGCGGGCTGCAAAAAGACCTCCACCCCAGACGCCACCACGCAGAGCGCCGCCCAGCCCGGCGCGCCCGGCGCTCAGCCCGGCGCACCCGGCTCAGCCCAGGGTGGCCCCGGCCAATACGCAGGTGGTCCCGGTGGTCCGGGAGGACAGGGCCAATATGCGGGCGGCCAGGCTCCGGCTCCCGCGCCTCAGCCCATCACGCTCACCATTCCGCCCGGCACAGACATCAACGTCCGCATCAACGAGAGCCTCAGCTCACGCGATTCCAACGTTGGCGATCCCTTCTCCGGCGAGCTCTCCTCCGCGCTCACCACGCCCAACGGCGACATCCTGTTTCAGCGCGGCACGCCCGTCTCCGGCGCTGTCGTCTCCTCCAAGAATCAGGGCCGCTTCGCCGGGCGCGGCGTTCTCGCCATCGAGCTGCAGCAGATTGCCGGCCGGCCTGTCAGCGCATCCGAATATGTCGTCAGTGAGAAGGGCAAAGGCAAGCGCTCCGCGTTGCTGATTGGCGGCGGCGCGGCGGCTGGCGCACTCATCGGCGGTCTCGCCGGCGGCGGCAAAGGCGCCCTCCTCGGCGGTCTCCTCGGTGGTGGCGCGGGCACAGCAGGCTCTGCCTTCACCGGCAATAAGGTGCTCGTCATCCGCTCGGAGTCCATCGTAGTCTTTGGCCTCCAGCAGCCTCTCTCCGTCACCGTGCAGCGCTGATTCGCACGCACACACAAACGCCGCACTCGGCGCCGGTCCTCCGGTTCCCGCGTGCGGCGTTCCTTTTCCCAGCCTCCTGAGATTGAAATCCGGGTGCCCCATTCTTTCCGCGCTTTTGCGGAAAGGGCGGGAGATCACGATCTCGCCCACTCGGGCGGATCCATGATTCCCAGCTTATTCCCGGCTCTTTTTGCGAATTTCGATATTCAGCCGCTTGATCTTCTGGTTCAGCGTCGAGAGCGGTATCCGGAACTGCTCCGCGGCGTCGGTCTGGTTCCAGTTGCAGCGCTCCAGCTTCTCCACAATAATCCGCCGCTCGATGTCTTCCATAATGTCGAACAGCGATGCATTCGGATTGTGCTCCAGCAGCGCATCCTGAAAGCTGCGTCCCGTGATGTGTCCCGGCAGCAGGTCCGATCCGATCATCGGCCCCGACGACAGCACCACGCCGCGCTCGATGGAGTTCTCCAGCTCGCGCACATTCCCCGGCCACTCATAGTCGATCAGCGCCCGCATCGCGTCTGAAGACAGCTTCCGCTCCGCGAGGCTGTTCTCCTTCGAATAGAAATCCAGGAAATGCTGCGCCAGCAGCGGAATATCCTCGCGCCGCGCCCGCAAAGGCGGCAGGTCGACCGTGATCACGTTCAGCCGGTAGAACAGGTCCTCGCGAAACCGTCCATCCCGCACCGCCTGCCGCAGATCCACATTCGTCGCGGCGATGATGCGCACATCCACCTGGATCTCCTGAATCCCGCCCAGTTGCATGAAGCGCCGGTCCTGCAGCACGCGCAGAATCTTGGCCTGCGTGTCCATCCCCATCGTGGCGATCTCGTCCAGGAACAGCGTGCCGCCATTCGCGACCTCAAACAGACCCTTCTTCGAAGCAATCGCAGAAGTGAACGCGCCCTTCACATGCCCAAACAGCGTAGACTCCAGCAGCTCCGAAGGCATCGCGCCCGTGTTGATCGGCACAAACGGCTTGTCTTTGCGCGGCGAGTTCGCATGAATCGCCTTCGCGATCAGCTCCTTGCCCGTTCCGCTTTCGCCCTGGATCAGCACCGTCGACCGGCTCGGCGCCACCTGCGCCACCAGGTCGAACACCCGCAGCATCACGTCGCTCTTGCCCACGATGTTGGTGAAGTTGTACCGCTGCTTCAGCGTCCGCTTCAGTTGCAGGTTCTCTTCTTCGGCCCTGCGTCGCGCCACCGCCGAGCGGATGTCCGCCATCAGCTTCTCGTTGTCCCAGGGCTTCTGTACGAAGTTCTCAGCCCCGGCGCGGATTGCCTCCACCACGTTCTCCACCGTGCCATACGCGGTGATCATGATGACCGGCGTCTCCGGCTGCCGCTCCTTGATCTGCGGCAGCAGCTCAAGCCCGCTCTGCCCCGGCAGCGCCAGGTCCAGCAGCACCAGGTCGAAATTCTCCAGCTCCAGGATGCGCAGCCCCTGTTCGCCGTCGCTGGCCATCTTCACCGTGTAGCCTTCCAGCGTCAGCAGCACTTCCAGCGATTCGCGGATTCCCGCCTCGTCATCGATAACCAGGATGCTCGCGCTCCCGGCAAATCCCAGTCCTCCCTGCGCAGCGGCTGCAGCATTCAGAGGCTCATCAAGTTCAGGCATGGACAGATTTCCTCATCAGGGGAAACTCAAGGTGAAAAGTGGTTCCGGCGCCGACCGCGCTCTCGACTTCGATCTTGCCTGCATGCTCCTGAATGATTCCGTAGGAAACTGACAAGCCCAATCCCGTGCCGCGTCTCTCGCCCGGCTTTGGCATCGTCTTGGTCGTGAAAAACGGATCGTAGATGCGCTTCAGATGTTCCGGTGAAATCCCCGACCCCGAATCCGACACGCGTGCCTCCACATGCCCATTTACCGTTGTCGCGATGCGCAGCGATCCGCCTCCCGGCATCGCCTCCTTCGCGTTCAGCATCAGGTTCAGAAACACCTGCTGCAGCTTGCCCGCGTTGCCGTGGATCGGCGGCAGCCCCTCGGCCAGCTCTGCCGCCACATGAATCTGAGCCGTCTTGAACTGATGCTCCAGCAGCGACAGCGTGTCGCGAATCACCTGGTTCAGGTCCGTCTCGCGAAACTCCGTCGTCGATGTCCGCGAAAAATTCAGCAGCCCGTTCGCAATTTCTGATGCGCGAAAGCTCTGCTGCGTTATCTTTTCCAGCACCGGCCCCAGCCGCGCATCGCCCCGCAGTTGTTTGCCCAGCATCTGCGCATAGCTTGAAATCACCGCCAGCGGCGTGTTGATCTCGTGCGCCACGCCCGCCGCCAGCAGCCCGATCGAGCTCAGCTTGTCCGCCTGCGACAGTTGCGCCTCCAGGCTTACCCGCTCCGTAATATCGTCCACCAGAATGATTCGCCCCACCGCCACAAACTCGCGCGACATCAGTGGCGCAATCGCAATATTCACCGTGCGCTGCTCGCCCGCCCTCGTCGTCAGTTGGAACTTATAGAAGTTGTGCACGCCCGGCTCGTTGCGCACCTGCTCCAGCGCCTCCATGAACTCCGCAGGGAACACCTGCGCCGCCGCCTGCCCAATCGCCTCCGCGCGGCTCAGCGCATACATCGCCTCCATCTGCGCGTTCCAGCTCTCGATCCGGTCCTCCAGGTCCAGCGCCAGAATTCCCACGTTGATCGACTCGACGATGTTCTCGTTGAACTCCTTCAGCCGCTCAAACTCCGTAATCTTCGTCTCCAGCCGCGCATACAGGCTCGCGTTCTGCAGTGCAATTCCGATGTAGCTCGCCAGCGACTCCAGCAGCTCCACATCCTCGCTCGAAAGAAAATCTCCGCCCAGCGTGCGTCCCAGCCCAATCACGGCTATCGTCCGCGTCGCCGGCCCATCCTGCACGCGGCAGGGCAGATAGTAGTTCAAATCCAGCGCCGCCGCCGTCTGCCGCTCCGCCTCGCTCAGGTGCAGAGCCTGCTGCGCATTTTCCAGAAAGATGTGCGTGTGGTCCTTCGTCCGGTCAAAGTCCAGAAAGCCCAGCGCCAGCCGCGACTCCCTCTGCCGGATCTCCGCCTGCAGTCCATGCGAGGCCGCCAGCCGCAGCCGTCCATCCTCGCTCCGCAGAAACACCGCCACCCGCGCCACCAGCAGCGTCCGCGGCAGCTGCTCCACAATCGAATCCAGCAGCGCCTTCAGGTCCGTCTCCGAACTCAGCCCCCGCCCAAACTCCACCAGCGCCCGCCGGTAGTCATACCGCTTCCGGTCAAACGCCCGGTCCACCCAGTCCTGAATCCGCCGCTTCAGCGGGTCGAAGATCGCCGCCGTCAGCAGAATCGCTACCACCAGCGCGCCTTCGCGCATCGCCTCCGGCAGCCGCTGGTGCACCAGATCCGCAATGATCGCGATAATCCCGAAGTAGCCACCCAGAATCAGACCCGTCGCCAGCGTGTACGCCACGCCCCGCTTGAAGATCAGGTCCGTGTCCATCAGCCGGTAGCGCACAATCGCCCACGCAAACGTCAGCGGCAGAAACACCAGCGACAGCCCCGCCACCTTCGTCAGCAGTCCCGGCATCCGCACGTCAAACAGGAACGGCGCAGCATACAGCAGCGTGAACGGCACCACCGCCAGCAGCGATCCGCGCCACAGCCACTTCAGTTGCTGGCGCTCCAACGGCGTATTCGCCCGCCGGTAGCTGGTGTAGAACATCGCCGTCGCCAGCAGATAAAACACCGCGTCGTACGCCGTCCCCGCCTGGTCCAGCCGGTGCTTCAGCAGCTCCGTCGCCTCCCAGCGGTTGATCGCTGTCAGCCACAGTCCCAGCATCGCCGCGCCCGGCGCATACACCAGCGGCAGCAGCAGCCTGCGCCGCACATTCTTCAGCCGCTCCTCAGGGAAGCTCAACGCAAAGTGCAGAAACAGCGCCGGCTGCAGGCTCTCCGCCGCCACGTTCAGCCAGAAGACCGTCCAGTCCAGCGCATCCAGCTTGCCCGTATACTTCAGCGCGTTCAGCGCAAACGAAACCAGGCAGAACAGGTAGAAATGCGTCGCCCGCGGCGCCGTCCACCGCCGGAACAGCACGTACACCCCAATCGCCAGATAGATCAGCCCAATCAGCCGCAGCGCCTGCTGCACGCTCCGGTCCGGCGGCTCGGGAATCACTACCACCGGCGTATCCAGCGGGATATTGTCGCGCGTAATCGTGTAGTTGGCCTTGCCGTAGACCTCGGTCCGGTAGAGCTCACGGTCCAGGTCCGCCAGGTGGGTCGTCGCGTCGTCGTTCACCGCAGTCAGCAGGTCGTTCGGCTGGATGCCAGCCCGCTCCCCTGGGCTCTCCGGCAGCACCTTCTCCGCCACCAGCCCGCCCTGGCCCTCCACCCACCACACCCCGTCATACGGCTGCTGAAAGCTGCTCTCCTGTCGAAAATTCATCACCGCAAGCGCAACCACGCCAACCGTCAGTACGGCCAGCAGCGTTGCCTGCACGCGATTGAACAGGTGGGGCTCCATGGGAAAGTGACCTGCGCTCAAAAGATTAGTTTGCACGTCGCGTGCCATGCCTTGACATTGCCATCACTTTCGCTATGACAATCGTCAAGCCACGCATTCCACATGCGTTAAGGTCTACGCTTCTGCGTCGGCCGCACTGCGGAATCCAATCTCTCAGACTCCGGATGCAGAATTCTGTAAGCCGTCTACATTGTTTAGAACCAGCTATGGAAATCCGTATCCATCTCAGGCGGCACGCGTGCCCACGCGCAACTCCTTATTTTACGCCTCTTCTGCTTCCGCAGTTCCATTTCTCTCTGGAAATCGCAGCCCCGACTCCGCCGCTACAGCGGTTCCACAGTTGCTGTACCCCGAAGCCGCGCTGCCAAGTGGCTTTTTCCTCAAGAAAGAGCCACCTTCATAGAACGCTGGAAACGGCTACACCTACTGTGGAAGCGATCTAGCCGTCCGCCCTCATTTCTGCCCGTAGGTCGCCTTCGGTCCGTGCTTCCGCTGGTAGTGGTGCTCGCCCACATACGCCGGAATCCCGCTCACAGCCGGATTCAACAGCATCGTCCGCCACGCCAGCCGCGCCACATACTCCAGCACGTCCGCATGTTCCACCGCCGCCGCCGCCGTCTTGCCCCACGCAAACGGCGCGTGCCCCGCCACCAGCACCCCCGGCACCGCCGCCGGGTCCAGTCCCTCCGCGCGAAACCGCCGCACAATCACCGCCCCCGTGTTCCGCACATACGCTTCGGCCACCTCCTCCGCCGTCAGCGCCTCCGTCACCGGCACCGGCCCGTGAAAATAGTCCGCATGCGTCGTCCCCAGGCAGGGAATCGCCCGCCCCGCCTGCGCCCACGAGGTCGCAAACTCCGAGTGCGTGTGCACAATCCCGCCAATCTGCTTGAACTCGCGATACAGCAGCGTGTGTGTGTCCAGATCGCTCGACGGCCTCAGCCGTCCCTCCACAATCTTGCCGTGCAGGTCCGTCACCACCAGGTCCTGGGGCGTCAACTCGTCATAGCCCACCCCGCTCGGCTTGATTACTACCAGCGGCTCCCGCCCCGTCCGGTCAATCCCGCTCGCATTCCCAAAGGTGTGCGGCGCCAGTCCCCGCCGCGCAATCTCCCGGTTCGCGTGCAACACCTCTTCCCGCAGTGCCTCCAGCAACATCGCCCCATCCTCCATGGTTCAACGCCTGTTTTCAGTAAGCGTTTTCCAAAAATCCAAGTCTACCAGTATTCTCCTCCCATTCTCACCAGCAACATCCCCTTCGGGTGCCTCCGGTCTCGCTTCTCACAGGGGAAACCACAAACCCATCCCCACCGGGTGCCCCTGGTCTCGATTCTGAGACCAGGGAAGACACGAACTCACGCCCCGTATCAGGGGACGGCTTCACAGCCTGTTACGAAACTCTGCATTTCATCGACAAGCGTGTAAAGATGCAGACATGGGCTACATCCATGGCGAAGCACGAGGCCAGCAGACACTGTTTCCAGTCGCATTGGACGATCTGATCCCGGCCGATCATTTATGCCGTGTAATTGAGGTGTTTGTGGCTCGGCTGGACTTTCACCGGCTGGGCTTTCAGCGCGCCGAGGCGGCCGAGACGGGCCGCCCAGGCTACGATCCTCGCGATCTGCTGAAGCTCTACCTGTATGGATACTTGCAGCAGGTCCGTTCTTCGCGGCGGCTGGAGGCCGAGTGCCGCCGCAACGTGGAAGTGATGTGGCTGCTGGGCCGTCTGACACCGGATTACAAGTCGATAGCCGAGTTTCGCCGGCAGCACCGCGAGGCGGTGGCCGAGGCAGGAGCGGAACTGGTGCGATTCGCGCGTTCGGTGGGCTTGGTGCGCGGCGAATGGATCGTCATCGATGGGTCGAAATTCCAGGCCGTGGCCAGTTCGAACAGTGTGGCCGAGCGCGAAGCGCTGAAGCGGTATCTGGATGCGGTTGAGGCTGGCGACGCCACAGAGGAGTTGGTGATCGAGCCTGGCGCGGTTGAGGCAGCGCTGAAAAAGCTGAGGATGGATGCCGAGCCGGAGGCTGGTTTTATGCGCATGGGCCAGGGGTATGGTTCGCATCCGGCCTATAACGTGCAAACTGCCGTTGACGCCGAACACGCGCTAATCGTGGCGCACGAGGTGACCGTGGAGAAGAGCGATAATCGCAGCCTGGAGCCGATGGCCGTGGCGGCGCAAAAGGCTCTGGGCGAACCGGCCTCGCTCCATGTGGTGGCCGACACCGGCTACTCCAACGGCGCGCAGGCGGCGGCCTGCGAGGCGCGCGGCATCGTGCCGCATGTGCCCGCTCTGCGCGGCGTCAACAACCGCGGCGACGGAACGCTTTTTGATCGCACCCAGTTCCGCTACGCCGCCGCCAGCGACACCTTCCTCTGCCCCGGCGAGCAAACGCTGCGGCGCATGCGAGTGGACAAAAACAAACAGAGCACTGTCTATGCCGCGCCGCGAAAATGCTGCGCCGCCTGCGCCTTGAAGAGCCGCTGCACGACGGCTCCGCAGCGCACGATCTACCTGCACCTGCATGAAGAGGCACTGGTGCGCATGAAGGAGCGAGCGACTCCGGCCGTCATGCGGCTCCGGCAATGCACGGTCGAGCATCCCTTCGCGGCCTTGAAATATCGCATCTTCGGCCATCCGCGCTTCCTGCTGCGCGGCGTGGCCGGAGCCAGCATCGAAATCGGTCTTGCAACCATGGTCTACAACCTGAAGCGCATGATGAGCATCCTGGGCGGGGCGAAACTAACCGCAGAACTGCAAAGTTGAAGGCCGATCCCGGATCACACACCAAAAAACAAAAGCGGCGCCTTGGAAAACCGAAACGCCGCGATTGTATGGCTCGACCCGCTGAACGGTTTTGTAACAGGCTGT
>JBBIVH010000059.1:0-11696 GCA_037439805.1 Acidobacteriaceae bacterium
TCCTTATTACTGGAAGCAGGACGCAGCAGGCCACTCGCTCCCTTACATCGATCAGATCGATTTTCCCTTCGTTTCCAACCAGGATGTCGAGTCGCTTCGCTTCGCCGCAGGCCAGCTCGACATCCTCGCGCGCCTCACCCCCGACTCCTGGGCCTCGCTCAAAGCTCTCTCCACCGCGCAGCCCATCCGCGAGCTGGACGGCGGACCCGGCCTCGAATTTGATCTGCTCCTCTTCAATCTGAACGCCGCCGTCGCAGCGCGCCCGCCCCAGGCTGCGCTCACCCAGCAGTGGTTCCAGTTGCAGCCCTTCCGCCAGGCGCTCTCGCTCGCTGTTCATCGCGATGCCATCGTGCATCTCGTCTATCAGGACCACGCCGTCGCCCTGGCTACACCCGTTACCCCTGCGAGTCGCTTGTGGGCCAATCCTGCCCTGCACCCAGCCATGCCGGACATTCCGCAGGCGCTCCACCTGCTCTCCGGCGCTGGCTTCACGCTGCGCGGCAACGCTCTCTACGATCGCCAGGGCAACCGAGTCCATTTCACGATCCTCGCCAGCTCCAGCAACCGCGCCCAGTCCGGCATCGCCACCCTGCTCGCTCATGACTTCGCCGCTCTCGGCATCGACGCCCAGGTTGTTCCCCTTGAGTTCCGCAGTTTCCTCCAGCGCATCACCCAGTCCCACGACTTTGACACCGCCGTGATGGCGCTCAGCGCCGGAGACACCGATCCCAACGGCAACATGAGCCTCTGGCTCTCCAACGGCAATCTCCACCTCTGGAATCAGGGCGAGGCCCAGCCCGCCACTGCATGGGAGGCCGAGATCGACCGCCTTATGAACCAGCAGCTCTCCGTCACCAACCTTCAGCAGCGCCGCGCGCTGTATGATCGCGTGCAGTCCATCTACGCGGCGCAGCTCCCGTTTCTTTCGCTCGTCTCCCCTCACATGCTCGCTGCCGCACGCGCTTCGCTCGCGGGCCCCGATCCCACGCCGCTCGATCCCGGTATGCTTGACAACCTTGCAACCTTCTACTGGCAACGATGAATACAACCGATCCCTCCATTCACCCCGAATCCAACCGTCGCCGCGATGCACCTTCGCCTGCGTGGGAAGACGAACGCCTTGTCGCCGCCTGCCTCGATGGCGACTCCGACGCATGGGCCGCCCTCATCGCCAAATACCAGCGCATGATCTACAGCGTCCCCCTGCGCTACGGCGCGCAGCCCCACGACGCCGCCGATATCTTTCAGCAGGTCTGCGTCGAGCTCTTCTCCCGCCTCGCCGACCTTCGCAAAATCGAATCGCTCCGCTCCTGGCTGCTCACCGTCGCCTCGCATCAATCCCTGCGCTGGAAGCAGATGCGCCTCCGCAATGACCAGCCCATCGACGCCGCGGACGACGACGACAAAGCCCCTGTCGAAGTCCCCGACGCCGCGCCGCTCGCCTCCGAGCAGCTGGTTCAACTCGAGCGTGAACAGGCGCTGCGCGAGTCCATCGATCGCCTCTCCGCCCGCTGCTCCAAGCTCATCCGCATGCTCTTCTACGGTGACGAGCCACTGCCCTACGCTGAAGTCGCCGGTCGTCTCGGCCTCGCCACCGGCTCCATCGGCTTCATCCGCGGCCGCTGCATTGACCGCCTCCGCAAGCTCCTCGCCGAGGCCGGCTTCGCATGAGCGCACCCGCCACTCCCGCTCCGGCCGGTCCGTTCCCATGGCTCGCCGCATTCGCGGAAGAAGAGAACGAAGCGCGCCGCGATGCGACCTTGGCGCATCACCACGCCGACTTCTCTCCCGAGCTCGTCGACGCGCTGTATCAGCAGGTCGTCCACTTCGCGCGCATCGATCTCCGCTCCGCCGCGCGCCTCGCCCAGGCCGCCGCTCATGTCGCCACGCAGCTGAACCACCTTCCCTCCCTCGCCGTCGCGCATCGCGCCGAAGGGCACGTCGCCGTCCTCACCGGCGATCACCGCGGCGCCCTGCGCCATCACCGTGCCGCGGTTGAGCTCTTCGAGTCCCTCGGCGAACCCATCCAGTCCGCCCGCGCGCGCATGAATCAGATCCAGCCTCTCACCTATCTCGGACTGTATGACGAGGCCCTCGCGCAGGCCAAGGCCGCCCGCGCCATCTTTTTCGCGCACAACGATTCCCTGCGCGTCGCCCGCCTCGATGTCAATCTCGCCAACCTCTACTATCGCCAGGACCGGCTCGCCGAAGCCCTCGCTCTTTATGAATCCGCGCGCCCCGTGATCGAATCTTCTTCTGACCCGCAGGATCTCGCTGTCCTACTCCGCAACATGGCCGTCTGCCTCGCCACCATGAATAACTTCGACCTCGCCGCGGAGACCTACCGGCAGGCCCGTGAGTTCTGCGAAGCGAATGGCTTCCCGCTCCTCGTCGCCGAGGCCGACTACAACGTCGCCTATCTCCACTTTCTCCGCGGCGAATACACCCGCGCCATCGCTCTCTACCAGACCGCGCGCCAGCTCTGCGCCCGCCTCGACAACCGTTACCACATGGCCCTCTGCGACCTCGACCTCTCCGAACTGTATCTCGAGCTCAATATGGCTCACGAGGCCGCCGCTCTCGCCGACGCAGCATGGAAGGGCTTCGACGCCATCGCGATGAACTACGAAAAGGCCAAGGCCATCTCCTTCTCCGCCATCGCCGCCAGTCAGATGGATCAGAGCGCAAAGGCGCTCGCTCTCTTCTCCCGCGCCCGCTCCATCTTCGTTGCCGAATCCAATCACGTCTGGCCCGGCCTCATCGACTTCTATCGCGCCCTCGTCCTCTATGAGGAGCGCCGCTTCGCGCAAGCCGAGCGGCTCGCCCGCGCCGCCCTCCGCACTTTCATCCGCACCAACCTCCAGACCAAGGCCGCGCTCGCCAAGATCCTCCTCGCCCGCATCGCCATCGAGCAGAGCCAGCCCGCCCGCGCGATTCGCTTCTGCCATCGCGCCCTCGACCGCCTTCAGTCCGCGCCCTCCCCAGCGATCGAGTTCCACGCGATCTCCGTACTCAGCGCCGCACAGGAGGCTCTCGGGCAATCCGCCGCGGCCTATGCCACCCTCCAGCGCGCCAACACGATCCTCGAGGACCTCCGCAGCCAGATCCTCGGCGAAGCCTTCCGCATCGGCTTTCTTAAGGACAAGCTCTCGATCTACCGCCGTCTCACCGCGCTCGCCATCGATCTCGAACCCACGGAATCCCGCTTCAGCACCGTCTTCTCTTACATCGAGCGCGCCAAGTCCCGCTCCCTCGCCGACCTCATCAGCCTCGGCACCCAGACCCTTCGCACGCAGGGCGCTCAGCCGCTCCCGGACGACCTCCGCATCGAAGACCTCCGCCAGCGCATGACCATGGCCTATCGCCAGGCCGTCCGCGCCGACTTCCGCGCCGAGCGCGACTCCGTCGATCGCATCCGCTACTTCCGCGAGCAGTCCAGCGACTACGAACAGCAGCTCGCCCTCGTCCGCAGCCTGCCCTCCACGCACAGCGGACGCCTCGCGCCCCTGCTCAGCGCCGGCACGCTCACGCTCGACGAGGTTCAGATGCGTCTCGCGCCCAACGCCGCCCTCATCGAGTACTTTGAGTCCAGCGACCGGCTCCACGCCGCCGTTCTCCATCGCGGCTCCATGCGTGTCGTCCCGCTCTGCCCTCTCGATCAGGTCGCCCACTCCCTCAGCCTGCTCCAGTTTCAGATCTCCAAATACGAACTCGGCGCCTCTCACCTGCACCGATTTCAGCACTCCATCCAGGCCGCCACTGAGCAGCACCTCGCCGATCTCTACAGCGCGCTCCTCAATCCGCTCGACCTGCCTTCAACCGCCGAGCACCTCGTCTTCGTCCCGCATGGCTGCCTTCACAGCCTCCCCTTCCACGCTCTCATCGACCGCTCCGCTCCTCCTGGCCCACTCCCCATCACCCTGATCGACCGCCACACAATCTCCTATGCACCCAGCGCGAGCGTCTACGCCTGGTGCCGAAGCTCGGAACCTGCCCAAACCGTTCGCTCCCTCGTCCTCGGCATCCCAGACGCCGCCGCTCCCTCCATCCGCGAAGAAGCCTCCGCCGTCGCCAGCCTGCTCCCTGACGCAAGCCTTTTCCTCGGCAGCACCGCTACCCGCGAAATCCTCTGGCAGTCCGGCCCTCACAGCCGATTCATCCACATCGCCACCCATGGCCTCTTCCGCCGCGACAACCCCATGTTCTCCTCCATCCGCCTCGGCGACACCGATCTCCATCCCGTCGACTTCTACAGCCTTCGCCTCTCCGCGCGCCTCGTCACCCTCAGCGGCTGCGGCACCGGCCTCAACGCCATCGTCGGCGGCGACGAGATCCTCGGCCTCGTCCGCGGTCTGCTCTACGCGGGCGCGCAGGCCGTGCTCGTCTCCCTCTGGGATGTCAACGACGCCGTCACCTCGCTCTTCATGAAGACCTTCTATCGCCAGCTCATGCGCGCTCCGTCCGCCGCCGCTGCCCTCCGCGACACCATGCGGTCCATCCGCGCCAGTCACCCCAACCCCGCCTACTGGGCGCCCTTCGTCCTCATCGGAGATGCTGAAAGCGCCATCTTTCCGTCGCAATCCTCCCCGGCAAGCGATAGAAATGCGAAAACCTGACAATTTTTCAATCGCGCTATATTTTTCTCTACCCACCCTTCCCTCCCAACATAGGCAGCCTGTTCCGCAGCAGCGGCTCGCTGCTCCGCCCGAGGTACACGAAAGTGCAAAGACACTACGACATCACGGAATGGCTCGATCATCTCCGCGGGTTTTCCGCCGGAGAACGCAAATCTGCCTTGGAATCTCATCGCCGCCAGTGCGACGCCTGCAATGCCACAGCCGACTGGCTCTCCCGAACCCTTGCCGATGCAGCCGGCGAGCGTAACACCGTCGTCCCCGAGCACGTCCTTCATAATGCCCGCGCCATCTTCGCGCTGCGCGCCCTCGACCAGATTCACGTCCGCCGCGGCCTGCTCGCCCGCCTCGTCTTCGACAGCTTCACACAGCCGGCTCTGCAGGGCGTTCGCTCCGAGCAGCGCCTCGACGTCCGGCACCTTCTCTACGACGCAGGCGCCTACGCCATCGACGTCCGGCTCGAACACGAGCGCGGCACCGCCGATGTCTCCATGATCGGCCAGATCCACTCCACCGACGATTCCGGGCAGCACGTTGCTCACATGCCCGTTATGCTTACGTCCAATGAAGGTACGATTGCGCAAGCCGTCTCCAACCAGTTCGGAGAATTCACCCTCAAATACACACCCCAGAGTGGTCTCGGCCTCCAACTAGGGGAACCGAATCGGGCGCAGCCATGAGGCTCGTACCGCTGGCCCCGCTGTCTGTTTTTCTTTGCGCTGCGCGCGGCTTGCACGCCCGCGCGCAGTTCGCACACTGAGGAGTTTCCGTATGAAGTTGTCCGTGCTTTCCAGCTTCCTAATCGCTCTCGGAGCCGCTGCCGCAGGCGCGCAGACACAATACATCCTGCGCCCTACCACCACCGCCAGTGTCGCTACCGTCGCCGCGCGTCATAGCCTCACCGTCGTTGAACCCCTTGACTCCGCAAGCTCCGTCTATCTCGTCACCGGCTCCTCCACGGTCCCCGTTGCTCAGGAAGAATCCGATGTCACCGCCGACACCGACGTCACCGACTTCGAACTCGATCAGTCCACGGCCCTCCCCGAGCTCTCCCAGTCCACCGGCTTCATCCTCGATTCGCTGCCCCCCAACACCACCCCCACCTACGCCGGCACCGCTGTCCTCGGCAGCTATATCTCCCAGCCCGCCGCGCAGATCGTCAACCTCTGGTCCGCGCAGTCCAGCTTTCACGTCACCGGCGCGGGCACCGTCGCCGTCATTGACACCGGCATCGACCCCAACAGCTCCGTCCTCGCGCCGTCCCTCGTGCCCGGCTACGACTTCATCCACAACACCGCCGGCAACGCCAGCGACTGGTCCGAGCTCGGCCCCAACGCGCTCACCGCGCTCCAGAGCTCCAATCCCAACCCCTCCTCCAAAACCGACCTCGCCCTCCTCAATCAATCCACGGGCGTCATCCTCGATCAGTCCACAGGCTTCATCCTCGACCAGTCCACTGGTTTCATCCTCGACGGTCAGATTCCGGCCGAGTTCGGTCACGGCACCATGGTCGCCGGCGTCATTCATCTCGTCGCGCCCACCGCCAGGCTCATGCCCCTCAAGGCATTCAAGGCAGACGGCTCCGCACAGCTCTCTGATATCCTCCGCGCCGTCTACTACGCAGCCGACCACGGCGCGCAGATTATCAATATGAGCTTCTCGCTCCAGCAACCCTCTGAGGAACTCAAGGACGCAATCCAGTACGCCCACAACGCCGGCTCCATCTGCGTCGCCGCAGCCGGCAACTCCGGCAATTCACAGCTCCCCAACCCAGCCAACCTCGACAAGGTCATGGGCATCGCCTCTACGTCGCTCCAGGATGCGGTCAGCAAGTTCTCCAACTACGGCGACGGCACCTTCATCGGAGCGCCGGGCGAAAACATCATCACGACCTACCCCGGCAACAACTACGCCGAGGTCTCCGGCACGTCCTTCAGCACGCCCTTCGTCGCAGGCTCAGTCGCTCTGCTCTACCAGTACCTCTCTGAGACAGGCTTCGACGACATGAAATCCAATCTCTCGCACGCTGCCCCCATCTCGTCGATCATTGGCAACGGCCGCCTCGATATCTACCAGGCACTGCAGGCCGCTGCCTCAGCAGGCGACGGCGACGACAGCAGCGATAACTAGTTTCCTCCCCCAGAGCTGTTCGACGTTTGTTGCATCAGGCACTTGCCCTTCTCCCCAAAGGAGAAGGGCTTTTTTTGTCGGCAGCAGCCTCCACTCCTCTGCGCAGTCTCACCCCGCTCACCCTCTCGCGTCAGATTCTGTAAAATAGCCGTTGGCACTTTGCCATCAGTGAGGACGATCGTTATGGCAGGCTCCATCATGGCAAGCATTCCCGCTCTCAAAGAACTCTCCGCCGACATCCGGCGTCGCATGGATCAGGCCGTCGCAGGCTTCCAGTCCAACCTGGCCTCCACCCGCACGGGCCGCGCCAGCGCCCACATGCTCGACTCCGTAAAAGTCGACTACTACGGCACGCTCACGCCCATCGCCCAGGTCGCGCAGGTCTCCGCACCCGAGCCCCAGCTCATCCTGATCCAGCCCTGGGACCCCAGCATCGCTACCGAAATTGACAAGGCGCTCCGCACCTCCGACCTCGGCTTCAATCCGCAGTCTGATGGCAAGGTCATCCGCGTCCCCGTGCCGCCCATGACGGAAGAGCGCCGCCGCGAGGTCGTCAAGCACGTCCACAAAGTCCTCGAAGACCATCGCACCTCCATCCGCAACGTCCGCCGCGACGGCAACGACGCCCTCAAGAAGCTGGCCAAAGAAAAGAAGATTAGCGAGGACGAGGAAAAGCGCGCCCTCGAAGAAGTCCAGAAGATGACCGACGAAGAGATTCGCCGCATGGAAGACCTCAGCCGTAAAAAAGAAGCCGAAGTCATGCAGGTCTGAACTCGCGACGACCTTCTTCGGCGCGGCGGCAAGTCCGCGCTGCTCGAAGTTCAGCTTCCAACACAAAAGGGGCATTCTCCTCAGGAGAACGCCCCATTTCAATACTCAGCACCGCGCAGCCCCTTACTCCGCCTCGCCTCGCCCGCGCCGCCACACCAGGTTCACCAGCGTCCACACAATCTGCGCCGCCACCAGAATCGCAATCACCAGCACCGCCTTGTGCAGCCCCTCGTTCCATCCGCTCAGCGTGGCGCCCAGCCGCGCTCCATCCCGCGCCGGATCGCGCAGCACCAGCAGCACCTGCCCCGGCGCATACAGCAGCACGTTGATGGGTATCAGTTCGATCGCTTTCACCACCGCATGACGTAGCCCGTGCTTCTTCTGCCAGGTTCCTCGCGCCAGCTCCACGCACACCCACACCAGTTGCAGCGCATGCGCCGCCACCACCCACCAGTAGAACGTCATCCACACCGGCGCCAGCGCAAACGGCGAAGCCTTCCATACCGCCGCGCCCGGCCCCATCATCAGCCATGGATGCTGCGGAATCAGCAGCAGCCACACCAGGAAGAGAAAGCCGAACACCGCCTCCGCCACCGCATGGGCAAGCGTCCGCTTCCGCTTGCCATGCAGCCCGCTCCGCTGCCGGGCCGTAAACTCGGCCTTCGGAAAGCACGCCGCATGCTCCAACATCCCCTGCCACTTCTGCGGGTCCCGCGCCGCGCCATACTCGATCAGCGCAAAAATCAGCGTCACCCACGCCGCCACCCACAGCAGCACTCCCGGCAGCCGCACCAGCGCATCCACCACGCTTTGCGCATTCGGCGTCTCCGTCGCCAGCAGCACCAGGCTCACAATCGCGTAGATGGCCGCCGCCCAGCCCAGCGCCCGCTCCATCACCAGCCAGTAGATGGGAAACATCTCCGGCCCAATCAAATACCGCTGCGCCTGGTACCGAGCCGCCATCTGCAGCGGAGCCCCCAGTTGCTTCAGCCAGTCTTCCGCCTCCTTCGTCGTCAGCGGCCGTCCCAGCTCCGCCTGCTTGTCGTCGAGCTGCGCTTCCAGGTTCGCCCGCAGCTCCGCCACAATGTCCTCTCGCCGCCCACCGCGCAAATGCCGTCCCACCGCTTCCAGATACCGCTCCAGTGCTTCCATCACTCCCCCTTGCCTTGCTGGCGGATGGTCTCAATCGCCGCATTCAGGCTCTGCCACTCCGCCAGCAGCAGCTCCAGCACCGGCGCGCCCTCAGCCGACAGCCGGTAGAAGCGCTTGTTCCGCTTCTCCTCCTCGCGCCACTCGCTCGTCAACAAGCCCTGCGCCTCCAGCCGCCGCAGCAGCGGATACAGCGTGTTCTCGTCGATCTCCATCCCCCGCGCCGCCAGCGCCTTCCGCAGCGTGTACCCGTAGTGCTCCTCGCGCAGTTGCAGCAGCACTGCCAGCGTCAGGCACCCCCGCCGCAACTCCAGCCGCAGGTTTTCAAACAGGTTCTCCATCAGCGTCATGCCAGCCCTCGTACCGTACGAAACATACTGTATGCCACACAGTGTATGCCGTCAAGTAAATTCGCGGAGCCCCGTCGCGTCCTCCACGCAGGCGTACACTGTCCTCGGCATCGGCTCCATGCACGGAGGGCGTCTATGACCACCCATTCTGTTCTGCGTCCGTTCTTTTTCCTCTTCTCCGCTGTCCTCGCTTTCGCTCCACTCGCCCACGCCCGCTTCCAGCCCACCCCCTGCAACAACCCCTACACCCAACCGCAGGAAGTTCAACTCGGCTACAAGGCCATGGCGCAGGTCTACCAGACGCAGCCCATCCTGCCCGACACCAGCCCCGTCTCGCAGTATGTCCGCTCTCTCGGCGCACGCCTCGTCCAGTACGCGCCCGGCTATCGCTGGCCCTTCCAGTTCCACGTCGTGAATTCCGCCGACATCAACGCCTTCGCCCTGCCCGGCGGAGACATCTTCGTCAACCTCGGCACAGTTCAGGCTGCCACCGACGAAGCCCAGCTCGCCGGTGTCATGGCCCACGAAATCTCCCACGTCGTCCAGCGCCACTCCACCTGCAACATGGCCCGCCAGCAGGTCCCCAGCATCCTCGCCGGCATCGGCGGCGCGCTCGCCGGCATCCTGCTCCCCGGCACCGCCGGGGCCATCGCCCAGCAGGGCATCAGTTCCGTCGCCGGTCTCACCTTTCTGCGCATGTCCCGCGACGACGAGAAGCAGGCCGACCTCATGGGCACCGACATCCTCTACGACGCCGGCTACGATCCCCGCGCGCTCCCCCAGTTCTTTGAGACCATCCAGGCCAAATACGGCGCGGGCGGCGCGCAGCTCCTCAGCGACCACCCCAACCCCGGCAACCGTATCGGCTATGTCGACCAGGAGATTGCGACTCTCCCGCCCAAGACCAACGAGGTCACCAATTCCCCGCAGTTTGTCGCGATGCACGCGGACGCAGTCAAGCTCCACGCCGCCACCGCCGACGACATTAAGGCCGGCGCATGGAAGAAGTCCCAGCCGCCGCTGCCGCCCGAGGTCGCCGCCGTCGCCGGCAGTGCATCCACAACTGCCGCCTCAGCGCCCGCCACCACACCCTCCAGCAGCGCCCCGTCCGCTTCCCCCGGCGTCACAGCTGCGCTCGACCCCAACCTCCACTGGCAGCCGGACTCTTCCCTGAACACCTTCAACCACTCGCTCTACACGCTGCGCTACCCGCGCAACTGGACCATCACCGGCGACGCGCAATCCTCCGTCACCATCGCGCCGCCCGGCGGCGTCGGCACAGACGCCAACGGCCAGCCGGCCACCGCCTACGGCGTCATACTCGATCATTTCCAGGGGCAGGGAACCCTCCAGCAGCAGACCGACGCGCTCGTCCAGAGCATCCAGCAGGGCAATCCCGGCATGGCCGCCGTCACGGACGCTTCGTCCCTCACCGTCAGCCACAAGTCCGCGCTCAGCATGGAGTTCCTCAGCAATTCGCCGCTCGCCACCGCCAGCAAGCCCACGCCAGAACGCGACTGGCTCGTCACCGTCCAGCGCCCCGACGGCTCCCTCGGCTATCTCGTCTTTATTGCTCCGGAAAAGAACTTCAACGCGCTCCGGCCCGCGTTCAAACACATCCTCGCTACCTACGCGCTCAGATAGCCGAGCGGCCTACGTCAGGAAGTACACCGCAGCCATGTTCGCCAGCATCACGCCAGCGACCACCGCCAGCACGCGCAACGCCGCCGTGCGTGCCCGCGGCAGCCAGCGCCGCGTGAACACCACCACCAGCGCTGCCTCTGCCACCATCAGCAGTTGCCACATGTGCGCCGCCGCGCCTTCATCCGCTTCGTGCGCCAGCCCATACAGCGCCACATGCCCCAGCACCACGCACAGCGCCGCCGCCGGCACGCCTATCGCAAGCAGTGCCATCGGCTTCTTCCAGATGCCCGTCTCCATCGCGGCCTCCATGTGTCCGGATTCTATTCCTGTTTCATCCACCCGCCGCAACACCTTCTGCTTCTCAGAACATATCCGGAATGCTGTGAAACGCAATCCGCGTCGGCGCAGCCTTATACGCCGTCAGCATCGTTGCCGGAGCCAGCGTCTGCATCCCATATTTGTTGTTCAACGCGTCCATCGCCTCCAGCAGCCGCTTCCGGCCCGGTGCATCATCCACTGCATCAAACAGATTCAGCGAGTGCAGCCGGTCCGGCACCAGCCCCGTCAACTGCACCGCCAGAAAGCACGGATGCTCCTGCCCCCGCCCCTGTGGCCGCTGCTCCCACAGCCGCCTTAATGCCGTAATCAGCGTCTGGTTATCCTGGCACTCGCTCAGCCGCAGCTCGCTCTTCCATCCCTTCGTCGGAGTGCCAAAGTTGCTCAGCGGAGCCATTCCATCGCCGCTGCCCGTGCGTCCCACCGCAAATCCCACCGCCAGCCCGATCCCGCTTGCCCACAGTTTCTCCTTCCGCAGCCGCATCGCTGCCTTGTGCAGCAGCTTGTGCGCCACCGCCCACGCCTTCTCCGGCGTCCGCAGCTCCGGAGCCAGCACGTGCTGATGGCTCAGCGACTTCAGGTGCTCCGTCTCCGCCATGTCGAAGTCTTCGCCGCGCAGCCAGTGCCACAGCCGCTCGCCCCACACTGAGCCCCACACCTCGCCGGCTTCCTCGCAGCTCAG
>JBBIVH010000059.1:11796-13650 GCA_037439805.1 Acidobacteriaceae bacterium
CCTCCACAATCCGGTGGTGATACTCCACATAGATCTCGTGCCGCGCCTCCACCAGCTCCAGCCCCGCGCACAGCCGCTTCGCATCGCCCACCAGCGTGCCCGTCTTCACCCCAAAGGCCTTCGCCTCATAACTCGCGGCAATGCAGCAGGTTGTGTCCGCCATCATCGGCACCACCGCCACCGGCCGACCCCGCAGCTCGGGCCGCACCTGCTGCTCCACCGACGCAAAGTAGGAGTTCAGATCCACAAACAGCCAGTTCACGCATGGTCCAGCGTCCGGCTTCACCTGCTGCCCGGTCTCCATCCCAACTTCTGGCTCCGGCTCCGCCTCGTCAGGCAGTTCCGTCTCCCACCCCTCCGCAAATGACTCGATCGGCTCCTCACCCGGTCCCGAATTGGGCTCGTCATCCATTGCCTGCTATCTTCGTCTTATCTTCGCCATTACGCAAGCACATTCCGCCCAGCCAGGCGTCCTGCAACAGTGCTACACTTGTGTCGCCGGAACTCCGGCGTCTCGGTTCGCTCCCTCTTGCACCACGCCGGAGCTGCCAGCGCGTATGGAGTGCGGCATATGTTGTGGATTATGCGCGTACTTGCTCACTTCTTTGCCTTGAATGCGAACGTGCTCGCGGTGTTGGTCACACTCGGCATGGCAGTCCTGCTCGTTTGCTGCATCGAGTGCACCAAGTGCCCGTGCCGTGAAAAGGACGACCTCTTCAAGCGGCACGAAGTGTAATCACCGCGCACCGGCATTCAAGCCGCGGTCGCACGCGTCCCCTGGTGGAAGCGGATACGCCATCCCTGCTCTCGCCTTACCCACACCGAACTCCGCAGCGTAGATTGCGGCTTCTTCGTCGCGGCATCCACACCCAGCGCCCGGTAGGTCACCAGCGCCACCCCCATCGCCAGCGACTGGCACGCATAATCCATCACCAGCGGCGCGCTGTACCCTTTCTCCTGCGCCAGCATCTTCAGCACCGCATCGCGCGTCCACACCTTGCCCGATGAGCCGTATTCGCAGAATCCCTCATCCAGCAGCGCCTCCACGCGCTCCGCATTCTTTCGCACCGTCGGATCCAGCAACGCTTCTTCCAGCGCCAGCAACTGCCTCGCCACTGCATCGTGCGCAATGTCTGCCATCCCGAGCTCCTTTCAAAGGCCCGCCGACTCCGCCAGTTGCCGCGCTCCCCGCAGCGCCGCTGTCTCGTCCCCCATCGCCTTGAACTCCATCGCCACCATCCGCCGGTACTTCAGCTCTGCCAGCCTGCGAAAGATATTTCCATAATTGATTTCGCCCGTCCCCGGCTGATGCCGCCCCGGCACATCCGCCACATGAATCAGCCCGATGACATCGATGTGCTCATTCAGCTTCTTCATCAGGTTCCCCTCGGCAATCTGCTCATGGAACAGGTCGTAGAGAAACTGCACCTGCGGATGATTCACCGCCCGCACCATCTCAAGCGCCTCGGTGGCCCGCGTCAGAAAATACCGCGGATTCTCCTCCGGATCAATGCACTCCAGCAGCAGCCGCACCTTCTCGCCACGAATCTCCCGCTTCTCCACCACCTCTGCCGCGCGCTTCAGCGTCTCCACCGCCGCTGCATGCTGCGCCTCGCGCGTCAGCCCCGGAACCACGTTGCCAGAGAGCACAATCATCGCCGGGCACTCCAGCGTCTCCATCGGCGTCAGCGCCGCAGTCAAATCCGCCAGAAACGCATCCCGCGCCGCCGGGTCCGCCACGCCATGCCCCAGCCCCGCCGTCGCGTCAAACTCCACACCCAGTTGCCGCTTCGCAATCTTCGCCCGCGCATAGTCCGCATCGTTCCAGTGCGCATACTCGCCCACCAGCTCCAC
>JBBIVH010000060.1:0-5776 GCA_037439805.1 Acidobacteriaceae bacterium
TAATCTACGAAGGCCACGATTGTCCGACAACCTCTTCCTGCCCAGACCCCAAGAGTATCGATCAACCGCGAAACAATCCGGGCGGCTCGCTGACTCGAAATGGTCTCTTTGCAGAGGCTGCAGACCGGCATACGACTCAGGGGGAACCGCCAGTTCAGGTGCGTGTCTTCGAAAAGATTCAACGCGGGATCTGGGTATTCAATGGGGTCTTTGACCTCGTAGATTCCTGGGTTGCCGACTCGAACGGTCGAAATGTCTTCAAGTTCAAACTGCAACTAAACCATGCGATCGCCGACTTAGTTGCTTCCAGTCCTACCGTCAATGAGGAAGACGACCGAATCATTCCCGGCTGGGTTAAATTCGCAGTCTGGAAGCGGGACCATGGGAGCTGTAGGAAATGCGGGGCTCAAGCCGGTCTGCATTTTGACCACATCATCCCTTATTCCAAAGGTGGTTCATCAAAGAGCCCCGAAAACATTCAAATCCTCTGCGCCAAACACAATCTTGAGAAGCACGACAAGATTGATTGAGACTCGCATTGGATGAGTTGCTCAGTCAGCAACATAATCCAAAGGGCGAAATGCCTCTCAGTGCGGCCTGCCCGGCAGGATGAAGTGGTCTGCGCAGCGGGGCTCGTAGTTGTCGCCCGCCATGATGACCGGGCTCTCGTACGGCGCAGGTTTGCCGTCGATGAGCCGCTGCGGATAGAGCGCCCTGGCGCCGCAACTGCAGTAGGCCACCAGCTCCGTCACGTTGCCGGCGTACATGCGCACCAGCCAGGAGAGATCGAGCATCTCGCCGAAAGGCAGGCCGCGGAAGTCGAGTTCCAACCCCGACACCATCACGTCGTGGCCGGATTCGAGCAGCCGCTTCGTGAAGAGAAAGAGGTCGCTGACAAACTGGCCCTCATCGAGCGCGATGCACTCCACGCTTTTGCCAATCTTCTGCTCGCGGGCCTTCAGGATTGGCAGGACCGACCACGGGTCCGCGGCGGGAAATTCGACCGCCTCCATCTTGCCGCAGCCGTTCTGGTTGCGGCTCTCCACCAGGCCCGCTGCGGCCTTGGTGTCGGCGCTGGGCTTGAGCAGCATCACGTCCTGGTGGGCGTACTGGCGGCGAATCTCGATGCGGCGCAGCAGCTCCGCGGTCTTGTTGCTGCGCATCGGACCCACAATGAGTTCCAACTTGCCGGGCACGGGTGTCTCCATCGTCTCTGGTTCCTATTGTCGCCGGTGAGCCGGCCTCAACCGCAGCCGAATACCCCCATCTTGCTGTGGATAAGTCGGCAGGAAATCCCTTCCGCTGAAGACTGGGCAGAGGGCACGCCGATTGCTTGACTTGCGCGCGGATGCGCGACCATTACGCGGGCTGGGAGTGTGATGCAGCTCACGCGCTTTGGTGCGCGTCCATCTTGATTTCCGCCGGAATTGCGTCACAATGGAGAGCATGGGGAGGTGAAACCATGCAGCCCTTCCTGCAACTGAACCTGCACGAGGATCGCGAGAAGACCGAGGCGGCCAGCCCACCGAAGCCAGAGAGCCAGGAGCAGCCATCCGCAGAGGAAGATGAGCGCATGAAGCGGATTGCTGCCAGGGCCGCACACAAAGCCGCAACGGAATATCGCCACGGCGGATCGGGTCTCTTCTCGAAATAGGCGCCTGCGTCGTTGATGCGCGGGGTTTTTAACTCCAGACGAAATGAGGGGAGTTTCTATCCCTCGCCGCGCAGTCTAAACGGATGGCAGCTGTGCACTTTGGCGGAACCCTGCGGTCGAACGCTACACTCGAAGCGTGAGCGAGATTCGCGACTTCATCCGCAAGCTGCCTAAAGCTGAACTCCATCTACATCTCGAAGGCACGGTGCTGCCAGCGACCCTTGTCGAGCTGAGCCTTCGGCATGACAAGATTCCCCTGACGCTAGCCGAGGCCGAGGCGCTCTATCACTTCACGGATTTCAGCGGCTTCATGCTGGCCTTCAAGGCGGTGACAGGTCAGCTTGTGCATCCTGAAGACTACGAGCTGGCAGCCTGGCGCATGATCGAGCAACTGGCTGCCCAGGGGGTCGTACACGCTGAGGTCTACGTCTCCGTAGGCGTCATCTACCTCTGGCGAAATCATGATCCGCACGTCTTTGAGCCCATCTTTGCCGGCCTGGAGCGGGCGCGGATGCGCGGCGAGCGCGAGCTGGGCGTGACGGTCTACTGGATCTTCGACGCGGTGCGCCACTTCAGCGTCGAGGAGGCGGCCCGCGTCTTTCGCAAGGCAGCAGAGCTGCGCGCGGCGCATCCCTCGATTATTGGCATCGGTCTGGGCGGCGACGAGCGGCGGACCGCCTCGGAGCCCTTTCGGCACCTGTACGCGGAGGCGCGCGAGGCTGGCCTGCGGCTCACCAATCACGCCGGCGAGACCACCGGACCTGAGGCAATCTGGGAGGCGCTGGCGATTGGCTCGGAGCGGCTGGGCC
Organism: Acidobacteriaceae bacterium; assembly: GCA_037439805.1. Classification (GTDB taxonomy): domain Bacteria; phylum Acidobacteriota; class Terriglobia; order Terriglobales; family Acidobacteriaceae; genus Telmatobacter. The sequence continues at coordinate 2,464 of JBBIVH010000060.1, forward strand.
ATGTGGTCTCGGCGGGCAACGATCAGGCTCTGCTGGAAGAGCTTCATTCCCGCGCGATTGGCCTGGAACTGAATCCCACGTCGAATCTGCGCACCGGAGTCTGCGCGTCGTACGCGGCGCACCCCCTGCGGCGCTACTTTGACGCTGGCCTGCTGGTCACGCTCAACTCCGACGATCCGGCGTTCTTCGGATCCGATGTCGCCAACGAGTACTGGCTGGCGCACACCGAACAGGGATTTGCGCGCGAAGAGCTGCGCAGCCTCGCAGCGAACTCGATCCGGGCGAGTTTTCTTCCCGAAACAGAAAAGTCCCGATGGCTGCAGGGCGTTGAATCGGTTTAGTCAACAAAAGTTGTAGAACAACGAATCGATTGCGCTTCAGTCTAAGCAGGTATCCGCTAGAATGAGAGCGTGGGGGATGTGTCACATATGTCGATGGAACCAGAGATGCTCAACCGCAGTGGGGAAGAGACCCAAAGCCCAACCCTGCGCGTGATTGGCTGGTTTTCAGTCGGCATGGCCGTGGCCGCGCTTGGTATTGTGGTGGGCCGCGAACTGCGCAACCGCTACAGATTCAACCAGCGCACGCCCTATGACTTTTATTCCAGCGCAGGCGAGAAGCCGATGAGCGAATTCGGGATGGGCATCTAAGCGCCCGCTGATTTACCCTTTCGAAATGGCCGAAGGCCCGCCTTGATGAGGCGGGCCTTCTTGCGTCTGCGCTGATTCTGCCATCTGCACATGTACGCTCGGATGGTAGGTCAGCTCAAGAGGGGGTTGCCTTGAGCGGCCATGTGGAACCGCTCAGGGCGATGAGGCGTTCCATCAGAACTGGTAGCTGATGGTGCCAAAGATGGCGCGGGGAGCGCCGGGATAGGCGTTGATATAGCCGCTGGGAACGGCGTTCTGATTCGGGAAGAGCGGTGCGAAGTAGCCGCCGCTGGAGATGTACTCGTTCTGGTTGTACATCGAGTTCGCCAGGTTGAGTACGTCGAGTTTCAGGTTGAAGGACTGCTTCTCAAAGGTGATCGGCGCGACCAGGGACATGTTCGTCACCATGTACGCGGGTTCGCTCTGGCGGTCCGGCCCACCCGTGTTGTTGTTCCACATGTGCTGGGAGCCGGTGCCTTCGACCCAGAAGCGCGGCTCGAGCAGTTCGCGATTCCTGTAGTTCAGCCCGTAGTAGACACCTGTGTTCAGCGTGTAAGCCGGCACGTAGGAGACAGGCAGATTGTTGTAGTACTGGCACGAAGAGGGGTTGGCGCTGCAGGCCGCGATGGTGTTGCCCAGAACGTACGAGGTGAAGTTTGCCGTTTCGCCGGCGTAGTTCAGGAAGAAGTGGATGTTGCTTTTGGGATCGGCGTCAAAGAAGAAGTCCACACCCTTAAAGGCCGAGTTGCCGCCGTCCGTTCCGGTCACGCCGGCGGCGGTTTCGTAGTCGATTTCCTGGTTGATGTAGTCCAGGTGGAAGTAGTCAACGCCGAGGATGAAGTTCCCGAGGCCTGCTGCATGCGTGAAGTGCATCTTGCCGCCGACCTGAGCGTACTTGCCTTCAGCCAGAATGTAGTACGCCGGATCCACTGCCTGGAACATACCGCCGCCGCCGCCGAGCGAGGGCGGGCGATAGGTGGTGTCATAGCCGCCGTAGAGCGTGAGCCAGTCGACCGGCGTGTACGAGCCGTTGATAGAGGCTTCGATCGCCGAGCTGTTGGTATGCTCCGCGCAGAGTGAACCTTGGTCCTTCGTGGTGTTGGTGGTGCCGCTGGTTGGCGCGCCGAATACGTTACTGAACGGATCGGATCCTGCGGGATACAGCGCGCAGTGCGTCTGCGGAGTAACGCCCGGCGCCATCTTGAAGTCCTTGTAGGCCTGATCGCTGTAGCTGGTCCCGAAGCCTACAACACGCATGCCGGGAATGATGTGAATGCGCGCCGTGGGGTGGAAATCGTCCTGCAGGTAGAAGGCAACATTGTCAAAGTTGAAGTAGCCGTCGCGGAACTTCGCACCGTTATTGACGATTTCGAGCTGGCCGCTTCCGCCTTCGTTCGGGTTGTAGAAGAGATTGCGAGTGTTATAGAGCTCGTGCAGAACATAGCCGCCAAACTGCACGGTGTTGAGCGGGAGCACGACGGACATGCCAGCCTGGTCGCCAAGGATGTCACTGTGCGGGTTGTTCCACTCGTTGACCTGGTCACCCACGCCAAGGATATCGGCGGTGCGGTGATGGAAGCGACGAATGTAGTTGTACCAGGTCGAATTCTGCAGTGTTGTGGTGGGGCTCAGGAAGACGTTCTCGCGCGCATAGGTGAGCGCCATCTCGTTGGTGTCGTATTTGTGGTACGCGTCGAAGGGCAGCGCGCTATAGAAACCGCTCGACGGCTGGCTGTAATGGGTGCCGTTGGGTTCGACCAGGCTAATGTCGGTGAGGGGAATGACCTGCGCACGATAGCCGCCGGATTTGGAATAGAACGCGCCGAAGGTGAAGCTGCCGGCAGAGAAGTTCTTGATGGTCTTGCCGAAGGCGGAACCGTCTTTGGAAGGATTGCCGAAGCCATCTGGCGCAACACGAAAATCGTCGCCGCGGCCCAGGCCGCCGCCCAGCACGGTGGACCAGCCATGGAATCTGCCGGTGTTGCCCACGAAAGCGAAGTTCTGCGTGCCGTAGGGCCCGTCGGTCAGCTCGATGCTCAGGTGACGGTCCACAGTGGGCTGGATGGGAGTGAACTCGATCGACCCGCCGACGCTGTTGTACCAGCGGCCAATCGGCTGGCCGGGGCCGTAGGTCACTTCCAGGTTCTGCATGACCAGGTTCTCGGGCATCGTCGCCGACTGCCACAGACCCGTTGCCGGATCGTCCACCGGAATACCGTCAAAGCTGACGCCGAGCGAGCCGGGCGAGATGAAGCCGGTGTTTTCACCCGCCCAGCCCTGCTGAATACCATTCAGCATGACTGAATACTTTGTCGCGCCGGTTTCCCCGTAGCCAATCACGTTGGCGCCCGGCGTGGACTGGATCATCTGCGCTCCACCTGCGACCGGGCCGCCCGCGTCCAATTGCTTGCGGTCGAGCACGCGCACTGTGTCCGGCATCAGCATCACGTCTTCGCGCGTGGGAACGGGCTTGGCTTCCGGGTCTACAGTACCACGCACAATCACACTCTCGGCCAGGGTCGCCACCTGCAGGCTGACGTCAACTGAGGAGTGCAATTGAGCAGACGTAAGCCGCAGCGTGAATGACTCAAAGCCGGACTTCTGCACATTGATAATCTGCGGATTCGTGGTCGAGACATTATTGAAGACAAATGCTCCGTTTG
>JBBIVH010000060.1:5876-9700 GCA_037439805.1 Acidobacteriaceae bacterium
CCCGACCACGTCGCCAACCAGATCGCCGCCGGCGAGGTGGTGGACCGGCCTGCATCCGTGGTGAAGGAGCTGCTGGAAAATGCCCTCGACGCGGGAGCCATGCATATCCGGGTCGAAGTGGAAGCGGGCGGGCGGCGTCTCATCCGCATCCGCGACGACGGCCACGGCATGAATCGCGACGATGCGCTGCTGGCCTTCGAGCGCCACGCCACTAGCAAGCTGCGCACCGCCGACGATCTGCTGTCAATTGCCACGCTGGGCTTTCGCGGCGAGGCGCTTCCCTCCATCGCCTCGGTCGCGCGCGTCACGCTGGAGACCGCCACGGGTGACGACCCAACCGGCACGTGCATGGAGATTGCTGGCGGCAGGATTCTGCACGTAGACGACGCTGCCCTGCCCCGTGGCACCACCCTCGCTGTCGCCGACCTGTTCTACAACACGCCGGCGCGGCGCAAGTTCCTGCGCGCGGAGAGCACCGAGCTTGCGCATGTGACGGCCCTGGTCACGCACTATGCTCTGGCGCATCCGGAGAAACACTTTGAGCTGCTGTCGGCCTCGCATACGCTCGTGGCCGCCCCGCCGGTGGCCCGCACCGCCGAGCGCATCTATCAGGTCTTTGGCAAGGACACGCTGGCGCAATTGCTGCCCGTGGCCGCCGAGCTACCCCTGGAGCGCGTAGGCCTGCCCGCTGCCCCGCCCTGGAAGCAGGACCCCGACGAGCCGAAGCGGGAGCCCGGAACGCTGCGACTGACCGGCTTCTATTCCAAGCCGGAGTTGCAGAAGCTGAATCGCAACTCTATCTACATCTTTGTGAACAAGCGGCTCATCCGCGACCGGCTGCTGCTGCACGCCATCACGGAGGCCTACCGCAATATCATCCCGCCGACGAGCTTTCCGGTCGTGCTGCTCTTTCTGGAGATGCCGCCAGAAGAAGTCGATGTGAACGTGCATCCGGCCAAGACGGAAGTTCGCTTCCGCCAGCAGAACATAATCCACGACTTTGTGCGGGACAGCCTGCGGAATGCACTGGTGAAGGCCCGGCCCGCAGCGGGATTTCTGGCCGCGCTGGATGCCGCACCGACGGCCAGTCCGTCGCTGATGCCGCCCGCGCTTTCGCCTCTGCCCAGCGCGCCGGAGGGCGAACCTCTCGCGGAAAACCAGGAGAAGTCCGTCGCGTACTCCGATTCGCATATGGAGGTCTCCGGCACGACTGCTTCCTTTCTGCTGACGCCAAAGCCCGTTCCGCCAGCACCAGGTCGTCTGCCCTTTGGCGCGGCGGGGATGCAGGGCATGCATGCGCCTTCGCTGGAGCACGCGGCGGCCGAGGCGCTCTTGGCCGCAAGCGAATTGGATACAGCTGGTGCATGCGAAGACCCCGCCCTTGCCGCCGCCGAGGTAGAGGCGGAACAGGCCGCCGCGCATCTGAATCATCTCGCTTCCCTGCGGCCACTCGGGCAGTTGCGGGAATCCTTTATCCTGGCCACCGGCGAGGATGGGCTGTGGATTATTGACCAGCACGTGGCCCACGAGCGGATCCTGTTTGAAAGGATCCTCCGCGACCGAAAGGTCGAGCAGGTGCAGCGCCAGAGGCTGCTGATGCCGTTGCTTGTGGAGCTGAAGCCATGGCAGATGGTGGTTTTCGCCCAGATTGCCGATGAGCTGGAACGCAACGGGTTTGAGGTGGAACCCTTTGGCCCTCAGATACTTGCGGTAAAGTCTGCCCCGGTCGGTCTGGAAGGCGCGGCGCTGGAGCGCATGTTGACGCAGGTGATTGAGCAGACCAGCGAAACGCCGGACGAGTCCCGACGAAACCAGGACCTGTCGGCGCTGCGGACGCGAATTGCCGCGTCGATTGCCTGCCATTCGGCCATCAAGGTGAATACTCCGCTCGATCCCCGGCGCATGGAGTGGCTGCTCACGGAACTCGCAAAGACTGAGCATCCAACAAGTTGCCCGCACGGCCGCCCGATTGCCCTGCTCTATTCGTGGAAGGAAATCCAGCGGGCCTTCCATCGCATTTAATTCCCATTTAGAATAGGTTGTGTGGTGGCTGCCTGCTCTCAGGAGCATGGGCGGCCCGGCCTTTGCGCCAGCCTGGAAGCGAGGTTTTTCTTTGACATCGGAGCAACTTGAAGCAGCGCGCACTGAACGGCTGCGCCTGAGCGGACATGGGACTCTCACTCTGGAAGAGGCCCGGACCTGGGTGGAAGAGACCGGACTTTGCCTTTTTCTGCCCAAGAGGCAGTTTTCCGCCTCCGTGGCGCCTTCTTTCGTTGAGGCAGTTGGAGGCAAGCCTACCTCCACTCCCGAACCAAAGCTCATTGCTACTGCGGAAGAGATGCTGGTCCGTCTGGAGACGGACGGTGTGGCAGTGCGCCTCAACCTGCAGGGCCAGCCCGGCGAGCAGCCGGATTTCGTGGTGGCGAGCTGGGTGCTGCCTTACGTGTACGCGCTGCGTGGAGACCGTGACTGGCGCCGGGTTCCGCAGCTCACCGGCTCGCGGCAGGTATCGCAACTCGCGGTGCAGACTTACAAACAACTGGAGCAGGGAGATGCGACCGTCGCGCAGTTGAAGCATGCGCTGGGGCGGGAGGTGTCCGAGACAGCCGTCATCCGGGCCATCACCGAGCTCTGGCAGCAGCTTCGCATCATTCCCGTCATCGCCGCGCCGGGCCAGCCGGCCAAGTGGCAACTGCTCCGCCATCGCTTCCAGAAGGCGATTGCCGAAGGAGCGTCCACCTCGCAGGTGACCGCGATTTCAGTTCTTGCCTCCATCTTCCTGCAGGCCGTGATTGCGGCCACGATGGAAGAGGTGGAGATCTTCCTGTCGCCGTTGACCTCTCGCAGCAAGATTCGCGAGGTGATGCGCGGTCTGGTGGCCACGCGTCAGGTGCATTCGCTTTCGCTGGGCCATGCGCCGCACTTCTATGTAGCCGGCACGCTGCCGGAGTTTGCTCCAGCGCCTTCGATTTACTCAAGCACCCTTCTGGCTGGCTCCACGTACTTTCAGCATCAGCGCGAGCACGAAGAAGAGGCGCATCCGGTCAAGTCCGTCGCGCCGCCTGCTTCAGCGGCATCCGCTCCCCCGCGCCCGCGGCCTCACGCCGCGCAGGAGCCGCATGCCCACCGCACGCCGGTGCGCAAGCCTGCCGCCGCTGGCAAGTCCGGCCCGACGCGGCCGCATCTGAGCCGGCCCACCGGACATGGCCGCGATCGCAAGCCCGGACACGCAGCAGCCGATCGCCGCAATGGCGCGACCCGGTCCTCCGGCGCGCACTCCAGCGCGGGGCACTCCGCAGGAACCTCACGCTGGGCCAAGAGCGGATCGAAGACAAACGGAAGCGCAAAGCACAACGGCCATCCGGGCAAAGCAGCCAGCAACGGAGCAACCTCAAACGGTTCGAGCTCAAACGGATCGAGAGCCCATACAGGCGCGAGCAGCCGTCCGGGAATGCGCAGCAAGGCTGCGGCACCGGCATGGAAGAGCCGCAGCGCGAAGCCCGTCGCCAAGTCTGCCGGGAAGCCTGCCGCGAAACGCAATGGCAGCCTCACCCGCGCGACCGCGCTCCGCAAGGACTCCAGAAATCCGCGCGGCAATCGTAAGACTGCCGCAACGGCCAGCGCCGGTGCGGGCAGCAAGCGCTACGGATTCACCGCCCGGCCCAAACAGGGATCAAAGAAGCGCGGATGACGGACAGCAATCTCTCTGCCCAACCGGCCTCAGGAGAGATGAAGCTCATCGTCGCCATCGACGGCCCAGCCGGCGCGGGCAAGAGCACCGTCGCGCGTCAGTTGGCAAAGCGGTTTGGCCTGTTGAACCTCGA
>JBBIVH010000060.1:9800-13550 GCA_037439805.1 Acidobacteriaceae bacterium
AGGACGGCGGCGTGGTGATGGAAGGCCGCGACATCGGCACGGTTGTCTTTCCGCAGGCCGAGGTGAAAATCTTTCTCGACGCTGCGCCTGAGGTGCGCGGTATGCGCCGCTTTGACCAGCTCGGCCCAGACGCCACGGTGCAGCCGGAGGAGGTCCTGCGCGATCTGCGCACCCGCGATGAGCGCGACCGCAATCGCGCCGATTCACCGCTGAAGCCAGCCCCGGATGCGATCCTCCTGGACTCGACCCGCATGACTCTGGATGAGGTTGTGCAGGCGGCGGAATCGATCGTGGAAGCGCGCGTTCACGCGCTATCGGCACGCTGATCTTCCGCTTCTCGCACGAGACGCATCCCTGTTCCGCTTCAACGCAGACTGCACCTGCGTCCGCATTTTCGGCGCGGCGTGCGCGCGACGCTTCACTGAGCCTGATGAAGAAGGCCCTGACCGGGGCTGGGGCGGGGCATAGAATAGAACCGAGTACACAGCCATGGAAGCGACCTGCCCGCGGTGTCATCAAAGTATTCAGCCTGAGAGCTGCTTCTGCCCCACCTGCGGGCTGCCGCAGCTTGTCTACAGCAGCGACGAAGCGGAGACCCAGGCCGTCACCGAACGCTGGAACGCAGTGGCGCGGGACGCAAGCATGGTGGAGTGGAAGCCCGCCATTCGCGCGGCCCTGACCCTCGCCCTGCCGGCCGGGCTGCTCTGCAGTGCCGCTTCGCCGGTGGGTATGCTGGGCCTTTTTTGGATGGGAGGCGCCGCCGCGCTGGCCGTCTCGCTCTACATGCGCCGCCAGCAGCCCGCGTGGATTACGCTCGGCGCCGGAGTTCGCATCGGGCTCATCACGGGAATTTTTGCGGCGTGGCTGGCCTTTGCCGCCGGAGGCGCGGCTTTGTTTGTGCAGCGCTACGGGATGCACCAGGCCGCGCAGATGGATAGCGACTGGAAGACCCGTGTGGCCGCGAGCCAGGAGATGGCACAGGCGTGGACCGCAGGCATGGGACCCTCCGAGGCGAGTGAGGCACAGGCGATTCGCAAGCAGGTGATGGAATGGATGCTGTCGCCGTGGGGCCATGCGGGCATTGAGGGATTCAGCATCGCATTCAACTCGGCGCTGCTGCTGTTCTTTGCGGCCGGCGGAGGGGCTTTGGGCGCGCGCCTGATGGGGCGCAGAAGGCGGCCCGAGATCTGATGGCCTTCGACAAGCCCGCGCCTGCGATGTTTTGTACCTGCTTTTCCTGACTTGCCCCGAGGGGCTAAGCCTTCTATCATCCGGCGAGAGAGCATTCATGAGCGAAAGCCCAAGCAATCCTACACTGCGCGTCAAAGGCAGGCTGATGTCCGCCTCGGAAATTGAAAGAACTCTGGTGCGCCTGGCGCACGAGATCATCGAGAAGAGCAACGGCGGAGAAAATCTGGCACTAGTGGGCATCAAGCGCCGCGGCGTTCCGTTTGCCGAGCGCCTCGGCAAGCTCATCTCCACCATCGAAAAGCATCCCGTGGATACGGGCGTGCTCGACATTCAGTTCTATCGCGACGATCTTTCTACGGCGGGGCCTCGTCCGGTGGTCACGCCCGGCTCCATCGGCTTCGATGTGGAAGGCCGCGACGTCATCCTGTGCGATGACGTGCTGTATACCGGCCGCACGGTTCGCGCTGCGCTGGACGCGCTCTTCGATCATGGCCGTCCGCGGCGCGTACAACTCGCCGTCCTCATCGATCGCGGCCACCGCGAGTTGCCCATCGAAGCCACCTACGTGGGCAGGCATGTGCCCACCAGCAGCCGCGAGATCATCGAGGTCAAGTTTCAGGAGGTCGATCAGGACGAACAGGTTCTGCTGGTGGAGAGGACCGACTGACCCCGGCAACGCAACCGGTGCGTCTCCCCGGCGCGCCAAACCCACTGGAACCGCGAATCGAAATCCTATGAATGCGACCGCAGCATCTGTCCGCCGCCAGCTTCACCCTCCGCCCGTGGCGCCCTCGCCGTTTCCTTACGATCCCGGCTCCATGCTCTCGGTGCAGGATCTGAGCCTCGAAGCGGTCAGTTTTTTGCTCAGCCGCGCCACCGAGCTTGAAGCCATGGATCCGCTGGTGCGGGATCGCATTCTGCTCAAGCGCCGTATCGCGCTGCTGTTTTACGAGTCCTCCACGCGCACGCGCACCAGCTTTGAGCTGGCGGCCAAGGCGCTGGGCGCAGACACGACCCTGGTTTCAAGCCTCTCGTCGAGCATCGAAAAGGGAGAATCGCTGAAGGATACCGGGTTGACGCTGCGCGCACTGGGCGCCGAAGCCATCATCCTGCGCCACAACTCGAGCGGCGCACCCTGGCTGCTGGAGCAGTGCACGCACCTGCCCGTGTTGAACGCCGGGGATGGCATGCATGAGCATCCGACGCAGGCGCTGCTCGATCTGCGCACGATTCTGCAACGACTGCGGCACGGGGCGGATCAAGTGGATGCCGAAACACTTGCGGGCGTCACCGTCACCATCGTCGGCGATATTCTGCACAGCCGCGTCGCGCGCTCGAACATGCTGCTGCTGCCGCGCCTCGGCGCAGAGGTTCTTGTCTGCGGGCCAACGCCGTTGCTGCCTGAAGTTGCAGCCACAATGGGCCCCGGCATCCGCATCGAGCGCGACTTCGATGCAGCGCTGCGCCGGTCGCAGGTTGTCATGATGCTGCGCATCCAGGCGGAGCGGCTCGCTGGGCTGCAGCTCGATCTCGAAGAATACAAGGCGGGCTATCAGCTCACCGGGCAGAGGCTTGCCGCCCTCGCGCCGGAGGCAGTTGTGATGCATCCGGGCCCGATTATTCGCGGGTTGGAGGTGACCGCCGGAGTGGCGGATGGCCCGCAATCCGCCATCCTGGACCAGGTGAGCAACGGCGTTGCGATACGCATGGCCGTTGTGGAACGCGCGCTGCTGGCGCAGGGAGGGCGCGCATGAGCTCGCTTGTGATTCGTGGTGGCCACCTGATTGACCCGTCGGCTGGAGTGGATGCGCCGAAGGACATCCTGCTCAAGGACGGCCGCGTGGCCGAGATCGCATCGCCGGGCAAGCTGAAATCTGCCAACGGCGCAGAGGCGCTGGACGCAACAGGCTTGACGGTCGCTCCGGGGCTGATCGACATTCACGTGCATCTCCGCGAGCCGGGCCAGGGCTACAAAGAGACGATCGCAAGCGGGACGGCCGCGGCTGCAGCAGGAGGGTTCACCTCTGTTGCCGCGATGCCGAACACCACGCCTGTGAACGATTCACCAGAGACAACGCGCTGGATGCTTGCGCCCGAACGCAACGCCGCCGTGCGCGTCTTCCCCATCGCAGCGGCGACGCGCGGCTCAAAGGGCGAGGCGGTGAATGACTTCGCCGCGCTGAAGGCCGCGGGCGCTGTCGCTGTCACGGATGACGGCCATCCCATTCTCAAGGACGGCATCATGCGCGAGACCCTCGCCGCTGCGGCGCGTGTGGGCCTGAGCGTGATTCAACATGCCGAAGATACGCGCATGACGAGGGGCGCCAGCATGAACGCAGGTCCGACGGCCTTCAAGCTCGGACTGCGGGGCATGCCGGTGGAAGCCGAGTCGAGCCTCGTCGAGCGCGACATCCGCCTAGTGCAGGAGCTGCGCGATGTCCGCGTGCATCTCCACGTAGCGCATACATCCACGGCGGCCGCGGTTGCGGCGGTGCGGCAGGCGCGGCGCAATGGGCTTCGTGTCACCTGCGAGGTGGCCCCGCACCACTTTCTGCTGAC
>JBBIVH010000061.1:0-13550 GCA_037439805.1 Acidobacteriaceae bacterium
ATCTGCGCGCCGGCCGCTTTTTCATAGAACTGGCCCACAGAAATGACCCCGTCCAGTTCGTCACAGAAATCTTCCTTCTTCAGGTGGAACATGTCCACGGTCGCGCGGCAGGCGTAGATCTCGCAGCCCGCGTCGTGAATCATCGTGATGAATTCGCCAACCGGAGGGATGTCCAGCTTTTCCATCTCCTTCTGCATCATCTTCGTGGCGAACGCCGACATGCCGGGAAGAGCGCCGACGAGCGTGGGCATATGCATCCCTGGGTTGCCGACGGTGGCAACCTTGAGATCGTTCATCCTCTTCTTGATGATGGCGTCGAGTCCGAAGAACGTGAAGAACAGGGACGCTTCGATGCCTTCCATGCGCGCGCCGTTGGCCATAATCAGGCCCGGATACACGCCTTCTAGAGATCCATGCGAAACGATGATCGAGACCTTTTCAATGGGTTGTGCGTTGTTCTCTGGCATTGTGTGTTCTCCTTAGATGCAGCCCTTGGGCTTTGGCAGTCCGGCAATCTTGGCTGAGCGCTTTGCAGGCCCTTTCGGGAAAAGCTGGTACAGGGTCTTGGTATCCACCCCGCTCTCCTTGGTCAGGCGCCGGATCGAGGGGGCATCGCCTTCTTTGTCAAAGACGGCTCGCATAAAGTTGATCACCGTCCAATGTTGCGGCGTCAGCTCAGGAATACCTTCCTGGATTGCGAGCGCGCGAGCGACTTCTTCGTTCCAGTCTCCCCGATGGGCGAGGTGCCCATCTGAGTCCAATTCAATGGCTTTTCCAGTGATGCTCATTGTCTCCATGCATTACCTCCCTGTGGTGGGTGTTGTGGGTGTGGGTGCGGGACCGACGACACTGCGCGATCCGACGACCTTGAGAAACTCGACGAGGATGGCGATTCCACGGCGTGCATCCGGAGTATTGACGTCCCGTACAAGCTGCACGACGGATTTGTCCACATTCATTGTGGCCTGTACGCGGCCAAAGCCGTGGATGATGGCTTCCAGCGCCTGCAGCACTTCGGGCCGCGTGAGTTCACGCAGGAAGCCGACGAGCTGCGGCACGCTGGCTTCCACCTGCTTCCAGTCCTCGCGAGAGTGCGACTGGATGAGCGCATCCGCGACGCGCGTTCCCGCGGCCACGGCGGTGAAGTATCCCTTTTCATCGAGCCTCTGGCAGCCGACTACAGCCTGGTGAAAGAGATCGCGCGCAAGCGGCCCGGCATCCTGAATGAAATCTGCGGCGCTCTCCAATTGCTGCAGCGCGTTTTGCAGCAGTCGCGCGTCGATCAGCACGCTTTTGACGAGCTGCAGAATCTCTTCTGGCCGAAGCGCGGCAGAACCGAGGCTCTCAACCGCATCCTTCATCGCATCTTTGCCTACCAGAGTAAGATCTGCGACAAGGTCTTCGGCGCTGTTCCGCACCCTCTTCAGATGCGATAGTTCTTCGACGATGAAGTCCAGCTTGCGATCCAGCTCGCCGATCCGGTCTTCAACAGTGGCGGTTGCCATCATTGCACCCGCTTTCCGGCCATGGACATCTCCGCTTCAATCGGCAACTCCAGGCCCCGCAGCAACAGGTTCCAATAGACCCAGCGGAACATCATCTTCCCGTAGTGATTAATCGGGCTCTCCTGCAGGAGGCTGAAGGGCCCGACGCCCGGCAGCGGAAACTCCCCGGGCAGCGGTTCGGTCTCGTAGTTGAAGTCAATCAGCAGACCCTTTCCGAATCCCGACTCGATGAAGCAGTTGGCGTGTCCGTCAAAGTGTGCGACCGGCGGACGTCCATCAATATGTTCGAGGATGTTCTGGAACAGGATGTCTGCCTGGAAGTGCGCAACCGAGCCGGCCTTGGAACTTGGCAGGTTCGTTGCATCGCCAATCACAAAGACATCTTCGAGTCCCTCGGCCTGCAGCGTCTCCTTATTCGTCGGCACAAAGTTCAACTCGTTGCCAAGCCCGCTGCGCGCGATGCAGGCGTTGCCCATGTTCGTGGGAATTGATACAAGCACGTCGTAGCCGACCTCGGTTTCGTCCCAGGCCACGAGTTTCTTCTCCTTGCTGTCGACACGGCCGAGGTCAAAGTCCGGCGTGACACTGACGCCCTTGCGCGCAAGAAACTCGCCGAGAACCCGGCTCGAGGTGGGCTTGGTAAATGCGCCGGAGAGCGGCGTGACCAGTTGCAGATCTACCTTGTCGCGCATGCCGCGCTTGGTGAAGTAGGCATCGGCCAGGAAAAGGAACTCAAGCGGGGCCACCGGGCACTTGATGGGCATCTCGGTCACGCTCAGAATCAGCTTGCCCCCCTGCCAGGTCTTGAAGAACTGGCCCAGGCGCTCTGCACCTTTGGGCGTATAGAAATCAAACTTGCTCTTGCCCCACTCTTCGTCCATCAGGCCTTCGGTTTGTTCGGGGTGGACGTCGGCGCCCGTCGCGATAATCAGGACATCGTAGCGGAGCGCCTCCCCGCCGGCGAGGAGAACCGTCTTTTTTTCGGGCTCAATGCGGTCAATTGCGGACACGATGAACTTGATCCGGCCGGGAAAGTACTGGCGGCGCGGCTTCACAATCTCGCGGAGTCGATACGTGCCAAACGGAACAAACAGGAAGCCCGGCTGATAGTAATGCTCCTCCGTCTCGTCGACGACCGTGATACGCCAGTCTCTTTCATCTAATGCGGCGGCCAGCTTGTTTGCCATGATGGTTCCGGCAGTTCCTCCGCCGAGAATTAGCATGTGACGCATGGTGTGTCTCCTCTTCTGCGGTGATTCCCACCTCCATAAAGCCCGGCTTGAGACGTGACGTTACAGGGGGCGAAAACAAATTGTTGCGTCCCGGCTATCTCCGCAGAAGCGGCACTCGCCGGGGGAAAGATGGTTGCGCGGGCTTGCCCAGCCCGGAACGCGCCGAAAGAACAATTCCCGCTTCGGCCTGAGCATCGCGCAGCCCTCCGGACCGAATTCCCATGGGCAAGGAAGCGGGTGCCAAGAGCGCAGCAAGCGGATCGTGATGGCGATGCAGAGAGCAGCAGATCCATCCAGTTAGCCGATGGAGCCGCCCAAGACCGATGCGAACTCTGTGAGATCCCCATGCTGCCTTCCGGAAAGATGGTTCGCAGGTTCAGTCCGTCTCGTCGAAGGGAGCCGGAACGAGCCATCTTCACCAAAGGAGAAGCACGTCTCATACCAAACCCAATGATTTATTGAATCAATCAATTGGGCTGGCATGAGCCCTGAAATGAAACGAATGTTGCAACACTCGTTGCAGGGGTTGCAACGCGGAGAGCGGCCTTTCAGGGGTGTTCCGTGATGCGGAGTTCCCGCATCTTGCGCCACAAGGTCGTGCGGCTGAGGCCAAGCTCTCGCGCCACTTCGGCGCGGTTCCAGTGGTGCGACTCCAGCAGGGCGGCGAGGCGCTCTGCTTCGCCGGACGGATCCTCGTCGAGGTGAGAGTGCCGCGACAGGTGACCGCTTTGCCCGAGTTGTGGCGCGTGCGTGGCAAATGGAGACCGGATCTCTTCCGGGAGATCTTCAGGCAGAATCGTCTCCATCTTTGCGACGGCGACGGCATACTCCATCACGTTTGCCAGTTCACGGACATTTCCCGGCCAGGGATACTCAAGGAGCAGGCGCATGGCCTGGGGCGAGATACGCCGGACCAGTCCGTGCTGAGCGGCCACCCGATTCAGGAGATGGCGCGCCAGCGGGGAGATATCCTCACGGCGCTCCTGCAGGGGCGGCACCTCGATGGGTACAACGCAAAGCCGGTAATAAAGGTCTTCCCTGAGGCGGCCCTGGCGCAGGGCCATTCGCAGGTCCACGTTGGTGGCGGAGAGGATGCGTGCTCGTGCGGTTCGGGTGACGCTTTCGCCCACGCGCTCAAACTGGCGCTCCTGCAGGACGCGGAGCAGCTTGACCTGCAGTTGCGGATGGAGGTCGCCGATCTCATCGAGGAAGAGCGTGCCGTGGGAGGCCAGTTCAAAGCGTCCCACCCGGTCCCTCACCGCGCCGGTAAAGGCTCCGCGAACATGGCCGAAGAGTTCCGATTCGAGCAGCTCTGCAGGCAGCGCGCCGCAATTGACCGCGACGAATGGACCGTTGCTGCGCGACGAGCCCTGATGAATGGCGCGGGCCACCACTTCCTTGCCCGTTCCGCTCTCTCCGGTAATCAGGACGGTGGCCTCGCTGTGCTGCAGGGTTTCCACCAGGCGGAAGATACGCTGCATCGCGGGTGATTGAGCAATGGCATCCGAATAGAAGGCCGGTCCGGTGGAACACATCTGATCTTCGTCAGCAGGGCGCAGCAGGACCACATAGCGCATCCGGGGATCGCACAGTTCCGAGGGTTCGTCGAGCAGCGGAGCAACCGTAATGGATACCAGCCGCGATGCGGCGTCTTTGAACTGCAAGGTTGCGCGCCAGCCTTCTCGCCGTTGCCCCTCCTGCAGTGCGCTGCGGAGCGGCCCTTTTACGCCGAAGAGATCTGTGCCGAGCAGTTCATCGATTCCCCGGCCCACGAGTTCGCGTGAAGCGCCCTCTCCGAGCAGTCCATCCAGCAGATAGGACGCATGCACGATGCGAAAATCGGAACCGAGACAGACGAAGGCTCTGCCCACAGAGGCCAGAACGCGCGTTACGCCATGCAGCGCGATCTGCGTATCTGCACTCAAAGGCTGACTTTCCGGTGGCAGGCACAGCGCGTCGGAATTCGAAGACATATCTGCGATTCCTTTCGGGCCTGTTCCGGGGCCGTTCGTTGCCGGCTGTCCGCAGGCGTTCGTTCTGCAGATTCAGAAATACCCATCCATCAGAACGGTAACGCCGGGCGGTGGCTTTCAGCAAAGGCCGAACCGCCATCGCTCCCGGCGCTAACCAGGACTCTGGGATACTCAGCACCGGCCAGATCACACGGGCTGCGTCTCTGCCGGAGTACCGCTCTTTGCTCTACACTTTCGTTGGGGCCTTTGAGCGACAGATGCCCCCGGAGTTGTGCGTTGAATCGAGTTGCAGTTTTTATCCTTTTCACTCTGCCCACGTTATCCGCCCAGGTTCCGAATCTCAATGCAGGCGCTCCGGCCGCGGCTCCCGCGCCGCTGGCGGACAGGGAGGCTGCGCTCCAGTCCCTTTTCAAGGATTACTGGGATGCATATCTGCAGGATTCGCCGGAGTTCGCTTCACAGATTGGCGATACGCGATTCAATGATCAGATATCGGACTACTCTGCGCAGGCGGTGAATGACTGGCTGGCCGTGGAGCAGAGCGATCTGATGCGTCTTGCTGCGATTGACCCGACGGGTTTTACCGATCAGGAAAAGACGAGTCGCGATCTGCTGCTTCGCCGCTTTCTCGACGACGAGGAAGCCGCGGAGTTCAAGGAATGGGAGATGCCCATCAACCAGATGGGGGGCATCTACTCCACCTATCCCGGCCTCGTGGCGGAGCTGAGCTTCACGACCGTGAAGGATTATGACGACTGGATCGCCCGCCTGCGCAAGATGCCGCACGCTTTCGATCAGGTCATCACGAATATGTCGATTGGCATCGACGATCAGCGCGTACCGCCGCGGTCCATCCTTGAAGAGGCCCTGCCGGAGGTGCAGCAACTCGCGGCGCAAAAGCCGGAAGACTCCCCGCTGGCCTCGCCGCTCAAGAAGTTTCCAGGATCCGTTTCGGCGGCAGACCAGACGCGCATCCGCGAAGAGATGCTGCGCGTGATTCAGAAGGAAGTGTTGCCGGCCTATCAGCGTCTGGCGCAGTTCATCCAGTACGCTTACATTCCCGCGGGTCGCGAGCAGCCAGGCATCTGGGCGTTGCCCGACGGAGCGAAGTATTACCGGTTCCTGATCCGCCGCAACACCTCCACCAATCTGACTGCGGATCAGATTCACCAGATCGGCGTGGAGCAGGTCGCTCAGGATGAAGCCGCGATGCTGGCGATTGCGCAGAAGCTCGGCTTCAAGGATCGCAAGAGCTTTGAGGCGAGCCTCAGGACCAATCCCAAACTGCATCCCGCATCGGCGGACGCTCTTCTGGCGGCCTTTCGCGGTTACCTTGACCCAATGAAGGCAAGGCTTCCGCAGCTTTTCGGCCATCTCCCAAAGGAAGCCTTCGAGGTCGTGCCTGTTCCGGAGTATCTTGCCAAAAACTCGGCACCGGCCTACTACGAACACGGAACTCCTGATGGCGCGCGCCCAGGACGCCTGTTCATCGATACCTACGAGGCGACCCAGAGAAACCTGTATGACGTGGAAGCGATCGCCTATCACGAGGGCATTCCGGGCCATCATCTGCAGATCTCGATTGCGCAGGAACTGCAGGGAGTGCCTGAATTCCGTAAATATGCCGGCTACACGGCGTATACCGAGGGATGGGCTCTCTACGCGGAGCAACTTGGGAAGGATGTAGGCGGTTATCAGGATCCCTACTCGGACTATGGGCGTCTGGAATCTGATCTCTGGCGCGCCATCCGGCTGGTGGTGGATACGGGTGTCCACTCGCAACACTGGACGCGCCAGCAGATGGTGGATTATTTTCACGACCACTCCGCGATGGATGAGGCCACTGTGCAGGCCGAGGTGGACCGGTATATTGCCTGGCCGGGACAGGCGCTTGCGTACAAAGTCGGACAGTTGAAGATTCTAGAGCTGCGCGATAAGGCAAAGGCGGCCATGGGCGCGAAGTTCGACCTTCGCGCCTTCCACAATCAGGTGCTCGATTCAGGCGCGCTGCCTCTGGACGTGCTCGGCGAGCGCATCGACGCATGGATCGCTCAATCCAACAAGTAGGGATTCACCTCGGCGGGCATTCGGGCTGGTCAGCGAGAGGATCGCGTCGAACGATGCGCGCATGGATAGAGATGCAGTTGCCGCATCGCATCGTAGATGGAGGCGGCCGCGCTTCTCGATTCAGAGCAGGAAGTCCCGAATTCTTCCAATCCTGCAGTTTGCAAGAACAAGGTGCAAAAGAAGGACCAGAGTAAGGCTCCTTGAAGGGTAAGGCCGGACCACTCAATACGTAAAATCAACATGAATGGAGCGCCAAGGCTCTGATTTATAAGATAGTTTTCATTTGTTTTACTTTTATCTTGACAGGTCTCTCAAGCGATTGTAAGTATGTGGGAGCGTACAGAGTGGTCCGACCACGATGCACCAACAAGTCCGGGAACGGATTTCGAAATCCATCTGTAATTCTTTGGGAGGTTCTCATGCAATTCAGGCGCTTCAAGGCGCGGGGAAAGGCCCTGTGTTCGGCGTCCCTGCTCAGTTGTGCAGGATTTTTTCTTCTTTCGATCAGCGGCAACGCTCAGATTGCCGGATCGGGCAACATTCAGGGAACGGTTTCTGATTCGACCGGTGCGGTGATTCCGGGTGCGGCGATCACGCTGGAAAACGAAGCCACGCACGTAAAGCGCGCGACGCAGAGTGACAGTGCCGGTATCTATGTTTTCCCGGGCGTTCCAGTTGGCATCTACGACCTGAGCGTATCGGATGCCGGCTTCAAGACCTATGTTCAGAATCACATCACGCTTGAAGTTGGCAGCAGCATCGCCATCAATCCGAGCCTTGCGGTCGGCAGTGGAGATGTGAAGGTCGAAGTTCAGGCTGAGGGCCTTTCGCTGCAGACCGAAGATCCCACATTCAAGCAGACAATCGATCAGAATACCGTGACCGAAATGCCGTTGAATGGCCGCCAGATGACTTCGCTGATTGCGCTGTCCGGCGGATCAACCAATGCTCCGGGTAACGACTTCACAGGCAGCAAGTATTCGTATGCGACGATTTCCGTGTCCGTGGCAGGCGGCAACGGCAACACGACGCTCTGGCGGCTGGACGGCGGCGACAACCAGGACTACATGGCCAATGGAAACCTGCCATTTCCTTTCCCGGACGCAGTGAGTCAGTTTAGCGTGGAATCCAGCGTGCTTGGCGCGCAGGACGGCGAACACACCGGCGGCATGGTCAACGTGGTTACGCGCTCCGGAACGAACGGCTTCCACGGCGAAGCATTCGAGTTTATCCGCAACAACTACATTGACGCGACCAATTTCTATTCAACCTCGCCCGACACGCTGCACCAGAATCAGTTTGGCGGCACGTTTGGCGGCCCGATCATGCGGAACAAGATGTTTGCCTTTGCCGGCTATCAGCGCACAGTGGCGAAAGAGTCGCAGGCCAGCAAAGAAGCGTATGTGCCGACAGCGGCGAACCTGGCCGGCGACTTCTCAGTGACGGATGGCGTCAACTGCCAGGCTTCCGGCAAATTTCTGCAACTCAAGGACCCGCTGACCGGCGCGACAATCCCCGGCGACATCTACCCGACCACACCGACCTTCAATGCGCAGGCGCTTGCGCTGCAGAAGTATCTTCCCAAGATCGACCCGGCTGTTGATACGAAGGGTTGCGGCCTTGTTTCGTATTCGATCCCTTCG
Organism: Acidobacteriaceae bacterium; assembly: GCA_037439805.1. Taxonomy (GTDB): domain Bacteria; phylum Acidobacteriota; class Terriglobia; order Terriglobales; family Acidobacteriaceae; genus Telmatobacter. Next base: position 8,421 of record JBBIVH010000061.1, read on the forward strand.
GACACTTTCGACAATCAGTTTGTGACGAGGGTGGATTACACCATCAGCCCGAAGCAAAACCTCTACGGGCGGTATCTTGTGGATGGCTACCAGTCGCCGGCCTTCTATTCCCCGACGAATATCCTGATCACGACGCAGTCGGGCAACATCGAGCGGGTCCAGACCTTCACGATGGGCGATGCGTATACATTCAATCCGAATATCGTCAATGCGGCCCACATCTCAATCCTGCGCCGTGTGAACAACCGCGGCTACGCGGCGAACGATATCAATGCGGCCACGCTTGGCGTCAGCATCTATCAGGCGATTCCCAATGGTCTGCAGATAGCTGAAGGCAAGTTCTCGATCGGCGGCGGCCTGAACTCCGCCGCGCACTTCAATGACAACACGCTTTCCATCGACGACGACGTGACCTGGATCCGCGGCAAGCACCAGATCATCTTCGGCGGAGAGTGGGTCCAGAACCAACTGAACATCGGCAACGGTTATGAATCCAACGGCGTCTTCACCTTCAACGGCGAGTACAGCGGCAGCGGGCCGAACGGTGGAAGCGTCATCGGCGATCAGAACCTCGACTTCCTGCAGGGAACCCTGAGCGCCTTCCAGCAGAGCAAGCAGCAGCAGAATGCGCTGCGTGGGCCGATTCCCAGTCTTTATGCGCAGGACACATACCATGCCACGAGCCGGCTGACGCTGGTGGCGGGTCTGCGCTGGGGACCGAACTTCATGCCCACGGATTACTTCAACCGCGGCAGTGTCTTTAACATGTCGGATTTTCTTTCGAACACCTTCAGCACGGTCTATCCCAATGCTCCGGCGGGCGTTTTGTTCTATGGAGACAAGGGAGTGCCGCAGGGCTTCACGAAGAATTCGCCCTGGCAGTTTTCTCCCAACGTAGGTGTCTCCTTTGATCCGACGGGCACGGGCAAGACCGTGGTTCGTGCGGGCTTTGAGGTCGCGTACGACAAGCCCAACTTCTTTACAGGACAAAGGACCCAGCAGAATCCGCCCTTCGCAACCGCCATCAGCAACGCGCAGACGTCGAAGTCGGGACCGTTGAGCTTCAGCGCGCCGTGGTCCACGGGCACAATCACCACAAGCCCATTCCCGCAGCCCAGCGTGCCCAGCCCTGCGCAGGCAATCTTCTACCCACAATCGCAGTACATCGTCATGCCAGACCAGTTCCACGCAGCCTACACGATTCAGTGGACGGCCAGTGTGCAGCGTCAGTTCGGGCATGGGTGGCAAGCACAGTTGGACTATATCGGCAATACCACGCGGCACGATCCTGTCGGTATCCCGATCAACACCGCGGTCTTTATCCCCGGCGTTTGGGGAGCGGGCGGAACGGGTTGCTTGGGCATCGTGACCACGGGGCCTGCGGCTGTGAAGCCGGGTTCCGCTGGGACCAACTGCTCGACCACCAAAAACCAGGCCTCACGCTTTCAACTGGCCATCGCGAATCCCGCACAGGGCAACCAGATTCAGGGCGGCGGCGGCGGTTCGTTGCTGGTGGGCGACTCGGCGACAGCCAACTATGGCGGCATGGTGACAACGATCCAGCATCGCCTTTCGGACACCTTCAGCCTGATGGCCAATTGGACCTGGTCCAAGTGCCTTGATCTCGAAGACGGCCAGGGCGATATCGGCGGCTCGACTCTTGAGAATCCAAAGAATCCGGCGCTCGATTACGGCCCCTGCGGATTCGACTACCGGCATATTGAGAACGTGGTCCTGGTCACCAAGAGCAGCTTCTCCCGCTTCAACCAGGCGGAAAAGCTGCTTCTCAACAACTGGGAGTTTGCTCCTCTCATCCACATCGCATCCGGCGCGCCGATCAATGCCGTGTCGGGCCAGGACAACTCGCTCACCGATGTCAACCAGGATCGCCCGAACCGCATACCCGGTGTTGACCCGTATCTGCACACGAAGCTCTCAAAGGCTAGCGGCGAAGCGGCGCGCGGCTATTTGAATCCGGCAGCGTTTGCACAGGTTACCGCGCCCTGCGGCACCAATCTTAACGGCTGCAGCACGCTGGGCACCTACGGCAACGTCAGCAGAAACGCCTTCCGCGGGCCGAGCTCACTGCAGTTCGATGCGCAGGTTTCGCGTATCTTCCCAATCCATGAGAGCCTTGCGATGACGTTCCGTCTGGAGGCCTTCAATGTGCTCAACCATCCGAATTTCAGCAATCCCACTGCGAACCTGACCTCTTCGACATTCGGCCAGATTTCGTCTACCAGCAATGCCGCCCGTGTCTTCCAGGGCAGCATCAAAGTCGCCTTCTGAAGCAATTCGCTTCAGACGGGCTTGCATCAACCGGACCGGTCATCTCTTCCACTGAGGTGACCGGTCCATATGCGTCAGAAAGAATTTCGTTTGATTGCGGCGCGCTTATCAAAATCACCCAAGTCGCTGCATGGTGCAGCACCATCCGAATCTAACTTTGAATTCAGAGGACCGCTCATGTCATCCATCGAAAAGACTCGCAGGGATTTTCTGAAGGCGGGCAGCGCAGCGCTGGCCGCATCCGCCGTGTCATGGAACGCCTCCAGCTATGCAGCCATTGTGGGCGCAAACGATCGCGTGAGGGTTGGCGTGGTGGGATGCGGAGACCGGATGAAGAGCGCGCTCATTCCGGCATTTCTGGAGCACTCCAAGGAATTGAATTTTGAGTTTGTGGCCGTGTCTGACATCTGGAGCCGCCGCCGCGAAGAGGGCGCGGCCTACGTTCAGAAGCTGAGCGGCAGCACTGTCGATGCAATGCGCAACAACGATGAGCTGTATGCGCGCAAGGATGTGGATGCCGTGCTGATTGCGACGGCGGACTTTCAACACGCGCTGCACGGCGTGGAGGCGGTAGAGGCAGGCCGCGACGCCTATGTGGAGAAGCCAACGGCGCACACGATGAAGGATGCGCGCAGGTTTCTGGCGGCGGTAAAGAAGACGGGAAAGATTGTGCAGGTGGGCACGCAGCGCCGCAGCACGCCGAGCTATCAGAAGGCCGCGGAGTACATCAAGTCCGGCCAGTTCGGCGACATCGTGATGGTGGAGATGACGTGGAATGTGAACCAGCCGGGGCGCTGGCGGCGTCCGGATGTGGTGCCGCTCTTGAAAGAGCAGGACACGGATTGGAAGCGCTATCTTCTGGAGTGTCCGTATGAGCCGTTCGACGCGCGGAAGTATCTGGAGTTCCGCCTGTTCTGGCCGTACTCGTCGGGCATTCCCGATCAGTGGCTGGTCCACCAGATCGACACGGTGCATTGGTTCACGGGGCTGCCGCATCCGCGGAGCGTGGTGGCCAATGGCGGCATCTATCTGTGGAAGGACGGCCGGCAGAACTGGGACACGATGACGGCTGTGTTCGATTACGGTCCGCTGGATGATATGAGCAAGGGCTTCCAGGTGCAGTATTCATCGCGCTTTACCAACTCTGCAGGCGGCGTGAAGGAGCTGTACTACTCGAACGGCGGCATGATCGACATGGATAAGCAGACGGTGACGCCGACGGGCGGGTTGAACGCGCGCAACGCGGCCGAGATGGGAATGAAGGCGAATCAACTGCAGAGCTTCTCGCTGATGGAGCATGCGGAGGCGGTCTCGACCGCGGCAGACACGGGCAAGGATCCGATGACCTCTGCGAACATGCGCAACTGGATGGAGTGTGTGCGCTCGCGGAAGACGCCGAATGCATCGATCGAAGCCGGGTACAGCCACTCGATTGCGCTGTGCATGAATGTGGCTGCGATTCAGACAGGCGAGAAGGTCACCTTCGACGATAAGACGCAGCAGGTGATGGCCGGAGGCAAGGTGTATGCGTAATGCCGCGCGGCTGGGAGTGTGGATGGTTGCGACGATGCTGGGAATGCAGGCGTTTGCGGCAGCGGGCACGGGCGGCGTGCAGGTCGTCGCGGACGAAGCCAATCGCCGCGTCGATGTCACGATCGATGGAAAGCCGTTCACCTCGTATATCTGGCCAACGTCGCTGAAGAAGCCGGTGCTGTATCCGCTGGTTGATGATGAAGGCGTCACGGTGACGCGCGGGTTTCCGCTGATGCCGCAGCCGGGTGAGCGCGTCGATCATCCGCATCATGCGGGGCTCTGGTTCAACTATGGCAACGTGAACGGATTCGACTTCTGGAACAACTCGGATGCGATCAAGGAAGAGAACCGCAGCAAAATGGGCACGATTCTGGAGACGAAGATCGTTTCAACCAGGAGCGGGCCCGTGCGCGGCGAGCTGGTGGTGGATTCGGTGTGGGTGACGGGAGCGGACCAGAAGATTCTCGATGAGACGACTCGCTATGTCTTTGCGAAGCGAGCGGGCGAACGCGTGATAGACCAGATCATCACGCTCAAGGCGCTTGACCGCGCGGTCTTTCGCGATGACAAAGAAGGACTGCTGGGCATGCGCGTGGCCAAGTGGCTGGAGTCGCCGACGGAAAAGGGCGGCGTCTTCATGGATGCGAGTGGAAGGCCGACGAAGGTAGCGGCGGCAGACACGAGCGGCGCAACGGGCGTCTATCTGACGAGCGAAGGCGTGAAGGGCGACGCGGTGTGGGGCACGCGTGGCAGGTGGTGTACGCTGACCGGTCACACGGGGGAGCACACTGCAACGATTGCAATCTTCGATCATCCGAAGAATCCTGGCTATCCGACGTACTGGCATGCGCGCGGCTATGGTCTGTTTGCCGCGAATCCGCTGGGGCGCAGCATCTTCGATCCCAAAGAGGCTGCGTTCAACTTCACGCTGGAGAAGGGGCAGACGGCGACGTTCCGCTATCGCGTGGCGATCCTGTCGCACAGCGTGACCGCGGCGGAGATGGACAAGGACGCGGCGGCGTTTGCAGCGGAATCCGAATAGGGTTTCGTGGGAGCCCGTCAGATTTGTTCCGAACAAGTGGCACACGGCCCATCCTTGCCGAGATGGGCCTGCTTTCTGAAGAGAAGCACGTGCCAGGCTGCTTACTTTTTACCCCAGTAGTCGGGCGAAGAGGTAAGCCACGAATCCGGGACGTAGCTGATTCTGGGACCAAATGAGAAGAGGTTATTCTCAGAGGATTCGACGGCGGCGGACATGCTCTTTCTGAGTACTTGAAGCTGCTCTTCGCCCACAGCTTCACGGAATTT
>JBBIVH010000062.1:0-13468 GCA_037439805.1 Acidobacteriaceae bacterium
TCTTGCCGGTTCCCGGAGGGCCCACCAGCAGCACGCCCTTGGGGATGCGCCCGCCAAGCTTTTGAAACTTCTGCGGCTCGCGCAGGTATTCGATAATCTCCTTCAACTCTTCTTTGGCTTCGTCCACGCCGGCCACGTCTTTGAAGGTGACCTTCTTCTGCTGCATCGTGAGCAGACGCGCGCGGCTCTTGCCAAATGAAAGCGCCTTGTTGCCGCCCGACTGCATCTGCCGCAGCATGAAGAACCAGATGCCGATCAACAGGATGATCGGGCCGATGTTAAACAAAAGAGGCAGGAGGATATTGCTCTGCGGATCCTTGAGGGTGAACGAGACCTTGGCCGCATGGAGCTTGTCGATCAGCGTATCGGTGCTCTGTGGAATGGTGGTATGGAACTGATCCTTGGGCGTGGCCTTCATATGGCCGTGCAACTCCGTGCCCTGGAGCGTGACATCCTGCACCTGACCCGCGTCGATCTTGTCCAGCAGATCGGAGTAGGCAACCTCCGTGTCCTTGCCCATCGTCGTCCCACGCTGCACAACTCCCCACAGCAGCATGAGACAAATGAGGATGAAGACCCAGAACATGATCGTTTTGACAGTCGAATTCACCAGCAATCCTCTTTCCCGGCGGCAAAGAGCGGGCCAAGCGCCCCCCTCCCGCCTTGCTCACTCCCTATAGACGCGGCATACCCGAGCGAAGTCACAGAAAATGCGCACGCCAGCCAGCGACACCCAAGCTGTGCCGCCCGATGAGCAGTTCTTCAAATTGTACTCCCACTCCGGAACAAAACTTCCGGGAATCGGACCCGGAGGTACCCCCGGAAACAGAGGTGCGGACGACAGCGCAAGTTCACCTTGCCGAGGTAAGAGAGACGGCCTCAACTCGCACGCCCGATGGGGGTTCCACGTCGGCTCCCTGCATCCAGGCGATCGTGCCGGAGATCTCCAGAACCGGCCAGGAAGCCCTCGCGGTCCCCGTCACCCGCAGGCGTTCGAGCACTTCCTTCACCTTGCGCGGACTGCTGGAGTAGCGCAGCCGGACGCGGTCGCCGGGACGCCAGACGCGGAGACAGGCCTTGGCCGGCGCAGCGGCTCCGGGGGTCACCTCAACCCGCATACGCAGGCCGAAGGCGGCCGCATCCACTTCGCCCGGAATCGCAAAGGCATACTCCGGCAGGGGTTGGCCTTCAGCACCGGGAACCGCCAGGGTCAGGCGCAGTTCGCGGGGAGTGCGTTCGGCGCGCAGACCCTGGGCCAGTTCAAGTCTCCGACCGGCCTTGCCTTCCAGCGCCAGCCGCCGAACCGCCTCCGTGGCTTCAAAATCAAGCGAACTGCCCAGACCGGCCGCCGCGTGGCGCAGCAGGCGCCGCTGCACGGGGACAGCCAGAGAGGCGAGTCGCGTCCTGTCCACCGCGATTCCTTCGCCCGTGGCGCGCCCGCCGCCCCGCACCGGCCTGCCCGCCAGCACGAACTGCGGCGCGATGCGCGCCACCTCCGCCTGCCACCATGTCTCTTCGTCCAGGGCGAGGGTCGCCATCTGCGCGAGATGCGTGCGAAGCTGCGGGCTCCAACCCTCCAACAGGGGTAGCAGCTCATGGCGGATGCGGTTGCGCGTGTAAGTCAGATGGCGGTTGGTGGAGTCCTCACGCCAGGGCTGGCCGAGCGCGCGGAGATACGCCTCGATTGCTTCGCGCCGCGTGGCCAGCAAAGGCCGGAGGATCAGCCCCTCGGGGTGCTTCACCACTGGATGAATGCCCGCGATGCCTTCGGTCCATGCTCCGCGCAGCAACCGCGCCAGCACGGTCTCCGCCTGGTCGTCGAGCGTGTGCGCGGTGGCGACTGCATCGAGCGGAAGCTCGGCCATGAGTTGCCGGAACCAGGCGTAGCGCAGCCGGCGGGCGGCTTCTTCAATGGTCTCACCGGGCTTGCCTGCGGCAGGCCGAGCCTCGGCCGCAGTCTCGACGCGGTGCTCATGGAAGCGCACGCCCAGCGATGCCGCCAGTTCGCGCGCGAAGGCCAGATCCGCGTCCGCCTCGTCTCCGCGCAGACCGTGGTGCAGATGCGCCGCGTACAGCACGACGCCCAGTTCCCTGCTCTGATCCGCGAGCGCACGAAGCAGCGCGACCGAGTCCGCGCCGCCGGAGAGTCCCACGGCCACGCGCATGCCGGGTCTGAAGTGCGATGTGTCGAGTTCGAGCACTGCGCTCACATGAGCGATGATAGCGCCTGCGTTGCGAGGAGCCGCAGCGTGTGTCCCTGCCCATCGCCGATGTATACTCCACGAGTTATGCAGGTCTTTGCAATTCTTCCCGCGGCGGGCCTTGGCACCCGCATGGCCGGGCCGCAGCCGAAGCAGTTTCTGGCGCTGGCCGGTGTTCCCATTCTGATTCACTCGCTTCGCGCCTTTGCTTCGGTTCCACGCGTGACGGCGATTTATGTCGCCGTCCGCAAGACGGAGCTGGAGCGCGTGGAGGCGCAGGTGGCCGAGTACGGCTTTGCGCCGCGCGTCCACGTGGTCGAAGGCGGCGACAACCGACAGGAGTCTGTGGCGCACGCGCTGGCCGCCGTACCCGCAGCGGATAACGACATTGTGCTGGTGCATGACGCGGTGCGGCCGCTCATCGATGCCGCCACGATCGATCGCACCATCGACGCCGTCGCCGAGCACGGGGCGGCGATCGTCGGCCTGCCCGCCATCGACACCATCAAGCAGGTGGAGCGCACCGCGCACGGCGCCCTCATCACCGCAACCATCCCGCGCGAGTTCATCGTCCTGGCGCAGACGCCGCAGGGCTTTCGTTACGGGCTGCTGCAGAGGGCATTTGAGGAGGCGACAGCGGACGGCTTTGTGGGCACCGACGAGGCCTCCGTGGTGGAGCGTGCCGGGTTGCCGGTCGCCGTGGTGCCGGGCTCTCAGGTTAATCTGAAGATTACCCAGCCGGGCGATCTGGAGCTGGCGGAATTCTACCTGCGCCAGCGCACGCCCTGAGATTGCCGCGGAGACCCTGAAAGATGAGCGACACACGGATTGGTTTTGGCTTTGACTCGCACGAATTCAAGCCGGGAGTGCCGCTGCACATAGGCGGGCTGAAGCTCGACCATCCCGAAGGCCTGGCCGGCCACTCCGATGGCGACGTGCTCCTGCACGCCATCACCGATGCGCTGCTGGGCGCGGTCGCGGCGGGCGACATCGGCAGCTTCTTTCCGCCGGGCGATCCGCGCTGGAAGAACGCCGACTCCGCCATCTTTCTGAATCTGGCCATGGAAGAACTGCAGAACGCCGGCTACCGCATCGTGAACATTGACACCACCCTCGTGCTGGCCGCGCCGAAGATCTCGCCCATCGCAGGCGAGATGCGTTCGCGCATCGCCGATCTGCTCTGCATCGGCATCGACCGCGTGAGCGTGAAGGCCAAGACGCCTGAAGGCCTCGGCCTGGACCACGTGGCGCAGTGCCATGCCGTGGCGATGGTCGAGCGCGTCTCCGGCCCGGAGGATCTGAAGAGCATGAGCGCCGTGATTGAGAGCCAGCGCCAGCTTGAGGACGTGGTCGAAGACCTTCTGAGCACCGTGCACGGCGTGCCGAAAAAGCGCAGCGAGCACCCCGTCTTTGACACGGAAGACATCACTTAGAGGAAGCCTTTCACGCCCTCGGGCCTGATTCCTGGCTGCCGGAGCCTACTTCGCGCAGGTGCGGATTCCAAACGGCGCATAGAGCGGGCAGAATCCCACCGCCGCCGTGAGCAGCGGCACGAGGCCAATCAGCCCCACCCAGCGCACGTTGCCTTGCAACAGCCAAATCAGGCTCAGCAGAGCCAGTCCAATCACCACACGCACGACACGATCTGCGTTTCCCATGTTCTTGTTCATCGCGATCTCCTGGTAGAACTGCCCCAAAGGTTAGCCGGGAGCGGGAGCCGCGTCTGCAACTCAGGTCACACAGGCATCAGCTTTCGCTAAACCTCCGCAGCGCATCTGCGTCCCGTACCTCGATGCGTTCTCTACCCAGAGCAACCCAGCCGCGGTCTTCAAAATCCCGCAGCAGGCGGCTCACCACCACGCGCACACTGCCCAGCTCGTCGGCCAGCATCTGATGAGAACCCAATACCAGCGGTGTGCGATTCGCGAGCAGCAGGGCCAACCGAGAGTCGAGTTGCCGGAATGCCACCTCCTCCACCAACTGCATCATCTCTGCAAGGCGCTCCGCGAAGAGCGCGAAGACCATGGCGCGAAAGCCGGTGTGGCTGTCCATCATCCGGTGAAACAGATCGGGACTGGCGGCTACGAGCGTCGCATCGGTCTCCGCAATCCCACGCGCCGGATACTGAGACTTTCCCAGCAGACAGCTCGTGGTCAGCAGGCAGAACTGGCCCGGCTGAATCCGGTAGAGCAGCAGTTCCCTCCCCTCCGGGCTCGCCTTCGACACGCGGACAGTCCCCGCAAGGAGCAGGGGAAACGCCCTGCACGGGCCACCGTCTTCAAACAGCACGGTTCCGGCGGGCGCGGTCACGGTTTGCGCTCGCGCCAGTTCCTGCCGAACCCCTTCCGGCAACTCCCGCACCACGGGGAAGGCCGCGGCCAGCGGCTGTTCCGTCTCGGCTCGAATCATGGGAGGATTGTATCCGCGACCGGAAGGCCGGCGCGCCCCTGCGCGATCAACTCTCCCAGTAATTGCTGCAAATCCATCATTTTTGTTTTGCCCATTCACTCGTTTGGCCTTAACGTGGCTCTTACACCTCAATCCATTCGCCCGTGGAGGCTCTTCATGTACCTTGCGCTGCTGGCAATGCAGAATCAGCCCGATCCTGAGCAGATCCGCAGGACGGTAATGGCCTTGCTGGCCGTCATGCCGCTCTTTATCCTCACCGGCCTCGCGATCGTCATCGTCCCCATGTGGTTCATCTGCAAGAAAGCTGGCTTCTCGCCGTGGCTGTCCCTGTTGAACGTCGTTCCGCTCGGAGGCCTGATTCTGCTCTATGTGCTGGCGTTTTCAGAGTGGAAGGTGATGCCCACGTCGCAACAGGGCTGGCCGCAGGCGCCGCCTCCACCCCCGCGCTTCTAGCACCCCAGGCTGATAGCATCAAAGAGGAACTACGCCTCAACGATGCCTGAAGTATCACTCTCCCACGGCGCGAAGCCTCGCGTCCGCTTTGCGCCTTCACCCACCGGCTTTCTGCACGTGGGCAGCGCACGCACCTTCATCTTCAACTGGCTCTTCGCGCGCCACTATCACGGCACGATGGTTCTGCGTCTGGACGACACCGACGTGGAGCGCAACACCGACGCCAGCGTGCAGTCAATCTTTGAAGGGCTGCGCTGGCTGGGACTCAACTGGGACGAAGAATACAAGCAGTCTGAGCGGCTCGACCTGCACCGCAAGGCCGCTGAAGTCATCTTCGCCAAGGGTCTCGCTTATCGCGACTTCACTCCGGCGCACGCCGGGGACGACAACCAGTCCGGTGCACAGGGCGCGTGGCTCTTCAACCCCGGCATGCGCGAGTTGTCTTGCGAAGAGAGCGACCGCCGTGCCGCCGCAGGCGAGCCGTTTGCGCTGCGCTATCGCGTGCCGCGCGGCACGGACCGCACGCTCCGCTTCAAAGACGGCGTCTATGGCGAGCAATCGAAACTTGCCGACGAGGTCGAAGACTTTGCCCTGCTGCGCAGCGACGGCATGCCAACCTATCACCTCGCCTCCTGCGTAGACGATTCCGACCTGCGCATCAGCCACATCATCCGCGGCCAGGACCACCTGACGAACACCTTCAAGCACCTGCTTATCTTCGAGGGCCTCGGTGCGGAGGCACCGCAGTTCGCGCACCTGCCTCTGCTCGTCGCGCCCGATGGCACCAAGCTCTCCAAGCGCAAGCACGGCCCGGTCGTCAGCGTCACCACGTACCGCGATGCAGGCTTCCTGCCTCAAGCCTTCATCAACTTCCTCTGCCTGCTCGGCTGGTCGCCCAAGAACGACCGCGAGTTCTTGCCGGTGGACGAAATCAAGGACCTTTTCACGCTCGAAAACGTGAACCGCGCCAATGCGGTGGTGAACTTCACGGAAGAAGATCCCTTCGACGCCAAGGCTGTTTGGCTGAACGCCGAGCATCTGCGCGCGCTGCCCATCGACGAACTCAGCGCGCGGCTAACGCCATTTCTTGAAGAAGCCGGCTTCCAGGCTGCTCCAGAAAAAATCGCCGCCGTCACGCCGCTCATCCGCGAGCGCATCCGCCTGCTGCGCGAGGCCGCCTCCGCCGCCGATTTTTTCTTCCTCGAAAAGCTGCCTGGGTACGACCCAACGGAGTTGGTTCCGCAAAAAGGTGATGCCGCGCTGGCGCGGCGCGTGCTGCAGCACGCCGAACAGGTCCTCGCCACAACCGCCTTCGACCACGCTTCGCTGGAAGCGACAATGCGCGAAGCGGCAGCGGCACTTGGCCTCAAGGCCGGGCCCATGTTTCAGCCCATCCGCGTCGCCGTCTGCGGACGCAAAAACGCGCCGCCCCTCTTTGAAACGATGGTGGTGCTGGGCCGCGAAACCTGCCTCGCGCGCATCCAAGAGGCGGTAGACAAACTCGGCGCGCTCGCGTGAGCGCACAATGATCGATGGAGTAAAGAATCGCAGTGATGACAAGCCCTGGTTCGGAAAGCCCTGACGCACGCAACACCGACATCCGCCCCGCCTCCAACTTCTTGCGCGACCGGATGGCCGAAGATGTGCGCACGCGCAAATACGGCGATGCGACGATTCAGACCCGCTTTCCACCCGAGCCCAACGGCTATCTCCACATCGGCCACGCCAAAGCCATCTATCTCGACTTCGGCCTCGCCGACGAGTTCGGCGGCAAGACCAATCTGCGCTTCGACGACACCAATCCCGAGAAAGAAGAGCAGGAGTACGTCGACTCCATCCAGAAGGACGTGCGCTGGCTCGGCTACGAGTGGGAGCGGCTCTGCTACGCATCCGACTACTTCGGCCAGCTCTACGAGTGGGCGCTCCAGCTCATCCGCGCCGGCAAGGCATATGTGGATGACCTCTCCGCCGACGAGGTTCGCCAGTATCGCGGCACGCTCACAGAGCCCGGCAAAGAGAGCCCGCACCGTGACCGCAGCGTCGAAGAAAACCTCGACCTCTTTCAGCGGATGAAGGCTGGCGAGTTCCCCGACGGCAGCCGCGTGCTCCGCGCCAAAATCGACATGGCCTCGCCCAACCTCAACATGCGCGACCCGGTGATGTATCGCATCCTGCACGCAACGCATCACCGCACCGGCGACGAGTGGTGCATCTATCCCATCTACGACTACGCGCACGGCCAGTCAGACTCGATCGAGCGCGTCACCCACTCCATGTGCACGCTCGAGTTCACGGATCACCAGCCGCTCTACCGCTGGTACATCGAGCAGCTCGGCATCTTTCCTTCGCAGCAGATTGAGTTCGACCGCCTCAACCTGACTTACACGCTGCTGAGCAAGCGCAAGCTGCTGCAGCTCGTGCAGGAGGGCCGCGTGAATGGCTGGGACGACCCGCGCATGCCCACCATCTCCGGCATTCGCCGCCGCGGCTTCACACCGGAGGCGATCCGTGCCTTCTGCGCCTCCATCGGCGTGACGCGCACCAGCGGCACCACGGACATCGAACTGCTGGAGCACTTTCAGCGCGACGACCTGAATCGCCGGGCCCGCCGCGCCATGGCCGTGCTGCGCCCGCTTAAGCTCGTCATCGACAACTACCCCGAGGGCCAGGTGGAACACTTCGAGGTCGTCAACAACCCCGAGGACCCCGCAGCCGGGACGCGCCAGGTGCCCTTCTGCCGCGAAATCTACATCGAGCAGGACGACTTTCGTGAGACGCCGCCGCCGAAGTACTTCCGCCTCTCGCCGGGCAAAGAGGTGCGCCTGCGCGCTGCCTACTTCGTCACGGCGCAGAGCATGGTGAAAGACGCGGCAGGCAGTGTTGTCGAGGTCCACTGCACCTACGACCCGGCCACGCGCGGCGGCAACTCGCCCGACGGACGCAAGGTCAAATCGACCATTCACTGGGTCAGCGCCGCACACGCGCTCTCCGCCGAGGTGCGCATCTACGACAAACTCTTCGCCACGGCCGACCCCGGCGACGTGCCCGAGGGCGGCAGTTTTCTCGACAATCTCAATCCCAGCTCGCTCGAAGTTATTTCCGACGCAAAGCTCGAGCCTTCACTGGCAAGCGCCAAGCTCGAAGACCGCTATCAGTTCGAGCGCGTCGGCTACTTTTGTCTGGATCCAGAGTCATCCGAAACCAGAAAAGTATTCAACCGGACGCTGCCGCTGAAAGACTCATGGGCAAAGATTGAGAAGAAGGCGGTGGCGTAGGCCTTACTTCCCTACCACATCCATCACCACTGGAATCGTCTTTGGCGGCATGCAGGCATTGTTGTCGCAGGCCTGGTAGTGCAGCGTGCCCTGCATGAGGTGATTGCCGCGTTGCGCCACAATCTGCGCCGTGATGACGAACTCGCCCGTGTACACGCTCAGCTTCGTGCTCGGGTCCACCGGCAGCGTGAACTCCGCGCCCGCCGGATAGCTCGCGCCCTTGAGCTGAACCGCCGCGCCTGAGGGAATCGAAAAGACTGTCGGAATCAGATACGAATCCTTGGGCGTGTGCGAGTTGATGTGCAGGCCCTGCGCCACGCGGAAATGCATCTGCACGGTGCTGGGCTTGCCCGCCGTCACCTCAACCTGCTCAGGGAAGAGATACACCACCGAGGCAGCTTTCCCCGCATGCGATGCGCCCTCACTCTGCCACGGAAACTGCGTCTGCGCACAAGCAAGACCCGCCGCCAGCAGCGCCAGCCCGGTCAGGCATGTTCTGCGGCAAAACACGCTCACGACTGCCCTCCCAGCGCTTTGCGGATGTTGCCCTCGATCTCATCCTTGGACGTGAGCCCCACCTGCGCTGCCACCACCTTGCCGCTGCGATCCACAAAGAACGAGGTTGGCAGCGAGTCCAGACCGCCGTAGGGCTGGGTCACAGCGTCGCCGCCCAGCAGCACCGGATAGTCCATGTGCATCTGCTGCGCAAAGCTCGCAATCTGCTGCGTCTCTTCCTTCAGCTTCTGCTTGTCGCCGGGGTCCAGGTCGTCCTCTGAGACGGCGAGAATCTCAAAGCCCTTCGGCGCATATTGATTCCGCAGGTCCACCAGCCACGGCGTCTCAATCTTGCAAGGCCCACACCACGTCGCCCAGAAATTGATAAGCACGGCCTTGCCCTTGTAGGCGTCGAGCGAAACCTTCTTGCCGTGAACATCTTCCAGCGTGAAGTTCGGCGCGGGCTTGTTGATCAGAGGCGCAATCGTCGGCGGCAGGTCGCCTTCGCCGCCGGGCATCACCAGATCCGCCGGAGCACTCATCGCCGCCGCACGAGCCGCTGCCTGCCTGCGCGACTCCCAGTTGGCCCATCCAGCCCAGGCAAAGGCCGCCAGCAGAAAAAGAACCACAAAGAGAACGACAGTGTTGCGCTTCACAGGGACGGAGACCTCTCTTCCTCATTGTACGAGCGCGCTTCCTTCAAGCCAAACCGCACCCGAGTAACCGCTTCAGCCCAAGCTGATACCATCAAAAACCGATGAGCCCTGTGAATGAATCGAGCACTGTGCAGCCGGCCGCCTTGGTGCGCACCGAAGCTGCTGCCCTTCTGGCTCTGGCTGCACGGCTTGAGGGCGCGATGGCCGCAGACTTTGCCCACGCCGTGGACCTCGTGGTTCGCTGCGGCGCAGGCAACGGCCGCGTCGTCGTCACCGGCATGGGCAAGAGCGGCATCATCGCGCAGAAAATCGCCGCCACGCTCAGCTCCACCGGCTCGCCCGCGCTCTTCCTGCATCCCGCCGAGGCCGTCCACGGCGACCTGGGCGTGCTCATGCCCGGGGACGTCGTCATCGCGCTCTCTGCCTCGGGTGAAACCGAGGAAATTCTGCGCCTGCTCGTCACGCTGAAGCGCAAAGGCGACGCCCTCATCAGTTTCTGCTGCAACCTGCAATCCACGCTGGCCCAAGCCAGCGACGTCGCGCTCGACTGCAGCGTGGAGCGCGAGGCCTGCGGCCTAAACCTCGCGCCTACCGCCTCCACCACAGCCATGCTCGCGCTGGGCGACGCGCTCGCCATCGCCGTCAGCTTGCGCAAGGGCTTCCGCGCCGAGGATTTCGCAGAGCTGCACCCCGGCGGCAAATTGGGCAAGCAACTTGCCAAGGTCCGCGACCTGATGCACGCGGGCGATGACGTCCCCATAGTGACACCAACGACAGCCATGACCGACGTGATCTACGAGATGTCGTCGAAGAAGCTCGGCATGACCACCGTGCAGGAGGGCGGCCGCCTGCGCGGGGTCATCTCCGATGGAGATCTGCGACGGCTGCTGGAACACGAAGGCGGCGCAGCGCTCTGCAAGACCGCGGGCGAGGCCATGAACGCGCACCCCCGGACAATTGGCGCAGACGAACTGGCCGCCAAGGCGCTGGCCCTCCTCGAAGAGCGCAAGATTACCTCGCTCATCGTCCTCGATCCAGAGCAACATGTGGTCGGCGTGGTGCACCTGCATGATCTGTGGGGCGTGGAACTGATTTAGCTGCGCCAAGAGAGCCACATCGAAAGCCGCAGGTTACTGTCGAACATTTAGAATGAAGTCTGCATCATTCCGCCTTGCGTCCGCCCGTTCGGACGGGAAAGTTACCGCACCTTTTTTATGCATCGTTGGTCCAAGCTCTTTGTGCCCACTCTTCGCGAGGCCCCGGCAGACGCCGAAGTGGCCAGCCACAGGTTCCTGCTCCGCGCCGGTTACATCCGGCAGCTTGGCGCGGGCATCTACAACTACCTCTTCTTCGGCCAGCGCTCGCTGAACAAGATCATCGGCATCGTCCGCGAAGAGATGGACAAGATCGCGCAGGAGTTTTACCTGCCCGCCATTTTGCCGCGCGACCTGTGGGAGCAGAGTGGCCGCTGGACCGGCATGGGCGAGAACATGTTCCGCCTCAAGGACCGCAAGGGCGCGGACCTCTGCCTCGGCATGACCCATGAAGAGATCATGACCGCCATTGCGCGCAATGAGCTGCGCAGCTACAAGCAGTTGCCGCAGATCTGGTACCAGATTCAGACCAAGTTCCGCGATGAACCGCGCCCCAAGTCGGGCCTTCTGCGCGTGCGCCAGTTCACGATGAAGGACAGCTACTCCTTCGACCTCAACCCGGCCGGTCTCGACAAGAGCTTTGACCTGCATGACGCGGTCTATCGCCGCATCTTCACGCGCTGCGGCCTCAAGTTCGTCGCCGTCGAAGCGGACTCCGGAGCGATGGGCGGCTCGCAATCGCAGGAGTTCATGGTCTACACCGACGCGGGCGAGGACCTCATCGCAAGCTGCCCGGTCTGTGGCTACGCAGCCAATCTTGAGAAGGCCACCTCGCGCCTCGAACCGGTAGGGGATCTTAACGGCACACCGGGTGAAGTAATCCCGACACCTGGAATCACAACCATTGATGAACTGAGCGCGTCGCTAGGCATTGAACCGAAGCACTTTATCAAAACACTTGCGTATGTCTCCACCTATCAAGATTCCACTGGGAAACGCTCTTCGACCCCAATCGTGATTTTCCTGCGCGGCGATCACTCCCTGAACGAGGCCAAGCTCGCGGGAGGGCACTTCCTTCAGGGAATGTTCTCGGGTGCGATTGAGTTCAGACAAATGACCGACTCGGAAATCCGAGAATTATTCGGGTCTGAGCCGGGCTATTTAGGCCCCACTCCTGCCCTGCGTCGGAGTTCGATTAGTGGGATGGCCATCCCGCAGTTCTATGCAGATAAAGCGCTTCTGGGCCGAGGTACGATGATCGCCGGAGCGAATAAGCCGGGCCTCCACCGCTATACGGAGTGGGGCGATCTGCCGCCAGCAGCTGGGTCTTTTTACGACGACTTCCGCACTGTCAACGAGGGCGAAGGTTGCCCGAAGCCCGGCTGCACCGGCAAACTCGTCGTCGGCAAGGCCGTCGAGGTGGGCCACATCTTCAAGCTCGGCTACAAGTACTCCGAGTCGATGGGCGCGCGCGTGCTCGACGAGAACGGCAAGGAAGTCACGCCCATCATGGGCAGCTACGGCATCGGCATCGAGCGCATCCTCACCGCCGCCATCGAGCAGTCCAATGACGCCAACGGCTTCTGGCTGCCGGCCTCCATCGCGCCCTTCACCGTCGTCGTCACCGTCACCAACGTGGCTGACGCCGCGCTGCGCGAGACCGGCGAAAAGCTCGCCGCCGAACTCGAAGCCGCGGGCCTCGACGTTCTGCTCGATGACCGCGACGAGCGCGCAGGCGTAAAGTTCAAAGACGCGGACCTCGTCGGCATCCCCTACCGCATCAACGTGGGCAAGAAGGCGGCGAGCGGCATAGTGGAACTCGTGCGCCGGGCCGGCGCAACGAGTACCGATGTCCCCCTCGGCGAGGTCGCCGCGCAACTCAAGGAGCGCGTGCAGGAAGACGCACTGCTCACGGAAGTGACCGCGTAACCGTCCCGAACTCTGGAGAGCGCGCATGAAGGTGAAAATCAAGCTTCCGCAGAAGGCCATGCCGCGCTCTTTCAAGAGCATGTTGCTCTGGGCAGTGCTGGCCTGCGTGGTCCTGGTTGGGCTCGTCGGCTTCAGCGTCTTCTTCTACTACTACTTCAAGTATCAGGGTGTGGTGGACGCCCGGCTCAAGGAGCCGCTCTTTGCGAATACGGCCAAGATCTATGCGGCCCCGCGTGAGGTCCGCCCCGGCCAGAAGATCGGCATTCGGCTCATCGCCAGCGAGCTGCGCGAGGCGGGCTACACCACCGATGGGGCAGCGAGCGTCTCGCCGATGGGCAGCTATAGCGAGGGCGCGCTGTCCATCACCGTGCACCCCGGTCCGCAGTCCTACCACTCCGAGGACGCCGCTACCATCCGCATCAGCGGCGGCGAGGTCGCCTCCATCACCGACGATCATGGCCAGCCGCTTTCCAGCTACGAACTGGAGCCGCTGCTCATCACCGGCCTGAGCGAAGACGCCAACCGCACCAAGCGCCGCCTTATCACCTACGACGAGATTCCGCCGAACCTGGTGCAGGCTGTGCTCGCCATTGAGGACCGCCGGTTCTTTGAGCACAGCGGCGTCAACTACGGCCGCCTCATTGAAGCGGGCATGCGCGATCTGGCTACAGGACAGAAGCAGCAGGGGGGATCGACGCTGACGATGCAGTTGGCGCGCGGCTTTTTCCTATCGCCGGAAAAGCGGCTGAAGCGCAAACTCATCGAGATCGTCATCACTTTCCAGCTCGAACATCGCTTCAGCAAAAAGCAGATCTTCGAGATGTATGCCAACCAGATCAATCTCGGCCAGCGCGGCAGCTTCTCGATTGACGGCTTTGGCGAGGCATCGCAGGCCTACTTCGGCAAGGATGTGCGGCAACTGACGCTGGCAGAAAGCGCGCTGCTCGCCGGCATGA
>JBBIVH010000063.1:0-13407 GCA_037439805.1 Acidobacteriaceae bacterium
GGACTGCTCCGTCCCGAAGCCTGCGCCGCACTTGCAGGCTGCGACCACATCCTTCACATGGGAGATGTGGGCAGCGGCGAAATCCTGAAGGACCTCGCCCGCATCGCCCCGGTCCATGCGGTTCGCGGCAACATCGATCGTTCCGGCCCCTGCAGCAAACTGCCCGAAACGGACGTAGTCCTCTTCGAGGGGCACTATCTGTACATGCTGCATGACCGCGCGAGCCTGCACCTTGATCCCGCAGCCGCCCGGTTTTCCGCCGTCCTCTTCGGCCACACCCATCGGCCTCTCATTGAGTGGCACAAGAACGTGCTCTACTTCAATCCCGGCTCCTGCGGCCCGCGCCGATTCGAGCTGCCTGTCACCGTGGGGCGGCTCACTCTCGATCCGGATGGAGCACTGAAACCCGAAGTCGTGCGCCTCGAAATCCAATAACGCCACGCGGCGCTCCACCCATGAACAGCCAATCCGTCACGCGCGCATGCGCGGATTGATCCAGAGGTAGGCAAGGTCTGTGAGCAGATTCACCAGTATGTAAGTCAATCCGATCGTCAGCAGGCAACCCTGCACCAGCGCGTAGTCTCGGTTGGCAATCGCGCTGACCACAAGCCGGCCCAGACCGGGCCAACTGAAAATGGTTTCTGTCACCACTGCGCCCGCCAGTAGCGCGCCAAATTGCAGGCCCACCACCGTCACAATCGGCACCAACGCATTCGGCAGCGCATGCCGACACACCACCCCGAGCTCCCGCAGGCCCTTGGCCCGCGCCGTTCGGATGTAGTCCTGTCCAAGTTCTTCCAGCATCGCCGTTCGCACCATGCGCGTTAGAATTGCCGCCAGCGAACTGCCCATCGCAATCGAGGGCAGGACCAGATAGCGCCAGTCGATGCCGCTCCCGCCGCTGCTCGCCCCCGAGACAGGCAACCAGCCCAGTTGAATCGAAAAGACGAGAATCAGCACCGGTCCCAGCACCAGGCCCGGCACCGACAGCCCACCGAGACTCACGACCGAGAGGACCGAATCAACCCAGCGACCGCGGCTGACCGCGGCCAACATGCCTGCCGGGAGCGCCAGCGCGAGCGCCAGCAGCAGCGAAGCGAGCGTCAGGGCAATCGTGTAGGGATAGCGTTGCACCACCAACCGCAACACCGTTTCGTGGAGCCGTATGGATGCGCCTAAGTCGCCGTGCAGGACTCCGGCCCAGTAGGCCACATACTGTTGGCCGAGCGGCAGGTCCAGCCCCAGCTGATGGCGTAAGGCCGCTGTATCCGCAGGGGATGCGCCGTCGCCCAGCATCTGCAGCACCGGATCGCCCGGCACAAGATGGATCAGGAGAAAAACGAGCGAGACCACCAGCCAGACAACACTGAGCGCCAGCAGCAGGCGACGAACTCCGCGCATCATCGTTCAACTCCAGAGGCCGCACAGCACGCTCTGCGTCAATTCTGCGAGCCTTTCATATGCCAGCCAGTCACGAAGCCGCAAGCAGCTTTCAGTGTGCCGGGCTCGGCGCAGCTGGTCCGCATTGGCCGGCATCTGTACTTGAGGGCCCAGCACGTTCAAACAACGCGAACGTATTGTCTCCCGTACCCTCGGTGCGCGCCAGCTTCCATCCCGGCGTGTGACTCAGCAAGTACGCCAGAGGCTGCTTCTTCCAGAGAAGCACGTGATCGATATGATACTTGTCCAGCAGTTGCAGCGAATCGCGCGAGAAGAGGATGTCAAGAAAATCTTTCAGTACGCCGTGATGCTCAAACGTGTCGAACCGTGAATCCAGAAAACTCGACTTACCCTGAAAATCCATCATGCCGCCCACGCCGTCCGAGTTAAAGGTGCGCCACTGCGGCTGGATGGAAGCGATGGTTTCAAGAGGAAACGCCTCTTTGAGCCCCTTGTTGAAGTCAGTCTGCTTGGGAAAGAAATAGACCATGATCCAGATGGCACCAACCACCATCAGCAGGTTGATCACGGGGATGGTCTTCTCATCCGACTCTGTAAAGAGGCTGCGCTCAAGGTCCTGGGCCAGCATCGGCGCCGTCAGTATCGCCGCCATAAACAGGAACCGCGAGTGATCGAAAGCTGCATACCAGGCAAACAATACCACTGCAATTTCAAACAGCCGCCACTTGCGGCCGCGCACTCCATTGGCAATCACCATCGCCGCAATGCAGCCTGCAGCGACCTTGCCGGAGAACCATTCCAGATTCAGCGGCTGCCACTCCTGCACATTCTGGATGTTCAGCTTCTGATTCGCCATCATGTCAATCGGATTCCAGATCAGCCGCCATCCATAAGGATTCACGATCAGCACGGCTACGCAGGCCGCAAGCACCCACAGCAGCTTCTTGCGCGCCTCCGGCGAGAAGGCCGTCTGATCAAACACGCCGGCATGGACAGAGACCAGCCCTCCGAGCAAGTACAGCACAAACAGTCCGAGCCCGATGAGCCAGCTTCCATGCGTGTTGATCCAGACACAGAAGATGGCCGGCAGAAAGCAGAGCCATCGCTGATCACCTCGATCGGCGGCCTCGAGGATGGCCATTTCCAGCGCCATCAGAACGTAGGCGACCACAATGATGCGCGGTCCTGCATTGACCGTCATCAGTGTGAAGCAGATGCCAGTGGCCCAGAAGGCCGCCCCGGCGTGACGTGAGCGCCAGTAGCCCCGCCAGTAGAGAAGGAAGATGTTGGCGAGCAGGCCAATTTCCGTGGCAAGATATAGCCCACGGAGCCCCATAGCGCGATAGCCTGACCAGTAGACCAGTTCTCCAAGCCACTCCGGATTCACCCACGGCTTGCCGGCCACGGTAAAGGAATACGGCTCGACGCGAATGAAGTGGTGCGTCGTGGTCAGGATGCGCGCGTCTGCCAGGTGCCACCAGAGATCGGGATCGTGCAGCAGGTTCCGGGGCTTCTGCAGCGTCCCGGAGAGAATGATCACCACTGCGGCAATCACCGCCATGCTCATTACATGGCGGCAGAAAATTCGATTGAACATCTGAAGCCACTGCGGCTGCTCTGCGGTTGCCGCTGCGGTTTCCGTTGCTGGTAGCGTGGCGTCTGGGATCACATCCATAGATTTACAGTAATTGCACTTCAATCCACTTGAAAGAGTTCTGCAACCAAAGAGTTACCCCTATGGTTCCCTGATTCGCGAAGGCCGGGCGCAACACTCAAGTCCTCTTCCCAGAGCGCCGCCCGTGCATTACCATCAGGGAGAAATAGACGAAAATCGAATCGGAGGACTGCTCTCGCTCTCCACTCTTGAGCGATTTGGGGTTGTGTGCGCTGTTTCTTGTCATACCGTGCTTTGGTGCACCATCTTCAATGCTTCCAGAGATTTGGGAGGTCATAGTACCAAGGTGGTATTGCTGCGGATGTGCAGGACCGACAACAATGACGAACACGTGATCGCGGTGAAGCAATGAACCCTCGCAGGACCAAATGCGCCACAGAGCAGGCGTTCGAGCTTCAAGCGCAGAATTACGAAAAGAACTTGGCCGGATCGTCGTCAATTCCTTACCAGACAGAATCCTGGGCCAGACCGGAGAAATGAGACTCCCTATGATCCGAATTGCGCTTTTGACAGATGATGGCACTCTGCAGCCTCTTCTTTCCCCCGCACTCGGAAGAGAGTTTCAGATTCTGCTGGCACGCGAAGAAGATGAGTTGCACGCGATTATCGAACAGGGTGCCTGCGATGTGCTCATCGTGGATCTCGACTCGAATCGCATGTCCGCAAAGTCGCACATTGAGCAGGCGCGCCGCGTGATCTCCCGACCGATTCCATCCTTAATCATGGCCGACGACGTGCTGCGCGGCACGGCGCTCGAACTGGTCCGGGTTGGCGCTTTCGGATATTGCCGCAGGCCTCCTTCCGTCCGCGAACTTAAAGCTCTCCTTTACCGCGCCTACGAGCACTCCACACTCCGCCGCCAGTTGCAGAACGCCCATCAGCAACTGGAAGACTCCGGAAGCTGCGACCGGATGATCGGCTCAAGCACGCAGATGCAGCAGGTCTATCAGCTCGTTCGCCGCGTGACAAACCTGAATGCGACGGTCCTGATCAACGGCGAAAGCGGCACCGGCAAGGAACTCATCGCCCGCGCGATTCACAATCTTGGTTCGCGCGCAGACAAGCCTTTCGTCGCCGTCTCCTGCGGAGCAATCCCTGAGACTCTCATTGAGGCCGAGCTCTTCGGACATGAAAAGGGCGCGTTCACCGGCACGGTCAGTGCGCGCGAAGGCTACTTTGAGCAGGCCCGTGACGGCACGCTCTTCCTCGACGAGATCGGAGACCTGAGCCTCTACACGCAAGTCAAGTTATTGCGTGTCCTGCAGCAGATGGAGTTCAGCCGCCTTGGAAGCAGCAAGCTGATCCCCCTGCGTGCCCGCCTGATCTTCGCCACTCATCAGGACCTCGCCAAGCTCGTAGAAGAAGGCAAGTTCCGTCAGGACCTCTATTACCGCATCAACGTCATGCGGATTACATCGCCTGCGCTCGCCGACCGCTCTGAGGATATTCCGCAAATTGCGATGCACTACCTCAAGCACTATGCTCGCGTCTTCCAGAAGCCGATGGAGGCCATCGAGCCGGATGCCATGAGCCTGCTCGTCAGTTACCCATGGCCGGGCAACGTGCGCGAATTGGAAAATACGATCCAGCGCGCGATCATTCTCGCGCCAGGCAGCTCCGTCCGCGCCGAAGACCTGCCGATCCATGTACCCTCTGACAAGATCATCGATATCAGTGAGTACAACCCCGACGGGTCGTTCGAGCGCCAGCTACGCGATTACAAGATCAAGCTCGCAATGGATGCGGTCCGTGAGAACAATGGGAACAAAACGCTGGCTGCGCGCAGCCTGGGCATTTCCCGCGCCTATCTGCACAGGCTTATCCGCCTGTCTGAGAGCGACTCCCTCTTCGAGCAGGGCAACATCAGCTCCGCCTCGGCGTGATCGAGTGGTGCAGAACAAGGACTGGTCCCGCTCTTGCCGAGCGGCCATTGTTCGCGCCTGCCAATCCGCGAAACGAAGCTGATATAGTGCATTCATCATGATCCTGCGCCCGGCGTGGTTCCCTGTCTCGCTTCTCGCGATCGCGCTGACCGCTGGCATAGCAGGCGCCCAGCAGCCCACCACAGCCAGCCACCCCTCAACCCAGCCCGCAGCCGCAACTCATCCGCAGCCCGCTGCCGTTTCGGCCCCCACGTCCGTCCATCCTGCCCAAGCCACCCCCGCCCAACGGCAGACGTCTGTGGCTGAGCCACCCCTCGTCCAGGACAACGTATCAACCCAGCAGCCGCAGATTATTGTGACCGGCCCCCCGCCCGCGACAAACTCGTGGCAGTGGCACGAGCGCGTCGCATGGGCTGCGAGCATCGTCCTCGCAGTTCTCGGGTACGTCGGCATCATCCTTGCTTTACGTTCGCTCAACGCCATTAAGCGCAGCAACGAAGCGAGTCTCGAAGCGGCACGCGCAGCCCTCGGCGTAGCAGACACGCTCGCTGGACAGACCAAGGCGCTGCTGGAATTTGAGCGGCCATGGATTCTTGTCTATGTCGACCCCAGCCTCACAGCGGAAAACAGCTTCAAAGTGATGGCCTCGAACCGGGGAAGACGGCCGGCACGCATCACTCATCTTGCGGATCAGGTCCATGTCGTTCCTGACGAATCTGAGCTCCCTTCGACTCCGGAGATTGAGTCCATGGAAGCTCAGGAACAGGAGGAACCTGTGATTCTGCTCCCTGGAGAATCCACTGCGATCGCGCGATTCACTCGAGCCGACGTTGCGCAGATCTGCAAAACAGAAGAGCAGATGCGACGCGTCGCCACCTGGCAGGAGATCATCTATCTATCCGGTCGCATTACATACTGCGATGTAAGCCCCGCAAGCGCAAGTGCGGCGCCTTACCAGACCGATTGGTGCTGCCGCTACATTCATGGCGAAACCAAGAGCGCGCTCGTAGTTGGTGGGCCACGGAGCTACAACAGCCATATATGATTTCGGATCCCTCCTTGCCCGGATTCGGCAGCGAACACCAGCTCAGTTTGCCTGGTTGCAATCGCCTCAACCTTCCTCCGTGCTGACTGTTCATTTTCTGAACATGGAGCAGATATGCCTGTCGTCGAACTCGCAGAGGTAACCAAGGCCTACGAGAGCAAGGTTGCCGTTGATCATCTCGCCCTCTCGGTCGAAGCTGGGCAGATGTTCGGTCTTCTTGGCCCCAATGGCGCAGGCAAGACCAGTTCCATCCGCATGATGATGGGGATTACACTGCCCGATAGTGGCAGCATCCGCCTGTTTGACAGGCCTTTTGAACGTGGGAGCCTCAAGCGAGTCGGCTACCTTCCAGAAGAGCGCGGCCTTTACAAGAAGATGAAAGTGATTGATCAGCTCGTCTTCTTCGGCCAGCTTCACGGCCTGCACGCCGATGATGCGCATCAGCGTGCTATGAGCTGGGCCAGGCGGCTTGAAATCGACGATGCTCTGCACAAGAAGACTGAAGAGCTTTCCAAGGGTATGCAGCAGAAAATTCAGTTCATCGGCACGCTTCTCCATGACCCCGCGCTGATCATTATGGATGAGCCCTTCAGCGGTCTTGATCCCGTTAACTCCAAGCTGCTGGAGCAGACGCTGCTTGCACTGAAGGACCAGGGCAAGGCGATTATCTTCTCCACGCACCGCATGGACCAGGTCGAAAAGCTCTGCGACTCCATCTGTCTCATCCATCAGGGCCGGGCCGTGCTCTCCGGTCGCATGCGCGAAATCAAGTCTCGATACGAACGCAACCACATCATCGTAGAGTTCGAGGGCGGCGACTCCTTCCTGCGCAGCAGCCAAGTCGCCGAGGCAAAGAACTTCTCGGGACACGCTGAGATTCGCCTGAAACCGCACGGGGATGCGCAGAAGCTTCTCCACGAAGCCGCAGCCGCGGCCACAATCTACCGCTTTGAACTGGTTGAGCCTTCCCTCGAAGAGATTTTCATTCAGACGGTCGGAGGCAAAGTCGATGCATAACATCCTGCTCATCGCACGCCGCGAATACCTCGAACAGGTCCGTGGCCGCGCCTTCAAAATGACCACCATCGGCCTGCCCGCGGTCTTTGCGTTGATCGTCGGCGTCAGCTATCTCTCCAGCCTCGGCCTCGGCGCCAACCGCCGCGTCGCCGTCGCTTCCAATGATCGCGCACTCGCCGAGCAGATCCGCCACAATCTCCTCGGCGACAAGCAGGCCAAGGCCACTGTCATCGTCGCCGCGCCTGCCACGTCGCAGGACCGCGCGCTGCTTTTGAGCAAGGTAGAAGACGGCACACTCGACGGCCTGCTCTCGGTCGAGACCGCACCTGGCACGCAGCCCGCCGCGACGTACACGTCGCAATCCGCCGGCGATTTCATCACCACCGCACGCATCCGCTCCGCGCTCAATCATGCGTTGCTCGACGAGCGCCTCACCACAGGCGGCATGCAGCAGGTAGCCGCGGACGCGCTGGTCGAAGGCACTTTGATCACTACCTTTCAGGCGCACAAAGATGGCACAGTCGTCCGATCCAGCGCCGAGGCCTCGTTCTGGAAGGGCTACGTCATGGCGATTCTGCTCTCCATGACCACCATGATTTATGGCATGAACGTGGCTCGCTCCATCATTCAGGAGAAGACCTCGCGCATCTTCGAAGTCATGCTCTCCATCGCCCGCCCCGCAGATCTGCTTGCTGGCAAGCTCATCGGCGTCGGCGCCGTCGGCCTCACGCAGATTGCCATCTGGCTGGTTGCCGCCGCGGCTATCCTCGTCTCGCCCTTCGCAAGCGCCGTGCTCACCGGCGAGTTCACCGTCCACATCTCTTGGACAGAAGCCATCCTCTTCCCCGTCTACTTCGTGCTGGGCTACCTGCTCTACAGCTCACTCTTCGCCGGCCTTGCGGCCACCTGCGAAACCGAGCAGGAGCTGCAGATGTATATGCCCCTCGCCGCCGCTCCCACATGGCTCAGCTTCGCACTTATTCTGGTCGTCATCAACGACTCAAACTCAATCTGGTCTGTCGCCGCATCCTTCTTTCCGCCCACAGCGCCCGTCATCATGTTCCTGCGCATGGCCGCTGAGATTCCTCCCATTTGGCAGTTCGCCGTCTCCATCGGTCTTCTCGCGCTCAGCATCTGGGGTGTGCTCTGGTTCTCTGCGCGCCTCTATCGCATTGGCATCCTCATGTACGGCAAGCGCGCCACACTCCCAGAACTCCTCCGCTGGTTGCGCTACAGCTAGAATCAGGAGAGTGACCGCGCAGCCCAGCAAGAGATTCAGCTTCACCCAGCGTCTGGTTCTGGCCATCGCGCCGCCTCTTGTCTCGGCACTCGTCCGGCTCGTGGGCCTCACATGGCGCTTCGAGGTCATCGCAGAGGACGGCGTGACGCCTGTGCTCTGCGGCCAGAAGCCCGGACCGGAGATCTACTGCTTCTGGCACCAGTGCGTGCTTCCCTGCACCGTTTACTTCCGCCACTCGTACGCGGTCATCCTCATCAGTCGCAGCTTCGACGGCGAACTGATTACGCGCATTCTGCGTAGATTTGGATACGATGCCGTGCGCGGCTCCAGTTCGCGCGGCGGGCAGGAAGGCCTCCTCGGCCTGCGCCGTATCATCGAGAGCGGTGGAACTGCCATCTTCACCGCCGACGGTCCACGCGGTCCCATCTATCGCACCAAAATGGGCCCTATCAAGCTCGCCCAAGTGACCGGCGCACCCATCGGCGTCCTCCACCTTGAACCGGAACGCGCCTGGACGCTGAACTCCTGGGATCGATTCCTCATTCCCAAGCCGTTCACGCGCATCTGCGTCAGTTGGGCGCAGTGGACGCACGTCCCCGACGATTTGTCCGCCGAGCTGTTTGAATCGAAGCGCGAAGAACTGAATGCCGCCCTCGAACGCGCCCGCATCCGCGCCCTCGCTCACTTTGGAAAGGCGGCCCAGTGAGCGATCTGCGCGTCTCCGATTTCGACTTTCATCTGCCCCCGGAACTCATCGCCCAGCAACCGCCTGACGAGCGCGGCCAGAGCCGCATGCTTGTGGTCGACCGCGCGAGCGGCGCTCTGCGAGACGCGCGGTTTGCTGATTTGCCGTCGCTCCTTGCCCCCGGCGATCTGCTCGTTCTCAACAACAGTCGCGTCATTCCCGCGCGCCTGTTTGCCCGCCGTACCACCGTGCGGGATCGCCAGGAGCCAACGGCGCGGATAGAAGTTCTACTCACCGAGCCCACTGCAACCCAAACCTGGCGAGCGCTTGTGCGGCCTGGCAAAAAAGTTGCAGTCGGCGAGCGGCTCGTCTTCTCTTCCCCAACTGGCGAGGCCGTTCTCGAAGCCGAAGTCGTCGAACGGGGCGAGATGGGTGAGCGTACGCTGCGCTTTCAGCCTGTCCCGGACTTCTACGCCGCGCTGGAACAAATCGGCCACATGCCCCTGCCGCCCTACATCCACCGCAGCGATGCGCCCGCAGACCGCGACCGCTACCAGACCGTCTTCGCGCGCGAGCGCGGCTCGGTCGCAGCGCCCACTGCGGGCCTGCATTTCACGGCGAATGTGCTCGAATCTCTCGCCGCACGCGGCATCGAAGTCGCCTATGTCACCCTCCACGTGGGCCTCGGCACCTTCGCTCCGCTCCGCGTGGAGTGTGTGGATCAGGTCCATCTGCACCGTGAGCGATACGAACTGAGCGCGGAGGCCGCCGACGCCATCAACCGCGCCCGCCGCGAGAGCCGCCGCATTGTCGCCGTCGGAACCACCGTCGTCCGCACGCTTGAGAGCGCAGCCCTCTCTGCCTGTGACGCAGATCTCGCTCCCGGCGCAAGCACCACCAATATCTTCATCGCTCCCGGATTCGAGTTCCGGCTGGTCAGCGCGTTGCTGACCAACTTTCATCTGCCACAGTCCAGCCTGCTCATGCTGGTCAGCGCCTTCGCGGGCCGCGAGCGTACCCTTGCCGCCTATCGTCACGCTGTCGAGCAGCGCTACCGGTTCTTCAGCTATGGCGATTGCATGTTCCTGGCGTGAACTCGACGGATTGGGCAAAGGCGGTCGCATCGCAGTGAACCGACGCCCGCAGTTGAGGCCCGCGCGTAGACAGGCGTCTCGATTGCCTTCGCAAACGACTAGCGTGCATGCCGGGCATCGCGCTCTGCCCCGCCCGGAGCCAACTGCTCCATCGCAATTCTGGCCCTCCTGATTTATAAAGGACATCGGTCGCCTTTCGTTGATTGCGCGCTCGCTTGCAAGGCACAGCGCCAATACGGGACACGCAGAATGGAGTTGCCCTCATGAAAGTACGCATCTCTGGCTCGGTCTTCCTACTCCTCGCCTTCACCATAACCACCACGGCTCCTGCCCAGTTTCCCGGCATGGCTCCGCCCAAACACTTTCCGTGGTCAGATAAGAACCTCTCACCCGATCAGCGCGCCGACCTGGTCATTCAGCAATTGACCCTCGACGAAAAGATTCAGTTCCTCCACGGTCTCGGCTGGCAAGCCATGATGATGCAGCCGGAGTCCGGTCCCGGAACCCGCGCGATCTCGGCTGGCGGCTTTATTCCCGGCATTCCCCGCCTCGGCATCCCCGATCTCCAGATGACCGACTCCGTCGAGGGTGTCTCCGGCGCAGGCGAGAAGGGCCGCTATGCGACGGCTCTGCCTTCGGCCGAAGCCATGGCCGCAGCATGGGACCCGGCGCTCTCCTACGAGATTGGAACCATGCTCGGCCACGAGATGCGCGCCATGGGATTCAACATGTCGCTCGGCTCAGGCATCAATATGATCCGCGAGCCGCGAGACGGCCGCACCTTTGAATACAAGGGCGAGGACCCGCTGCTCGCAGGCACGCTCTCCGGCCAGGAACTGAAAGCGGAGAAGGCTCTGCACATCATCACCGACGTCAAGCACTACGCCGTTAATGACCAGGACGCGGGACGCATCGTCGTCAACTCCATCATCGGCAAGCGCGCCATGCGCGAAAGCGATCTGATGGCTTTTCAAATTGCGCTGAAAGACTCCGGCGCGGGCGCCGTCATGTGCTCCTATAACCGCATCAACGGCACCTATGCCTGCGAAAATCCCTACACACTCTCCGATGTGCTGAAGAAGGATTTCGGCTTCAAGGGCTTCGTCGTCTCCGACTGGGGTGGCACGCAGAGCACAGTGAACGCGGCCATGGCCGGCCTCGATGTAGAAATGCCCGGCAACGATTCCTTCGGCGAGCCGCTCAAGAAGGCTGTCGAAGCCGGCAACGTCCCGATGAGCCGCCTCAACGACATGGTCCACCGCGTCCTCCGCACGGAGTTCGACGCGGGCATCGTGGACGATCCCCCGCATCCAGAGTCGCCGAGCGTCATGCAGGGCTTCAAGGTCGCGCAGAAGACCGAGGAAAACGGCGCTGTACTGCTCCGGAATGAGCGCAGCACCCTTCCTCTGAACGCCGCATCCATCCGGTCGATTGCTATCATCGGCGGCCATGCCGATGTCGGTGTGATGTCCGGAGGCGGTTCTTCGCAGGTCTCGCCCGCCGGCGGCAATCCCGTTCCGCCGCCACCCGAACTGATGAAGAACCCCCTCGCGAGCTTCATGCTCGTCGAGGCCTATCACCGCTCCGCGCCGCTGAAGGC
Organism: Acidobacteriaceae bacterium; assembly: GCA_037439805.1. GTDB lineage: Bacteria > Acidobacteriota > Terriglobia > Terriglobales > Acidobacteriaceae > Telmatobacter. The sequence continues at coordinate 11,641 of JBBIVH010000063.1, forward strand.
CGTCATGGAAAAAGCGCCGCACGCCACGGTTCGATACGACTCCGGCGCAGACACCGCATCTGCCGCCGCCCTGGCCAGAGACTCGCAGGTCGCCATCGTCTTCGCGGTGCAGCATGAGTCCGAGGGCATGGACCTCGCGAACCTCTCCCTGCCCGGCAATCAGGATGCATTGATCGAAGCCGTGGCCGCCGCCAATCCGCACACCATCGTGGTGCTCGAAACCGGCGGCGCCGCCCTCATGCCGTGGGTCAACAATGTCGCCGGCATCGTTGAGGCGTGGTATCCCGGCATTCGTGGCGGGCAGGCCATCGCCAATCTCCTCTTCGGCGACGTCAACCCCTCAGGCAAACTCCCCATCACCTTCCCAAGGAGCGAGGCTGACCTGCCCCATCCCATTCACCTCGCCCCGCCCAGGCCCGACGCCAATCATCCGGTTCCGAAACTCGTCGGAGCGCCCGGCATGATCGGCATGGCCATGGGCATCGGTCCGTTCTTTGACGTGCACTACGACGAAGGGCTCAAGGTTGGCTACAAATGGTATGACGCCGAGAAGAAACCCGTCCTCTTTCCCTTCGGCTTCGGGCTCTCTTACACTACCTTCGCCTATTCGGGGCTCACGGTGAGTCCAGGTGACTCCACCACCGTCACCTTCACCGTGAAGAACACCGGCCAGCGCGCTGGAGCGGAGACAGCACAGGTCTATGCGTCCTTACCCGACGCCGCCGGGGAACCGCCCAAGCGTCTCGTCGGCTGGAGCAAAGTTGAACTGGCTCCCGGCGAGTCAAAGCAGGTCACGGTGCCCGTCAGCCGCGACCGCCTCACCATCTTCGACGAAGCATCCGATTCGTGGAAGCTGGTTCCAGGCCAGTACGAAATTCGCGTGGGTGGCTCGTCGCAGAATCTCCCTTTGACAAAGGCAGTCTCCTACTAACCTCGTTTGCAGCCTCCGCCAGAGAGCACACATCTCTGGCGGAGAGCCTGCGCCGCCGCGAAATTCCGATTGCAGATTATCGCGGGCGGTCGCCTCGACCAACGGTGTGCGCTGTCCCGCCGGAGTCATGCATCCGCATCATCTCGCGGCGCGGAGTACGTTGCAGTAGGATTGATTTTTGCTCCGCCGCGTACAATCACCCGAGGCAGTCGCGAGATGGGTCACTGAGGAATATCCAACGATCGCCCCCAAGCCAAGCAAGAAGGCGCCGAGATTCAGTGGGGGACGAGACGGGCCTTCGTTCCGATGATGTGCGCGGTCGTTGCTATACCCCCAAAGATAAGACGCCCGTTGTGCTTGCCAACGCCAATCGTCCCAAGCTGAGCGTCATTTCGACAGCGACCAACCAGGGCCAGATGCGTTGGTAGGTCTTCTCCGGAGCCTTGGACGCGAAGATCCTGATCGGCTCCATGAAGCGGCTTGTGCATGGAAGGCAGAAGAGAGTTTTCCTGATCTTGGACAACCTGCGCGTGCATCACTCGAAGGCGGTGAAGAAGTGGCTGAAGGAAAGTGAGGACAAGACCTGGTCTTTTACTTGCCCAGCTACTCGCCGGAACTGAACCCGGACGAGATGCTCAACGCTGGCCTGAGGTAGCACGCCACGAAGGCCTCTCCGGCAAGAAACACGATCGCTCTTACCCGCACCGCCATCGCCGCTCTACGCAGCATCCAGAAACAGCCTGGCAGGGTCGAACACTACTTCGGGCAGAAAGATGTATGTTAAGTCGCCGCGTAGCCATACTTCAGGGTCGGATCAATAGATTCGTCCATGCAAC
>JBBIVH010000064.1:0-13392 GCA_037439805.1 Acidobacteriaceae bacterium
TGCTTGCGCAATTCCCCGTACAGCTTCTTCCTCCGGCATTTCGGAATGAAGATCACGTGGTACTTGCAGTCCCATTTCGTATGGCTTAGGCTTTCATACTCGTCCATCCAGTTTCTCCTCTGCGCGATGCTTTGGTCGGCTCACGCTCGGAGTCTTCTGGATGGACTCCCTGAAATGTCAAACTCAAGACTGTCGCCCCGGCAGAGCCGGGGGGCTTCCCTAGGTGCTAAGGGCCGGATCAATAATGCACACTGACATATCAAATGTTATCGTGCATTTCCAGTAGTGTCCGGTTAGAAGTCGAACAGGATCCGTTGGTTGGCGGAAGTTGGATTAGTGAAACTGTCGAGATAGGGCTGAAGGGCGCATGAAATCGGGCTTTTCTCGAACAAGGACACGCTCAGAATCTGTAGACAAGTGTAGAGCGAGGCGTCGAGCTTGAGTTCCTCTTTGACGATGGCGATCAGGACGTAGGTGGCGATGGCGCACCAGATTTGGATCTTGACGGCGTTCTCGCTGGTGCCGAGGAAGCGCTTGATGCGCAAGTGCTGCTTGATCCACTTGAAGAACAGTTCGACCTGCCAGCGGCTTTTGTAGAGCGCAGCAATGGTCAGCGGCGGCAGCGCGGTGTTGTTGGTCAGGAAGACCAGCGTCTTTCCCGACTCGGCATCCCTGAAGCGAATGCGGCGAAGATGCTCTGGGTAGTGCTGTGCGGCATAGAAACCGTTGAGCATGACGCGCTGGTCGCAGATGATGCCGCTGGAGCGATCTGTGGCGGCAGAGTAAATGCGCCTTGCATCCATGCCCTCCTTGGCGCGGGTGACGAAGAAAACGCCGGCCTGGTGCATAGCGTAGAGGCTTTGGTAGTCGATTTAGCCGCGGTCCATCACGTAGAAACTTCCCGCTTCGAGGGGAAGCATATCCAGCACGTTGACATCGTGCAGCTTGCCCGAACTGATGTGGATGAAAGTAGGAATCGGTCCGCGCAGGTCCAGCAACGTGTGCAGCTTGATGGCTGCCTTGGTGGAGCGGAACGGCGCCCAGGAGAAAATGCTCAGGCAAAGATCGATGGTGGCTGATTCCAGAGCATAGACGGCGGCATCCAGATCCAGCAATGCGGGCTGATCGGCGTATAACGCTCGGGCACGGGCAATCAGGCGCAGCGCCAGAGCGTGATAGATGCGCCAATCGCGCTGGTTCAAGGCATCGGACAGTGTGGAGCGAGCGGGAGCCGAACTCAGCCCCATGTGAAACAGCTTGGCTTGGTTGGCGGCCAGACAGGCCTCAATATCGCGCAGCGACTCGCGCCAGGTCAGCTGCGCAAAGGCCAGGATGCGAAACAACTCGGCGCAGTTGAGAGTGCGCACGCCCCAGTCGCCCTTGTGCCGCGTCTCGATGCGGCCAAAGGTCTTCCATGGCACGAACTCCATCACCTGTGCAAACAGCGTCTTGCCCACGTTCATGCTGGCCTCCGAGTCGATCAAGCCCCAAAGCATCGCAAACAAGCCGGACGCGATTCAAATCGTGGACACCCAAATTGCGCTGGATGCAACTGTCAGAAAAGAACTTGCGGACAAAACTGATCAAACGAACCGGACACTACTGGTGCATTTCAATTGTTAAATTGTCAGGTCGCAGCTAAGGGGTCTGATGAGACTCTGGAAGAGGAAATCGGGCTGATCCACACAATCAGCCCTTTTGGCCCGCTGGGCAAATTTGGCAGCATTTTGGCAGCAAAGAGTGCCAATTGTGCCGTTTTTGCCGGTTATACCGGTTCGTAAGTACTTTACCGTCTATAATTTGCATTCTAATTTCCACCATGGCATGGAAGAGGTCATCGGTTCGATCCCGATCAGGTCCACCAAAATCTCCCATCTCAATCAATCGCCTTTCTGCTCGCGTAAGGGGCAATCCTCGTCTGACCGCGCACCCCTGCGCGGTCTCGCAACAGACAGAGCATCCATCGCATCGGTTCACGCGCATACAGCGAACCAGCGTCATTGTTTGATAGGATGCCAATCCATGAGGGACGCAATCCCGTCGGCGCAAGACTTCACGGTCCGATTAGGGGGACTCTCGGAGGCTGAAGCGGCTGCCCGCCTGCGCACGGACGGGCCCAACGAACTGCCTGCAAGTAAATCGCGGACCTTGCTGGAAACCGCGTGGGCAATTCTGCGCGAGCCGATGCTCCTTCTGCTCTTGAGCGCAGGCATCATCTACCTTCTCCTCGGAGAGCTGCGCGATTCCATCATTCTTCTGGTTTCGATCGCCGTCGTGATCGGAATCGACCTCTACCAGGAGCGAAAGACCGAGCACGCGCTGGAGGCGCTCCGCGATCTGTCCAGCCCTCGCGCGATGGTGATTCGTGATGGCAAACAGCGGCGCATTCCCGGTCGCGAGGTCGTGCGCGGAGATATCGTCATCGTCTCGGAGGGAGACCGCGTACCGGCCGACGGAGTGCTCGTTTCCGCCGTGAACCTCTCCGTGGATGAGTCGCTGTTGACAGGCGAATCCGTGCCTGTGAGCAAAGCTGCGGCCGGTGCTGCAGTCGCCGCCATGGGCCGCCCCGGCGGCGACGATCTTCCCTTCGTCTTCTCCGGAACCCTGGCGATTCGCGGCCAGGGCTATGCCGAGATCCTGGCCACCGGCTCCGCAACAGAACTCGGCAAAATTGGCCGGGCCTTGAAGTCCATCGAGCCGGAGACGACAAAACTCCAGGCGGAAGTGAACCGCCTCGCGCGCATCCTCGCCGTGCTCGGCCTCTCGCTCTGCGCACTCATCGTCATCGTCTACGGCCTGACGCGAGAAAGCTGGATGAATGGCCTCCTCGTCGGCATCACAACCGCGATGTCTCTTCTGCCGGAAGAGTTCCCCGTGGTCCTTACCGTCTTTCTCGCACTCGGTGCTTGGCGCATCTCGCAGAAGAGGGTCCTCACGCGCCACAGCCACGCGATTGAGGCGCTTGGGTCAGCCACAGTGCTGTGTGTGGACAAGACCGGAACCCTCACGCGCAACCGCATGGAGGTGACGCAGCTCTACGCAGAAGGACAGGTGATGCAGACCGGTCCTGAGATGACATCCCTGCCCGAGGCATTCCATGAGTTGCTTGAATACTCCATGCTGGCCAGCAAGAGAAATCCTCTGGACCCGATGGAGACGGCCCTGCAGGAGTTTGGTGCGCGCTCACTGGCCGATACCGAGCACATGAATCCCGTTCGGTCGCTGGTCTTCGAGTACCCACTCTCTCCCGCCCTGCTCGCAATGTCTCGCGTCTGGAAAGTTCGCGATCACGGCCACTACACGATTGCCGCCAAGGGCGCGCCTGAAGCCATCATCGAGCTTTGCCGTCTCTCCGCTGAAGCTGCCTCCGCAATCCTCTCTCAGGCATCCGCCATGGCCGGCAATGGCCTTCGCATTCTTGGCGTCGCCCGGTGCCAGTGGGGCCAGCAACAGCTTCCCGCAAATCAGCGGGAACTGCCGTTCGCTTTCGTAGGCCTGGTTGGCCTCGCCGACCCGCTCCGGCCCGACGTACCTGCCGCAGTCCACGAGTGTCACCGCGCCGGCATCCGCGTCGTCATGATTACCGGAGACTATGCCCGCACTGCGCAGAGCATTGCACGCCAGGCAGGAATTCCCGACAGCGAGGCCGTCATTACGGGACCGGAACTCGACGCCATCAGCGAGACAGATCTGCAGGAACGAATCGGACGCACGAACATCTTTTCGCGAGTCGTTCCCGTGCAGAAGCTGCGCCTCATCAACGCACTGAAGAAGAGTGGAGAAATCGTCGCCATGACCGGAGACGGCGTCAATGACGCGCCCGCTCTCAAATCCGCGCACATCGGCATTGCAATGGGTGCGCGCGGCACAGACGTGGCTCGCGAAGCTGCCGGCCTGGTGCTGATGGACGACTCCTTCTCGTCCATCGTGGAAGCCATCCATCTGGGGCGGCGCATCTTCGATAATCTGCGCAAGGCCATGTCGTTTATCGTCGCCGTGCACGTGCCCGTCGCCGGATTGGCGCTGGTCCCCGTGCTTGGACAGTGGCCGCTAATTCTGATGCCCATTCACATCGTCTTCCTTGAGCTGATTATCGATCCGGCCTGCTCCATCGCCTTCGAGGCTGAACCCGGAGAGCCGGGGTTGATGCGCCGTCCTCCCCGTCGTCCTGACGATCCGCTGCTCTCCGGTCGGCGCATTCTTCTCAGTGCCTTGCAGGGCGCCAGCGTCTTCCTCGTCGCCATCGCACTGTTCATCGTCACGCTTCAACGAGGCGGAGGCGATGCACGGGCGCGAACAATGGCGTTTGACACGCTCGTGATGGGAAACCTCATGCTCATTCTGACGAATCGCTCCTGGAACAGAACGGTCTTTGCGACACTGCACTCCGCGAACCTCGCTCTGGCTTGGATCGTCGGCGGCGCCTTCTCAGTCATGCTCCTCGTCACCTTCGTTCCGCTTCTGCAGGAGGTCTTTCGGTTCGGCCCACTCCATCCCGTCGAACTCGCACTTTGCCTGGCAGGCGGCATCGCCAGCCTCTCCTGGTTCGAGGGATGGAAACTCCTCAGGAACAGGCGGCATCGCCCGCATGCCGCTTGAATGGAAGGCATGCGAAGGAGCTGATGCAAAGCGCGTACATCGATCCAAAATGCCAGCCCATGCGCCACATGAACTGAACATCGTACTCAACCGTGTACGAGGTGAGGGCAAGAGACCGGTAGCATCCGGTGAAGACAGCGCCGCACCATCCGCCGTCACCCGGAAGCGGTGGTGCATTGGGCAGGCAGGTCAGAAGTGAAAGTGACGCGCGAACCGGGAGTCGTGCGGGACATTTGCAATTCCGCCGATGGTGCCAGACGAAGTCGAACCCGATGACCAGGACGCGTTGGGACCATTTACGGTGACGTGGTTCCAGGTGTTCAGGCAATCCGCTTCAAATACAAATGGGAATCCCTCACGAATCGCACAGGCTCTGCAAAGTCCGGCGCCTGACTCCGATGCGTCCCGGCCGGAGTGCGGATGGTCATGTCAGCGATAGCGGGCTGCAAGGTGAACTCAACTCGGCGAACTGGGCCACCGCTGAATATTTTGCGTGGTACACTGGGCCGGCGTCGGTTCGGCCAAACATTTTTGTTGCTTGATTGCGGCCTCAAACGAATCCCGCGCGGAGTGTTCTGCTTGCCCACCCTGACTTTCTCGATCAAGAAATTGCCGGCCGTTTTGCGCATCTGCGTCACCGTTCTTTGCACTTTAGTTTCGCTGCATGCTCAGCAGGACAATCGTGATCTGGCAGGGATTGCGCACACCGCGATTCGCGTCGGCAATCTGGAACGGTCGCGCGGATTTTACGAGGCGCTTGGCTTTCAGGAAGCCTTCTCAAGAAAGCGCGACGGCGTGCCCACGGAATCGTTTTTCAAGGTGAACGATCGCCAGTTCATCGAACTTTATCCCAGAAGCACCCCAACCCAGGCGATCGGTTTCATGCACATCTGCTTCGAATCGGACGCCCTCCAGGTTTTGCACGACACGTATGTGCAGCAGGGGCTCAAGCCGATTCAGGTGCGGCGCGCTGGCGCGGGAAACCTGCTCTTCACAATGGAAGGGCCAGAGAAGCAGAATATTGAATTTACGCAGTACATGCCAGGTTCGATGCACAGCGAGGACCGAGGTAAGCACCTCGGCGCAGATCGAGTCGCGGATCGGATCTTTGCGGCAGGGATTCCAATGAAAGACGCAGCCGCGGCCCGCGATTTCTATGAGAGCAAGATGGCGTTCACGGGCTCCAGGCCGCCGCTGCGGTCGCTGCGCAGAGATCATGAATGGCTCCATCTTTCTGGGCCGTCCGGGGAGATGATTGCTTTCGTGGAGAAGCTGCCTGCCGGCACCTTTGAATTGCTCCTCGAAGCCGGGAATCTTCAATCCGCACGAGCCGCCCTCACGGTAAAGGGCTTGCATCCGCAGACCGCGGGACAGACCATCACCGTTCTCGATCCGGATGGAAACAGAATCGTTATTGTGGCACGAGCACGATAATGCAACGCCAACGCGAAGACTCGACCTTCGACTCAATAAGCGAACGCAACGCGGTACGCCGAGTGCTTCGCCGACGACTCATTGAGTATTCGCTTGCACATGCGGCACTTGCTTGTTTTCAATCAAGAACATAGTTTCTATTTGCAGCAACAGCATGGGTAAGCCATTCGTTCGGAAACTTCGCATCGGAAGCGTTCAAGCCAATGCACCGGCTCGCAGCGCATCACCTGCCAGATCATGCAGGATCTGGCTAGCCCGTTCAATCCGAGTGCGCCACAACCGACGCACGAGGTCCTTTAACCCGCAAAGATGGAACCAACGGAGAGCACAGTGGGGATGAGAAAAACTGCAATGAAGACAACCGGCAGGATGAAGGCCTGTCGATGGAGACGTGCACTGGCGTGCGCCCTTGTAACGGCGGCAGCGCTGTACCCCTGGCGTCCTGCCCATGCGCAGGAGTTGTACAGGGGATTCCAGAGCCCGCCGCCGGATGCGCGCCCCATTTTGCGGTGGTGGTGGTTTGGCCCCTCGGTGGAGAAACCGGAACTGGCGAAGGAACTCAATGCGATGCGCAGCGCAGGCATCGGCGGGGTGGAGATTCAGCCTGTGTACGCGCTGAGCCTCGACGACCCGGCACACGGCATCGTAAACCATACCTATCTGTCCCCTGCGTTTCTTGACGATGTGCGCTTTGCCAATGCGACGGCTCACTCACTGGGATTGCGGACAGATATTACGCTGGGCAGCGGATGGCCCTACGGCGGGCCGCATACGACCCTCTCGAACGCGGCAGGTCAGCTTCGCGTAGCCTACGAGCCGGTCACCGGAACTTCTTTTCTGATGCCAGAGCTGAAGGAGGGCGACCACGTGATTGCCGCCTTCGTCGTTGCGGGCACAGGCCTGGACTTTGATCCAGCGACAGCCACGCGCGTCGACCTTTCCGCCGGAATTGTGGCCGCTGGAAGGGGCCAGCGCACGGTGGTCTTCTTCCTTGCGAGTCACACCTTTCAGACCGTAAAGCGCGCCGCCGTTGGCGCGGAGGGATACGTACTCGATCACTTCTCTCGTGCCGCGATTGACGATCACATCGCGCATGTGGCGACGCCGCTCGTTGAAGCATTTGGCGCCGACCCGCCGCACTCGGTATTCTCCGATTCGCTTGAAGTGTACGGCTCAGACTGGACCACGAATCTGCCGGAAGAGTTTTTGCGGCGGCGCGGCTACGACTTGATTCCGCACCTGCCTGAACTGCTTCGCGGAGGCGCACCGGAGGCAGAGGCGGTCCGTCATGACTGGGGCGAAACGCTCTCCGATCTGATTCGCGAAAACTATCTCACGCCCCTTACAGCCTTTGCCGAGACGCATCACACGCTCTTCCGTTCGCAGACGTACGGCGATCCCGCTGTGACGCTGGCCGACGAGTCCGTTCCCAATCTACCCGAGGGAGAAGGCCCCCAGTGGAATGAGTTCTCTTTCACGCGCTGGGCGAGTTCAGCGAGTCACTTGTACGGGCGCACGGTGACATCCGCCGAGACGTGGACGTGGCTGCACTCGCCTGCCTTTCGCGCAACACCTCTGGATATGAAAGCTGAAGCCGACCGCATGTTTCTGCTCGGCGTGAATCAATTCGTCGGTCATGGCTATCCCTACTCGCCACCCGCAGCGGGCGAGCCTGGCTGGGCCTTCTATGCTGCCGGGGCGTTCAACAGCCACAATCCCTGGTTCCCTTTGATGCCCGATGTGATGCGTTATCTGCAGCGGGTGAGCTGGCTGCTGCGTCAGGGCAAGCCTGCTAACGATGTGGCCATCCTCCTGCCGGAAGATGACGCACAGGCGGCGTTTTCTCCGGGCTTTGTGGCGGTGACCGATGAGATGAAGAAGCGCATCTCGCCCGCGCTGATGGCTGCCGTTCTGGACGCGGGCTATAACGTGGACTATATCGACGCAAAGACCATCGACACGCTCGGCTCGATTCCATATCCGGTTCTGGTTCTTCCGCCCACTACGCGGATTCCGCTGAAAACGTATGCCGCGCTTGAGCAATATGTGAACAAGGGAGGGAAACTGATTGCCGTGGGACAACTGCCCTCGCTGGCCCCAGGGCTGCTCGACCAGCCTTCGACACCGAAGATTGCCGCGCTAACGGAGCGGCTCTTTCGTGCGCCGGGACATCCTGCCGTTGCAGTGGAAGGAACGGAAGATCTGCCGCGCGCGCTGCACGTGGCATGGACACCGGATATCGCCTTTGGCGGTCACCTCGCAGGGGTTGGATTTCTCCACCGCGCGCTGATTGATGCGGATGTGTACTTTGTCGCGAACACAGGGAACACTCCGGTATCCGGGAGCCTTCGCTTCCGGTCTTCGCGAACGACTTTGCAGGTCTGGGATCCGGACAGCGGCGCCATTCTCTCGTCCGAATCGCATCGCGCGGGAGCTGACATCCCTGCCGAGCTTGCGCCGTATGAGTCGCGCATCTTTGTCCTTGCTGATCGCGCCGCAGCGGGAATCACACAAGCGGCCGCTCTCGATGCGCCGAGCACAACGCCAAGCACTGCGACGCCGCTGGACATCCGCGCGGGGTGGACGATCCGATTCGCTGGGAGTTCGGCCTCAACGCCGTTGGACTCACTGCACTCATGGACCGATCTGCCGGGACGCAAGTTCTTCTCAGGCGAAGCCATCTACTCGCGCAGCTTCTCGCTGGATAAGACTGCGGACGCAGGCGGGCGCGTGCTTCTGGATTTTGGCGACGGAACGCCGATCGTTGATGACAGACGGCCCGGTGCAGGCGGGATGCATGCATTGCTCGACCCGCCCATTCGCGAGGCCGCGATTGTCTTCGTCAACGGCAGCCGGGCAGGCTCCCTGTGGCATCCACCATACCGCGTGGACATCTCGCGGCTGGTCCGCGCAGGGGAGAATCAGATTGAGGTCCACGTCTACAACACCGCAATCAATGAAATGGCAGGCCAGCCGAGGCGGGATTACTCCGCGTTGTATGCAGCGTACGGCAAGCGCTTCGAGCCGCAGGATATGGAGCATTTGAAGCCAATCCCGTCCGGCCTCTTCGGACCAGTCCTCATCGTGCAGGAGAGTGCGCATTGATGCGCTGGTTAGACATTGCGCGGAGGCTGCTTCTGGCGGCAGAGGCCCTTGGACCTTCACCGCTGCGCTACACTAACAATTTCGCTGGTACAAATTGCATGGCAGGCCAGGATGAATGCAAATCAGATGGATGCGCAGCGCTCATCCATCTCACCTTTTCAACGAGAGAAGACCATCATGAGAATCTTTAATCTTCCAGATCCCGTCCGCTACAAGAACATGAGCACACATGAACTGAGAGACGCATTCATCGTGGATGATCTCTTTCAACCCGCCCAATTGTGTCTCAATTACATCGATCTGGACCGAACCGTGGTCGGCTCCGCGGTCCCGACGAAGGATCCAATCCACCTGACCGCGCCCGAGGCGTTTCGTGCGGAGTTCTTCACGGAGCGGCGTGAAGTCGGAGTTCTGAACATCGGCAATCCCGGCTCGGTGCTGGTCGGCAACAAGCGGCATTCACTCGGAACGCTCGAAGCTCTGTATGTTGGGCGCGGCGAAAACCACGTTGAGTTTGCCAGCGATGACCCGCGCAACCCGGCAGAGTTCTACCTCTTGAGCTATCCCGCTCATGCCTCTTATCCGACTGAGCGGATCTCTCAATCGAGAGCGACGCGCATGCAGGCAGGAGCGAAGGAAACTGCGAACGCGCGCGAGATTCTGCGGCTCATTGCGCCGGATCAGGTTCAGAGCTGCCAGTTAGTGATGGGGTTCACGCAGCTTGCGGAAGGAAGCGTCTGGAATACGATGCCGCCGCACACGCACATGCGCCGATCAGAAGTCTATCTTTACTTTGATGTGATGCCAGAGGAACGCGTCGTTCATTTGATGGGACCTGCGGATCAGACGAGGCATCTGGTTCTTGCCAACAAACAGGCTGTGGTCTCGCCTGGATGGTCGATCCACGCCGGCGTGGGAACGCGCAACTACAAGTTCTGCTGGGGCATGGGCGGGGAGAATCAGGTTTACACGGATATGGATGGCGTTGCCGTCAGCGATCTTCTCTGAATGCCTGAAAGACTGAGGGAAATCATGCAGAATGGCATCTTTGATTTGACTGGGAAGATTGCACTGGTCACAGGATCCTCTCGCGGCCTGGGGAGCGGCATCGCATCTGCCCTGGCCGGCGCCGGCGCGCAAGTTGTGTTGCATGGCTCTCGAAGCGTGCCAGAGGCCATCATCGAGAGCATCTCCCTGACTGGCCTCCGCCCCAAAGCTCTGACCGGAGACATCAGCAAGGCTTCAGTCTGCGAGTCGCTCATTGCCGACGTAATTGCGCAGTATGGAGCGATCGATATCCTCGTCAACAACGCCGGAACCATTCGTCGCGCTCCGGCTGTGGAGCACTCCGAAGAAGACTGGGACACCGTCATCGCCACCAATCTGAGCAGCGTCTTTCACATGACCAAAGCTGCAGGGCGACATATGCTGGCGCGCGGATTCGGTAAGGTCATCAACATTGCATCTCTGCTGACCTTTCAAGGTGGAATTAACGTTCCGGGCTATGCCGCTGCAAAGGGCGGCGTGGGGCAACTGACCAAGGCATTCGCGAATGAGTGGGCGGCCAAGGGTGTGAACGTGAATGCGATTGCACCGGGGTACATGGAGACAGACAATACAGCGGCGTTGCGTGCAGATGCGCAAAGATCGCGGCAAATTCTTGAGCGCATCCCTGCCGGCCGCTGGGGAACATCCGCCGACATAGGCGGCGCGGCTGTATTTTTGGCATCCCGCGCCAGCGATTATGTGCATGGCCATGTACTGGTGGTGGATGGGGGCTGGCTCGCCCGATAAAGATTCCAATTCGGGCAGGTTCAATCGTCGGCAAGGACCTCCTGCCGCGTTCACTGCCCTCCATCCGGGTGCCCGTATCTCCAACAGACACCAGCGAGGAAATCTGGTAGGCGAGGCAGGGCTCGAACCTGCAACCCCCGGCTTAGAAGGCCGGTGCTCTGTCCAGTTGAGCTACTCGCCCGCCTGTCTTCATTGTAGCGTCGAACCGCCCTCGGAGTGCCCAACGCTGCGGACGGTATCTGCGCATGCACCCAGCGCCTCAGCAAGACGCCGGCGGGCATCTTCATTGTCGGGCCCCGCTGCGCTGACGTAGACCGTTACTCCGAGACCGGCATGCCCGCCCGGTAAAACGGCTGCGCGCACCACAAAGTCAACCCGGCAGGCTCGGAGAGAAATCGGATGCAGTTGCGTGCACTGCGATCTGCACCACGCTGTGACCTGATCGACGGAGGACCAGTCGTACATCTCGGTGGCAAACACATCGAGATAGCACGCATAGCCGAACCCACAACTCTCTCCTGGCGCATCGAACTCGTAGGGATCAATGGAAGTCAGCGGCCAGAAGTCAGTTTTAGCCGTCCACACCGGCGATGAGCCAGCGTTCAGCCGCTCAAGTGCGTCCCGAAGCGGCGGGAATTCAGCGACTTCAGGCAGTTCACCAATCGCCTCGAGACGCATACGGAGATCGACGAATCCCGGCCAAGCCGCATCAAGGACAGGCGCATCTCCGCCAATCTCAACCTCCCAGTCAGCTTCCATGGGGGGCCGCGTCCATGTGCTGGAGGTAGCGCGTGACCGTCAGTTCAGCCCAGTGGATTTCGTCGCCGGGCGCATTGGAGAGATACGCACAGTGGCCGCCATGAGACGTCTCCAACAGCGCAACCTGAGGGTTCGCCAGAAGCGCCGCATGCGTAGCAGGCGTGAAGCGAATGAAGGGATCATCCATGGCGCGCAGGATGAACGCCGGCGTCGCAATCCGATCGACAACGCGGGACGCTGCGGCGCGATCGTAGTAATCATCTGCGTCGCGATACCCACAGTAGCGCGCAACAATCTTGTCATCAAACTCGCGCAGCGAGCGCACCGGGCCCACGTTCGGATCGTAAATCTCGGGATAGAGCGCGACCTTGCGGCGGTAGCGGCGCATGAGGCCTCGCAGAAAGTGCCACTCGTACGGACGATTGACGGGAAGATGCAGCGCGTCAGAGCCGGCCGCAAGATCAATCGCAGGACAAACCGCCGCGACCGCGCAAACGTGCTCATTCCGCCCCCACTCGCCTGCAAGCTTCAGCACTAGATTGCCGCCCATCGAGTAGCCGACCAGCGCGAATCTCTGCAGTCCGCGCTCGCGGGCAAAGTGAGCGACCACCGCGCCAACGTCCCCTGAAAGCGACGAGTTATAGAGCGTGGGTGTGAGGTGATCGGTGTCGCCGCAGTTGCGCATGTTCATGCGAATCACATGGAAGCCCGCCGACCAGGCGCGCGCGGCCAGTCCGAGAATGTAACGCGAAGCAGACGAACCCTCAAGGCCGTGAACCAGAACCACGGTGAGCCGCCGGTCCGGATCGAAGCCTAAGTTGTGCGCATCCAGATGATCCGGGCATGTGTGCCAGTGACAGTGGCACAGAATTCGACTGTGATCCCGCGGATCGACCAGAACCGTCTCCGGAGTCGATGCAAGAAGAAACGGCGGACGCGGAAAGTAGTTGCCGACGATGGTCTGCACGTGAGCATTGCACATCGCTCGATGGGGCGTGAAGGGAGGAAGCGCGTCCGCCCATTGCCGCAGCCCGTGGGAAGACTGAGAGAGCGTGCAGCTTTCCTGGGATTCAGGGGTCACGTAAGCTCAGTGGTGCGATTCACCGGGGAAGTGGGGCGGCTAGTGGGGATCGAACCCACGACATCCTGAGCCACAGTCAGGCGTTCTGCCGCTGAACTATAGCCGCCATCTGCTTCAATGATTGTAGCATCGAAAGAGGCTGTTCAGGCCTGCCGCACGGAGTGCGCAGATGACTGAGAAGCAACAAGATCGCCTTGCAGGGCCGCTCACGCAAGCGGAACGCGCGGGTGCACCTGCCGGATCGAATCGGTGGGAACGCGGCGCATGGATCTTTCGTGACAGCACATTGCAGAGGCTTGAAATTCTTCTGGATGAAGCCTTTCGAGTGCCGGGAACACAGATCCGCTTCGGACTCGACGGCATCATCGGGCTGGTCCCCGGTCTCGGGGACGTTCTCGCAGGGCTGCTCTCGCTGGTGATCCCTCTGGCCGCATGGATGCGAGGCCTGCCCTACATTGCGCTGGTCCGCATGGGCGTCAACTTGGCAATCGGAGTGTTGGTCGGGTCCATTCCGCTGCTCGGCGATGCCTTTGACATCGCGTGGAAAACGAACCGGCGAAACTACGCGCTGCTGCGGCGTCACCTTGAAGCTCCGCGCAAGCATACTTGGCGGGACTGGG
>JBBIVH010000065.1:0-3017 GCA_037439805.1 Acidobacteriaceae bacterium
GTGGAGGCGCTGCAGCGGTATCCGATTCTGAATGCGTCGCTCGTTGGCGATTCGATTCACTATCACGCGCATGTGAATCTCGGCATCGCCGTCGCGTTGGAGTGGGGCCTGATAGTGCCCGTCATCAAGGAAGCGGAGAAGCGCAGCTTTGTAGAGATTGCCCGCGCCATCAGCGATCTGGCCGCACGCGCGCGCAGCAAGAAGCTGCTGCCCAGCGAGGTGGAGGGCTCGACGTTCACGCTGACCAATGCGGGCGTCTTTGGCGGCGAATTCGGCACGCCGATTCTCAATCAGCCGGAGGCGGCGATTCTGGCTATCGGCGGGCTGCGCAAGGAACCCGTGGTGCTGACGGACGCCGAAGGCAATGACACGATTGCCATCCGGTCGATGCAGTACCACTGCCTCGGCTTCGATCACCGGCTCATCGACGGCGCAGACTCGGGCAGGTTCATGACCGAGTTCAAGAAGGCGCTGGAGAACTGGAACCGGCCGATCGACTGAGCGGCGTCTCTTATTTGCCGCGCGCCCAAGCCAGGCCGTCTGTGCCGAGGCCGGTGGAGAACAGGCGTCGCATCTGCCAGGAGCGCAGATCGATCTCGGCGACCTGGTGGCTGGCTGTGCAGGAGACGAAAGCCAGCTTGCCGTCGGGGCGGATGAGGACTTCCTGCGGCGATTTGCCGACCTCGATGGTGCGCGCGACGGCCATAGTCTTCAGGTCGATGACGGCAACGGCATTCTTGTCCGGAATCGCCATCAGCAGCCAGCGGCCGTCGGGCGTGGGCGCGCTGCCGTAGCCGATCCCAGGAATCGGGACCCAATGAGCGACCGTCTTGGTTGCGGTGTCGATGACGGCGATGCGCGGCTGCGTCTGATCGGCGGTGAAGACCCACTTGTCGTCCACGGAGACAGAGATGCGCTGCGTGCGGCCAGAGACGGGGATGACCTTGAGCAGCTTGCGCGACTGCAGGTCGAGGACGGAGACGGTGCCGGGGCCGACGTTGGCCGTGTAACCGAGCCTGCCGTCGTGGGAGATGGCCAGCATGTGGCTCTCGGGCTGGCCGGTGGGGATGGTGCCGAGGATTTTGAGCGTGGTGGGGTCGAGGATGCTGACGGCCTGGTCGAGTTCTGTGGTGACGTAGAGCAGGCCGTCTTTGGGCCCGAAGACGGGGCAGTGGGGCCGGACGCCGCGGCCGAAGTCAACGTGGCCGACGACCTTTTCGGTGGCAAGCTCGATGGCATCAAGGGCGCGGCCGTCGGTGCCGGGCTGGCCGACGCCGGAGTCGCCGTAGATGGGCACGTAGGCTATGCGGCCGTCGGGCGAGGCGACGACTTCATGGCCGGTGATGCCGCTCTCCGCGACTGAAGCCAGCACGATGCCGCTGGACGGATCGACGATGCCAAGGCTGTGAAGGCCCTTCTGGGCGACGAGGAGTCGAGGCTGCTGAGCCGGCGTCACAGATGTCAGACTTGCCAGACCCAGCAACACCGTCCCTATTCGCTTTGTGAGCACGCGACCCTCCTCGGGAATACGCACTGACTATAGCGCAGTCGCTGCAGTGGGCGGGCTGAACTATCTGGATGGACCGGGACCGGGCTATGCTGATTCCAGATGCGACTGCCTGCAGGGGACGCTCAACTCGTACAGATTCTCGACGCGGCGCTGGCGGACGCGGCTCATCGCGCCGGCGCGCTGCTGGCGTGCAAGCCGGGTTGTACGGAGTGCTGCCACGGAGCGTTTCCCATCACCTCGCTGGACGCGGCGCGTCTGCGTAAAGGCATGAAGGTGCTGCGCACAACGGACGCTGCAAAAGCGCAGGAGATTGAGGCGCGGGCGCGCGCGTATGTGGCCGAGCATGGTGCCAAATTTCCGGGTGACCCGGAGACGGGGCTGCTGAGCGCCTCCGATGAAGAGCACGCGTGCTTTGAGGACTTCGCCAACGATGCGCCCTGCCCTGCCCTGAACCCTGCCACCGGGTTCTGCGATGTGTATGCGTGGCGGCCGGTCATGTGCCGGGTCTTCGGTCCACCGACACGAGCGGAGGAAGGCGGCCCGCTGGGCTGCTGCGAACTGTGCTTTGTGGGAGCAAGCGATGCGGAGATTGCCGCCTGCGAGATGCCCGTACCGCACGCTCTGGAGGCACGCCTGGTTGCGCAAACCGGACAGCGTGGCGAGACGGTGGTGGCCTTTGCGCTGCTGCCACGGGGCCCGAGTCCGAACAGAGAACCTTCGGCATAGAATGGACAACCAGGCAGCGCCCTGCTGCATGGGGAGATGACTTGCCATGCCCGTCGCACACCTCACGCTCGAGCTTCGCATTGAACACGCGCAGTCGCTGAAGGATCGTCGCCACGTGGTGCGCTCGATGAAGGACCAGTTGCGGCAGGGCTTCAATGTGAGCGTGGCCGAGATGGACGAGGCCGTCACGTGGCAGTCCGCGACACTCGGGATTGCGGCCGTCTCACGCTCGCGCGACTACCTGCACGGATTGATGGAAGAGGTGGAACGCGCAGCGCGGAGGATGGCGAATGAGTTGGGCGCCGAGCTGGCGGATGCCTTCTGGGACTACGTCGAAAGTTGAATCAATCCTTGCCGGGCCGGTCAGGGTGCGTCCTGCGCCTTTGTTATCCTATGAGGTTTACCTGAGGGGGAAATCAAAGGCCATGCCGGAGCACAGGGGGCGCAAGCACCACCAGGACCGCGTTGCGGAGACATTGCGCGAAGAGATTGGCGCGATGATCGAGGGCGAGCTCTCGGACCCGCGCATCGCCTTCTGTTACGTGACGGAAGTGGTGCTGAATCCGGGCGGCAAGTCGGCCCGCGTGTATGTGGCCGTGGATAGCGCCGTGCCGGACATCGCCAAGGCCGAGGAACAGACCGTGGCCGGGCTGGAGGCTGCGAAAGGCTACATTCGCTATGAGCTGAAGGAGCGGATGGGCGTGCGCCACGTGCCGGAGCTCGCCTTCTTCGCAGATCGATCCGGGCGCTTCCAGGCGCGCATCGAAGAGCTGATGAGCCG
>JBBIVH010000065.1:3117-13385 GCA_037439805.1 Acidobacteriaceae bacterium
GACCGGATTCCGGCGGTGTACCGCGGCTTGCCTGGCGCTGAGGCCATCCGGACGGCGATGCGGGTGCATGGGCCTTACGACGCGGCCATTCTGCTGGAGTGCGACAGCTTGGAACGGACCCGGCTGCTGGGACTCGAAGCCTTCTTCATCCTCAACATCGACCACCATGCAAGCGGCAGCGAGTGGGGGCGCCTGAACTGGATCGATCGCGAAGCCGCCAGCGTGGGCGCGATGGTGCACCGGCTGGTGAAGGCTGCTGGCGCGACCATCACTCCGGAGATGGCGACGTGTCTTTACACAACGGTGCTGACGGATACAGGTGGCTTCCTGTACGGTGCCACGCAGGCCGCCACCTTCCGCTTGGCGCAGCAGTTGGTTGAAGAGGGTGCAGATCCGATTCAGATCGCGCAGGATGTGTACTTCTCTACCTCCGCGGCGAAGATGATGCTGCTGGGGATGGCGCTGCGAACGCTGCAACAGGAAGAAGAGCTTGCGTGGCTGTGGATCACGCATGAGGATATGGTCCGGTCGGATGCCGCGGAGGAAGACTGCGAAGGGATTGTGAACTATGCCTTGTCGATTGCCGGGATCGAGGCGGCTGTCTTTCTGCGCGAACTCCCGGAAGGGCGAATTCGTCTGAGCCTGCGCTGCAAAGGCCGGCTCAATGTGGCAGAGATTGCGACGGCTCTTGGTGGCGGCGGGCATGAAAACGCAGCCGGATGCACGCTCGATGGGCCGCTCCATCAGGCGAGGGAAGAAATTCTCGACCGTATGCGGCAACGGCTCATGGAGACTCGATCGGAATGAAACAGGTCGCCAACATGAATCTGTTAGCCTTGACCCTGACGATGCGCCACGGGCTCGATGGAGCTGCGGCCGCAGAAGAAACCTGGATTCGGCCGGGCGTTGATGCCCTGCGCCGGCACAACGTGAGCACCGTACGAATTGGAGACTGAACTGGAATCGATTCCTCCAGATGCGCAGGCCTACCCTGCTGCCCGACAGTCCGGCTGGGCTTTGGGAGCCGAGGTCGCCGTCTTTCTTCTCAGCTCCATCTTTTTCATCCTCTACGGGCAGGCGCCCGTCTTCGGCGGCGACGGGCTGGGACTGGTGGGCGCCGATGAGCCGCGCTACGCGCAGATCGCTCACGAGATGCTGGAGCGGTTTGATTCGGCGCATACGCTGAAGGGCCATCTGAGCGCGTGCGTCACTCCCTATCTGCATGGCCGCCCATGGCTGGAGAAGCCGGCGCTTTACTACTGGCGCGCGATGTTTGTCTTTCAGGACTTCGGAGTGCATGACTGGAGCGCACGGCTGCCATCGGCGAGTTTTGCGTTCATCCTTGTGGCTCTGATTTATCTGCACATGCGGCGGTTCCGGCGTGGCGGGCATCTGGATGCGGCCGTGATTACGGTGGCTTGCGCGGGCATTCTCAGCTTTTCTCGGGGCGCCTCGACAGACATGCAACTCGCCGCGCCTTTGTCGATCGGCCTGCTCGGCTGGTACGCATGGTATGAGACGGATTCGAAGTTCTGGCTCTTCGATATTTACTTCTTCACTGGCGTGGCCACGCTCGCCAAGGGGCCGGTTGCGCCGTTTCTGGCCATGCTGATCATCATGGCGTTTGCGGTCCTGCGCAAGGAGTGGTCGATTGTTCTGCGGTCGTTCTGGTGGCCGGGCGTCCTGCTTTACTTTGCGATTGTTCTGCCCTGGTTCATCGCGGTGCAGCACCAGAACCCGACCTTCTTTCGCGAGTTTTTCCTCGAGCACAATCTGGAGCGCTTTGCCACCAACCTCTACCAGCACGAGCAGCCTTTCTGGTACTACCTGGTCGTGGTGCTGCTCGCCACGATGCCGTGGACCGTGGTGGCCATTCGCGCGCTGACAGACGGCATTCAGACATCGGTGGCGGAGTGGCGGCTGCGGCACTCCAGCCCCGGCAAGCCCAAGCCGAGCCGTCCCGGCGACGCTTTTCCTGAGTTTCTGGTCCTGTGGGCGCTCATTCCCATCGTGTTTTTCAGCTTTTCACATTCCAAGCTGCCGGGCTACATCCTGCCGTCTATTCCGCCCATCACCATCCTCACGGGCGATTACATCTTCCGGAAGCGTGCAACGGGTTTGAATCGCTGGGAGCTGATGGGGCATGCGACGGTGTGCGGCGTCATGACGGCGTTTGCGCTGCTGCTGCCGTGGTTTGTGGCGCGCGGCGCGCATCTGCCCCCCATCCCGATGTTGCTTGCAGCCGGTGTGGCTGCGATCGGCGCGGGGTTCCTCATCCTGATTGTGGTGCATGCCTATGGAGTTGCGAGGCTGCGGATTGCGACCTCGGTCATCCTGGCCATTCTGGTGCTCTTCCTCTACGGCATCGGACCTTTTCCGGGAATCCCGGCGGTGCAGGCCAGCAAGCGGGTGATTCACCTCCTCGACCGGTCCTACTCGGCCCGCCCAATTGCCGAGAGGCTGCTGATCTATGCGCCAGCCACGCAGACAGTTGCCGTCTTTCGCGTGCGCCGCGATGTGGAGTACGGCCTGGCGTTCTATCGCAATCGCGAGATTGTGAACTACGAGGATGCGGGCGTGCCGCCGGAGGAGCATCTGCTGGTGGCGCGTATCACAGGTCGGGGCGGGACCGATCTCCATACCGCTGACGCGTTGAGGAAGTATCTGGAGGGCCGCCAGTATGACCCGCTGTTCAGTTGGCCTGAACAGGGACTCGAAGTGTACCGAGTAGGACCTGCCACCGCACCATAATCAATGCTGCATCGTGTTCGCAAGGGTACAGAGTGGCCCGGCTCGTGTACATTGACCGAAAGGCGTACTTGAGCGCGAGCGAGTGAACAGGCCGCTTGTTGGACCTGAGCGGCAGGGCTGCATGGCACAAATCCAAACCGGCGGAAGCATCATGACACCTGGCGCCCCCATCCAGATTCTTGATCTGCGTCACTTCGCCGCGCCCGTGCTTCGTCCGTTGCTGGAGGCAGAAAGCGCCGCCTGGTTGGAGCGTCTGCACTGGGACTATCGAAGCTCGTCGCGGTTGCTCCTGCAATATCTCGACAGCAGGATGCTGCCCGGCTACGCCGCCGTGGAGCAGGGTCAGATTACCGGCTATACCTTCTGCGTCTACGAAGAAACCAAGGCCGTGATCGGCGATGTCTTCGCTGTAGAGGGCGGCGATCCGGATGGGAAGGATTCCGAACGCGCAGAGACGATTCCTGCGCGGACGATTGAGGAGACTTTGCTTACGCATCTGCTCGAAACCCTTCTGAATTCCCCGCAGGTGGACCGCATCGAATCGCAACTTCTGCTGCACCCATCGGGAACGCACTCGGCCATCTTTGAGCAGGCTGGCTTCCGCATCTTTCATCGGCTCTTCATGTCGCTGCCGCTGGAGGGAAGATGGAGCCGGCCCCATGTCGATCTGCCCGCGGGGCTTGAGCTGCGCACTTGGCGGGACGAGGATCTGAATGCGGCGGCCCGGCTGATCGCCGATGCGTATCAAGGCCATCCGGACAGCCTGATCAACGACCAGTACCGCTCGGTGTATGGATCTCTGCGGTTTCTGCATAACATCGTTCGCTATGCGGGGTGCGGAGCTTTCTCACCACTCACTTCGCATGTGGTGGTGGACCGCTCCAGTCGCGAGCTGGCTGCACTGGTGCTGGGGTCGCGGGTGAGCCCGCAATGCGGCCATATCACGCAGATCTGTGTTCGGCCCGAGTTTCGGCGCAAAGGTCTCGCAAGATCGTTGCTGAATCTTGCTGCCTCGCAGTTCATGCTGCAGGGCGTGAACGAGGTCTCTCTCACGGTAACTGCCGCGAATACAGAGGCGATCGAGCTGTACCGGGCAGAGGGATACGTCTGCCTGCACACCTTCGATGCTGCGGTGTGGCAGCGGTCAGGCGCTGAATGAAGTGAAACTACATTCCCGGCTGGAATTCGAAATCGCTCGTGCATCCGCCGGAATTCCGTTGCTCCATGCCGCGTCAGCGGGCGATGAAGAACATGACCCAACTGATGGCGACTGCCGAACCCACAAAGAGAATGAAGCAGTACGCTCCGTAGCGGAACATCTTTGCGGGCGTCTCGCGCTGCGTGATGCCGAAGACAGTGGAAGCGCAGAGGGCGAAGAGCAGGACGGCGAGAAAGTGCGATGGCGTGAACATTACGCCTTCCTCCCGGTCCGGAGATTATGCGCATCGACCGCCGCGATGACGTTGAGCAACCCGGCCACGACGATGAAGCGGGTACCATAGTCGCCCGTGGTCACCTGCACATGGTCGGCTCCGAGGCTCAGAACGCGGCTTGCGATGTACAGTAATCCGTTTCCGAGATCGCCGACGAAGCCGAGCATGTCCAGAATATCGTGGGCGTTGGAGTAGACCTCGCCCTGCATCGCCAGGCCGAGGACAAACATGCCGACGATGGCGAGCGCCAGCAGCGCGCCGCGGCCCCATTTGCGCAACAGGAAGTGGCCTGCGCCGGGCACCAGCCAGCCCAGAATAAGCGGGAGGTAAACAAAGCCCTGGGCCTTGTCTGGCGCGGCAATCTTGGTGTCGGTTCCAGCCATTCCTCTTCGACTATATCGCACCGGGGCGGTCCGCTTTGATTCAGATCCTGACCAGCTCGGTTTGCAGCCTGCCGGTGACCCACGCCTCGCCGGGGGCGGTGAGCATGTTCACTTCACTGCGCACGCCGAACTCCGGCAGGTAGATGCCGGGCTCCACAGAGAAGCAGGTGCAGGGCAGAATCCTGCGCTCGTCGTGCGTTTCAAGGTTATCGAGGTGCGCACCAGCCCCATGCAGCTCGTTGGCGATGTTGTGCCCGGTGCGGTGGGTAAAGAAGGCGCCAAAGCCCGCGTCGCGAATGACCGTGCGCGCCGCGTCGTCAGCCTCAAAGCCGCGGATGATGCGGTGCTGCGTGAAGGCGTCGCGAACGGCTGCAATCGCCGCGTCGCGCGCATCGCGCACCGTCGCGAAGACCGTCTGCTCGCGCTCGCTCGGCTCGCGGCCCACCACGCCGGTCCAGGTGATGTCATAAAAGATCGTATTGGCGCGATCGAGCCGCCCCCAGATGTCGATCAGAACGAAGTCGCCGTCGCGAATTGGCGCGGAGAGTTCGGCTGTGGGCTCGTAGTGGGAGTCGGAGGTGTTGCGGTTCACGCTGACGTTGGGCCCGTTCTCCCACACAAGGCCGGCGCGGTGCATGGCCTCACGCAGCCACACCACCATGTCAAACTCCGTCATCCCGGCCTGTCCACCGTCTGCAGGGCGAAGCCTGCGGCCCATCTCCAGCCATGCCTCAGCTAGAAGTGCGTCGATGGCGCGCTGTGCTGCAGCGTGGCTCACCATCTGCTCCTCGGTGAGCACGGCTTCAAACTGAGCAACGAGGTCGGCGGAGCTGACAATCTCCTTCCGCAGGCCGCGCAGGAACTCAACGGTCCCGGCATCCACCATGGAGACGTACATGATGGCGTTGTTCGGCGAGTACTGCATGGCGATGCGCCGAGCGCCGCCGAGCATGGCCTTCAGTCCTTCGGCAAGCTCCTGCCAGCTTGAGTAGACGCCTTTGGTGCCCGGCAGAGCATCCAGGCGCGCCTGCTCGATGCGATGCACGAGCTTGCGCGGCTCGCCCTCGGCGGGAACGAAGTAGTACCAGCGGCGCGTGATGTGCGCGTGCGGATCAACGCCGAGGATGCGTTCACCGATGGGGTCGCGATGATGATGGTCGTAGAAGAGCCATCCGTCATGGCCTGCCTCGCGCAAGGCTCGCTGAATGTCTTGCAGGTTCATAGCCGCCATTCTACGCGGAGTGCGCCATGGAGCGATGTAGCGAGGACAGGCCGAATCGTGAAACGAGCACGGAGATTCCGCGCCTTGCGCACACGAACCGAAGATAGCCAGCGGCTTCTCTGGCGCGGCCGGGCTATGCAGCAGCGCGAATCTACAGCGCCGCCAGTGCCTCTGTCTGTCCGGAGAAGAGGCCGGCGTATTTGGTGATGCCGACCATGGTGAAGACCTTGGTGAAGTGCGGCGACAGCCCGAAGGCATACACCTTCTGGCTGGCGTTGGAGGCCTCGATGAGCATCTGGATGACAAGCGCAATGCCGCTGGAGTTGATGTAGTCCACCTTGGTGAAGTCCAGCAGCACGAGCTTGGTTGTCTCCTTCGGCAAGGTCTGGTAGGTGCCGAGCACGGCATCTTTCGATGTGCTGGCGATGTCGCCCTCAAATCGCAACACGGTCACCGAATGTCCGGCGGGGGAAGTGAGCCGGTCTACACGTGCTTTGGTTTCGGTCTGCACGATCGCACTCTCCGTCTGGGGAATATTATTCTGCTTCTTTGTCCAGCCGAATCACAAGTCTGACATAACTGCTTTTCCCATTGCCGCCCTTGACCCATTCGGCTTCGTCCACCAGCGCCTGGATGAGAAACATGCCCATCCCGCGGGGGTCTTCCTCGCCGTGAATCTTGCGGTCGATGTCGGGTTTGGGGGGAATGGTTTTCAGTCCCTTTCCATCGTCAATGACCTTGACTTCAAGAGCATCATCCACCGACGATAGCACGACTCCAACCGACAGGCCCTCGTTCAGCCGGTTACCGTGCTCGATGGCGTTGATGCAGGCCTCGGCCACCGCGGTCTTCAGGTCTTCAATGCGTTCCTCGCGAAATCCCATCAGCTTGGCCACCGCGGCTGCGGTGCTCATCGCCACTTTCTCGTATCCCAGTCGCGAGGGCAGGCGCACCTCCACGCTGGTGGACTTCGTGTTTGTCATTCCGCGCTCTCCATCTGGCCTGTACCCCGGCAAAGCGCCAACGCCGTCATATCGTCTGATTGCGGGCCGCCCCCTCCAAACTCGGCAAGGGCCGTCCACAATGCACCGAGAATATCATCGGCATTTTGCGATGGGCAGCGAGAAAAGGTGTCCAGCAGCCGCTCGGACCCAAACTCCTCATCCCCCCGGAAGACCTCGGTCAGTCCATCGGTATAGAACAAGATGCGGCTTCCGGGCGTGAACGAGCATCGCTGGCTGGTGTAGACCATGCCGGGCAACATGCCGAGCGGCGTGCCCGAGGACTCAAGCTGACAGCTTTCGCCGCCCGGCTGGACCAGGAATCCGGGGTTGTGGCCCGCATTGACGGCTTCCACCTCGCCTGTATCCGGCTTCAATCGCATGAAAATCGCGGTCACGTAACGCCGCCGCGCCTCTTCGCCCTCGGCCCAGTGGTGCTGGTTCATGCGTGTGGCCAATTCGTCCATAGGCAGGCCCTGGATGGCCATGGCGCGGAATGCGGCCCTGAAATTGGTGGCCATGATGGCCGAGGCCAGTCCCTTGCCGGCCACGTCGGCTACGGCCAGCAGCAGGGAGCCGTCGGGCAGCGCAACGATATCGATGTAATCTCCGCCGACCTCATAGCAGGTGTCTGACCGAAAGGCTACCGAGTAGCCGGGGATATGCGGCAGCTCCTGTGGCAGCAGTGACTGTTGGATATTGCGCGCCGCGTCCAGATCCTGCTGCAGGCGCGCCCACTGCAGATTGCGCTCGTGGTTGCGCGCGTTTTCAAGGGCTACGGCCGCCTGCAAGGCGAGGCCTTCGAGGAAGTCCTCTTCGTAGATCGTGAGTTCGCGCCCGTGCGGCGTGGCGACGACCAGCTCGGCAAGGCGGCGTCCGTCACGGTCTTCGAGCAGGAAGATGGGCAGTGCGCCTGCGGAACTCTGCTGTCCCTCGGGAATTGCTCCGTAACTGCGGCCCAACTCGGGGAAGGCGGCACCGGCCATTTCCAGCTCGCGCACGACGATGCGCAGCACCCGGTCAAGGACCTCATCTTCCCGTATCGTTGCATGAACCTGGCGGGAAGTCTCAAGGAGCGCCTGCAGCCGCGCCACCTGCTGCTGCAGGTCAATCGTCTCGCCGCTGCCGGGAAGCCCGATCCCCGTCGCCATCGCCTGTCCGACCCCCGTGGCATCCCACTCTAACACAGGCTCATCTCAGGTTTGGCAGGGACGCCGTGGCAGGCAATCCTCATAAAGACGGCAGGCATCCTAAAGGCTTCGCCTGTTGTCCAATCACTAGCAGGCAAGGCTGCAGGCACGGAGGTTGTTCATGGGGATGAGAGCCTGGATGGGCCTTGCTGCGCTGTGCGTTCCGCTGACTGCGGCGGGACAGGCGTCGCTGCCGCCCGGCACGATTCTGCCTGTCATTCTCGACAGAAGCCTGAACGCAGGCAAAGCGCATGCAGGGCAGACGTTCCAGGCCACGGTGATGCAGACAATTCCGGGCACAAGCGTGCATCGCGGCGACAAGGTGATGGGTCATGTGTTGGAGTCGGCGACCGAGAGCGGCGGAGGCTCGCGACTCACCCTGCGCTTTGATGCGATTCGAAGCCATGGGCAGACCATGGCGGTGAGGACCAGCCTGCGCGCGCTGGCATCCTTTGTCGAGGTGGAGGCCGCGCAGGTTCCGGAAGAGATGGGGATTCGCGGGACCACTCCGGAAACCGCCACCACGCAGCAGATCGGTGGGGAGCAGGTGTATCGAGGCGGCGGCCCGGTAACGGATGGGCTTACCGTCGTTGGCCAGCCAGTCCCCTATGGGGTTCTTGCGATGCCGCGCGCGCAGAGAGGACTTCCCTGCCGCGCAGACGCTGCTGGAAACCAGCCCCAGGCTTTCTGGCTCTTCTCCTCCAATGCGTGCGGCGTCTATGGCTACCCGCGCCTGCGCATCGAGCAGGCAGGCCGGACGAGCGGGCAGGGAGAGATCGTTCTTATCCAGGACACGGGCCGGCTCGAACTGCGCAGT
Organism: Acidobacteriaceae bacterium; assembly: GCA_037439805.1. Classification (GTDB taxonomy): domain Bacteria; phylum Acidobacteriota; class Terriglobia; order Terriglobales; family Acidobacteriaceae; genus Telmatobacter. The sequence continues at coordinate 11,915 of JBBIVH010000065.1, forward strand.
GGGACCGGCCTTCTGCTGCGGGTGCAAGGTCCGTAGCCGACGAACTCGAAAAGTGACAATCCACACTCTGTCAGGAATATCAGAAGGTCTGGATCTGATCCAGCTTTCCGTTCAAGAACTGCAGCACCCAGCGATGTCCGTCTTTGAGGTAGTACCAGGTCTCCCGGAACGTGTTGTCTGTCGTGTCCTGCACCTTCTTTTGCTCGGGGTCGCCAAAGCTCAACAGAACCATCTGATAGGTCATGCCTTTGATGACGCTGTGCGAATCGATGGCGGCCTTGTCGTCGGACGGCATCTGCTGTGTATCCAACTGGCCCTGAATCTCACTCACATCGAGCACCCGCGACATGAACTTCAGGAACATCGCAGGCTGGAGGTCCAGGTCCGTCACAGGCGCCTGATACCGGAAGTTAATCCGCGATCCGCCTGCGCGCTTAAACCCAGCGCCAACCTTGTTGGCGTGATTGCTGCCTCTGCGGCCCTCGCCGCCGCCGCCCAGGTGAATTTCGATCATCTCGTTATCGACCTTGACGTTTGTGATGATGACGTCTTCGCCCTTCTCAACCCCGACGCCCTTGGCCTTCAGCCACTTGGTCAGCCCCTGTAAATCAATGCCCTTGTCATCGGAGCGCTTGCCTTTGGGCGCGACGTAGTAGATATCCACGCCCTCCTTGTAGGCGGGCATATCCAGCAGGGGCTTTACGTTCTTGCCCAGCAAATCCTTGCTAAGTGCGTCCTCGGCCGCTTTGGAGGCATCAGCGCAGGCTGGGATCGAGCTCGCAACGAGGAGGAAGGTACTGGCAAGGCAAATCATGAAATTCCGCAAAGGTTTCATCGTTTTCTCCCAATCAATCTGAATTCATGCGACGTTCTGAAACGGTGCTCTTCTGTGCCAAATCCTGCACGACGAAGACGAAAAATAGTCTGCATTTATAGTCCACTGCTGGTGCATGCGAAGAGCCGATGGCATCTGGCACGACACACCGCCCAGTGCGAGAGGTTCCAGGCATCTGCATTTCTACAGGCGGCTCTCGTGATGAGAGAGAGCGGCGGCAACTTGCTGCCCGGATGTCCTCAGGATGCATGGTGATCGAGGCTCCTTCGCGGAGGCAGGTTGTCGGCTCTGCTCAGCCAGAGCAGGAATCAGCAACTGCGCTTCGCGCACTTGCACGGAAGATGTTTGGGGGAACTACCTGTAATAAGACGCCGGCCAGGTACGACCGGACTGTGGGCGGAGTATGCCGTGACTGCGGCTCGCAAGTCAAGAGTTTTCTGCGCTCCACCTGAGGCGGGGTGCGGCGGATTTGACACAGCTTGCGCCATTTGCGAGACTCAAAGATACTGCCGGTCTGGCGCGGAGATGCTGCCAGATACGTGTCCCGTGCCGAAGTGGCGGAATTGGCAGACGCGCGTGGTTCAGGTCCACGTACTCGCAAGGGTGTGGGGGTTCGAGTCCCTTCTTCGGCACCAA
>JBBIVH010000066.1:0-3941 GCA_037439805.1 Acidobacteriaceae bacterium
TACTGCCGCCGGTCTCGCTGCCAATGGCGAAGCCGACCAGCCCCGCCGCAGTCGCAGCGCCCGGTCCTGCGCTCGATCCCGAAGATCCTTCTTCCAGCAGCCAGGGATTCATCGTCTGCCCGCCAAACCAGATATCGTTCAGCGCCAGCGCGCCCATGCTGAGCTTGGCAACCAGCACGGCGCCCGCTGCATTGAGCCGCTTCACCACAGCGCTGTCTTCCACGGGCACGCGATCGCGATACGGCTCCGCGCCGTAAGTTGTGCGGATGCCGGCCGTGTCGAGCAGGTCCTTCGCGCCCCAGGGAATGCCGTGCAGCGGGCCGCGGTAGTGTCCCGCTGCGATCTCCGCGTCGGCCTTGCGCGCCTGCTCCAGCGCGTGGTCGCGCAGCAGCGTGATCACGCAGCGCACTTTGGGATCAAAGCGGTCAATTCGGCGCAAATAAATCTGCACGAGCCGCTCGGAGCTGAGTTGGCGGCTTTCGATCCAGCGCGAAAGCTGCGTGACCGGCGCGTAGGCAATCTCCTCGTCCTTGCCGGGCAAGGGAAGATGCGGGTTTGCACTCCGCTCAATGCGATTCGTCGCGGGCATGCCGGTTGCGATGCCGGGCAGCGCAGGATTCCATGTTGTCGCGGGCGACAGCGTGGATTCGAGCGCGAGCTTGCGGGGCCCCACGCGGCGCTCATACGCCGGCGCCATCTGTACGCGCCAGTTGCCTGCGGCCTCGGCCAGGTCAGCTTTCTTCATTTCCACCTGCATCAGCTTTTCGGCTTCCCTGAAGGTTCCGGCGGAAACCTCCGGTCCCGCGGCGGGCGATGTGCCAAAGGCCGGCGGAGCGCCGGGCGTCTGGTCCTGCTGTGCGGGCGTCTGCGCCTCGCCTGCAATAGCTGTCCCCAGTAGCCCCATGGAACCAAGGGCAACAAACTCTCTGCGTGATGGGTTCATGCTTCCTCGTTCACTCCGAATCTCTTCCACCTCGCGATGGGTGAGCAAACTATAGCACCCCGAGGAATGTAGCCAGCTTGCCTTGCCGGAGCAAGCAGAAATGAAGATCGATCGTATCAAGGTTCCTTCTCCGCATTTGGAATCCATTTGTTCCAATGAGCCCGGACCCGTAGAATCACTGATGTGCGGTTCGGCGGGTACGGAATCCTCTGTTCCGTGCGTGCTACGCGAGACCAACATGAGTGAACAGGCAGCAGGTTCCAATCCCACGGTGGCGGTTTCACCCGCGTGGATCAAAATAGAGAGGGCCCGCCATCCCCAGCGGCCGTATCCGATGGACTTCATCGAGCGGATTTTTACGGATTTCAGCGAGATTCACGGGGATCGCGCCTTTGGCGACGATGAAGCGGTGGCCTGCGGCATGGCTCGTCTCGACGGCGAGGAAGTGCTCGTCATCGGCAACCGCAAGGGCGGCTCGACCAAAGAGCGCGTGCGCCGCAATTTCGGCATGCCCAATCCGGAGGGCTACCGCAAAGCGCTGCGCTGCATGAAGATTGCGGAGAAGTTCGGCCGTCCCATCTTCAGCTTCATCGATCTTCCCGGCGCCTACCCTGGTCTTGGCGCCGAAGAGCGCGGTCAGGCCGAAGCCATCGCGCGCAACATCCGCGAGATGGCGCGTCTGCGCGTACCCACGATCTCCGTCATCAGCGGCGAGGGTGGCTCGGGTGGAGCGCTTGCTCTGGCCGTCAGCGACCGCGTGCTGATTCTGGAGAACGCGCTCTACTTCGTCATCACCCCGGAGTCCTGCGCGGCGATCATGTGGCGCGACGCAAACCAGAAGCAGCTTGCCGCTGAGGCCATGCGCATCTCTGCTCCCGAGGTCAAGGCGCTCGGCTGTGTGGACGAAATTATCAGTGAGCCGGAAGGCGGTGCGCATACCGATCACGAGACGGGAGCCGGATTATTGGGGACCGCGCTGAAGAAGCACCTTGCCGAGCTCAAGGCGATGCCCATTGACGCGCTGGTCGCTGCACGCCAGGCCAAGTTCCGCAACATCGCTCAGTTTTATACAGAAGGTTAGCCGGATTGCACCATCACCATCTCAGAGCCGTACCGGGAAGCGAACCCGCGAGCCTGTTGCAGCATCGTACTCAAATGGATTTCATGGAGCGCGCCGCATGACGAACGCAGCACCTGTCACCAGCCGGCTGCGTGCCTATTTTGAGTTTATCGCCGCCATCGCTTATCTCTTTCTGGCGCGTTCGGTCGCACGCCATAGCGCGTCCGGCCTCGTCAGCGATGCGCTGGAGCCTCTGCTGGAGCAGGCGATGCTGGCCTTCCTGCTCTTTCTTGGCTACTCGGCCTTCGGCATCACGTTCGACCGCCAGAAGCGCCCGATGCGTGAACAGGGATTTCCGCGGCGAGCAAACTGGCATCGCGAGATTGCGCTGGGCGTCGCGCTCGGCTGGGGCATCGCTGCGGTGTGCGTTCTCGTCATGGCGCTCTTCGGCGGCATAGCAGTTGCTCTTACGCTAACCCCATCAGCCTTTGGATGGTTGCTGGCGGATGCAGCCTTCTTCGCCTTTGCCGCGCTGGCAGAGGAGATGGCGTTTCGCGGCTATGCCTTTCAACGCTTCGCGCAGAGCGTGGGCCCAACGCCTGCCACCGTTGGCTTAGTCGTTCTTTACGCAGGCGTGCAGGCGATGCTGCCTGGCGCGAGCCACTCCAGCTTTGCCGTCTCGCTCGCCGTTGGACTTGTACTCACCATCGCTTATCTGCGTACACAGGCACTCTGGCTGAGCTGGGGCCTGAACTTCGGCTGGAAGGCCTCGCGGGCGCTGCTCTTCGGCCTCACCGTGGCGGGCGTCAACTCCCATTCGCCCTTGATTGAGGGCGACCCCATGGGCCCGTTCTGGCTCACCGGCGGAGGCTTCGGGTTGGACGCGAGTTGGTTTGCGTTCCTGGTGCTTCTGCTGGCGATCCCTGTGCTGTATCGTGCCACGCGCGACCTGGACTTTCTGCATAACGCACCGGTCCTGGTGCCCGGCGGCATCCCCGTCGATCTGGACGCAGCCGCGCGCCGTCAGCATGAGTCCGCCATGGGCCAGGCCGCACCGGCCACGCCCAGCCTCGTGCAGATTGCCCCGGCGCAGGCTCCTGCAGGCTCAAACCCCGCGAGCGCACCGGGTTCTATCGAAACAACTTCGCAGCAATAGTGCGCCGCCGCCGCATCGCGCGCGCTTTCCACCCGGCGCGAATCGTTACCGGCTCCTCAAAATTGATTTGACTGTACATCTTGCATCGCTCTATCGTTTGCTCAATCCTGTATGCATCCATGGGAGGTTCCCATGCGGCGGTTATCCGGGGATAGTGGCGCGACGTGCGGCCGGTTGTGCGCATCGGGAAAGTTTGCGGTCGCGCTCGGGATTCTGCTCACCGCTGTCGGTGCATCGGCTCAGGTGCTCACCATTGATACCAGCGGCCGGCCTACTTCGGCGACGCAGAGCGCAGCGGTGGACCGGCGTTTCGCCCAGGTCGAGCCGACGAAGGTGCCGCTGCCCGCGGCTGAACTGACCGCCAGATCCCGGCAGGCGCTCATTCGCGCGCTTGAAGTCGAACCGGGATTCGCCATGCGTCCGTTCCCCGGCGGTCACACAGGCCTTACGCTGGCTGCCAACGGCAAGTTGAATCCTGCAGGCGAAGCGTATCTGGACATGGTGACGACCTTTGGCGTGAGCGCCAAGCCCGGAGACAAGGTCGTCATTACCGACATCAAGTTTGAACGTTCGAGGATCATTCTCGATTTCAACGGTGGACCGGACTTCAAGCATCGCTTCCTGCGGCATATCTACATCGGCGACGAGGTCTACGCGCAACCCGTGATCCAGGACGATGGTTCCGTCCCCACCGGCTCGCGCATCACGCTCGTCTTCTCGGGCCGCATCCCCGACCTGACTGGAGATCAGGTGGAGAGCCTGCTCGCGCCGCTCGTTTCGTT
>JBBIVH010000066.1:4041-13005 GCA_037439805.1 Acidobacteriaceae bacterium
TGATGTAAACTCAAGGGAGCGAGTTTGCTCGAATGATGCGCCCTGCGGCGCGAGCAGCCGCCCCGTTCAAGCCGCGCGCAACTTCCTGCGCGTGTGAGCAGAGACAACCCCAACAAGGAGAAGCATCCGACTCATGGCCAAGATTGCCAAAACAGCAGACCGCAAGAAAGTGATGGACACGACGAAGTCGACCGACTGTCCGAAATGCAGCAAGCCCACACGCATCGTCAAGCGTGTGAAGGATCGTGAACGAAGCATTCCTGGAGGTGTTTATATCTCCTGCTCTGCCTGCGACTTCTACGAGAAGCTTTAGGTCTTTTCGAGGTTCCGGAGTCGATCTCCGACCGCAAAAAGCCCGGCGAGAAGCCGGGCTTTTTCATTGGGCCTTGCGCGTACGCGGGGACTCAGCCGCCAAGCACAGCAGCCATCTCATCGAGCACCTGCCGCGCCGCTTCGGCTGGGCTGGAAGACTGCGTAATCGGTCGCCCCACCACCAGGTAGCTCGCCCCGCGCCTCAGAGCTTCCGCCGCGGTGGCAACGCGCTTCTGATCACCAAGAGTGGCGCCGGCGGGCCTGATTCCCGGAATCACCAGAGTGCCGTCCCGTCCGGTCAGGCCGCGCAGGGTGGCCACCTCTTCCGGGGAGCAGACAAGCCCGCGGATTCCTGCATCCAGCCCCATCCGGGCGAGCCGTTCCACCTGCTGCGCGGGCGGCGCAGCGACGCCAATCGCTGTCAACTGTGCCGCATCCATGCTCGTCAGTACCGTCACCGCCAGCAGTTTCGGCGGATTCGACAGGCCAGCCGCTGCATCCCGCGCCGCGGCAAGCATCGCCGGTCCGCCCGCCGCATGGACGGTCAAAAGCCGTGCACCCAGGCTCGCCGCGGAACGCACCGCTCCTGCCACCGTGTTGGGAATGTCATGCAGCTTCAAGTCGAGAAAGACGTTGAAGCCCCTGCTAGTCAGAGCCTCCACTGCCTTCGGTCCAGCGGCCGTGAAAAGCTCGAGGCCCACTTTGAACCACGAGCAACTTTGCTCCAGCCGGTCCACCAGGGTGAGAGCACTCGCAAGATCCGGCGTATCCAACGCGACGATCAGGTGAGATCGCGCAGCTCGGATCGCCTCTGTTCGGGGATTGGACGAAGAAGCAGCGCCAGCGCCAGGCGAGGGTGAGGTGGACATACCCCCATCCTATCCCAGCGGTTGTTCCTCCCAGGCCTTCGTGCCCAGTTCTCCCGCCCGCTTCGCCGCCAGAGCACAGTCGAGACGGTCCTGGTCGGAAACAGGCAGAAAGCGACAAAGGTAGGCGACAGGGTTTTCCGCTTCAGCCATGCAACGCAAATGGTACTTCCACACATCGGCCTTCACGCTGCGCCGAGTGAAGGGCTTGCGCTGTACCTCCACCACCTGTCCCTTGTTGTTGATGCGTTGATACGTCGTGGAGGGCACACGGAAGCTGATCGCGCTGCCGGTACGCCAGAAGCAGCGCGCGAAGTCGTGAGAGAACAGCAGGGCATAATAGCGGCCTTCGGTCGCCACAAGGGCGAGCGCCTGGTCGTAGCCAGGCCACTCCTGTCGGATATGGCTGTGGAACCAGTGACGGAACTCGAATCCGTTCAACTGGGCCTGCCGCAGAAGCATTCCAAGCAACTCAAGACGATTCATCGATTCGCCCCCAACGAATAATGCCGAAGCAAAAATATTTCGCCCGGCCAGTACAGGATCGGCAGGCGCGTGCCTTTTTTTGAAAGGCCCTGCAGGAGTAAACGCTGGAAACCGGAAAATTCCTCTCAGGTCGCGCACAAAGTTGTGGAAATCAAACAGGTTGACGGAAACTGAGCAATCCATTGTCTGCAATCCGTTCCGGGGCGACCAACTTCCCGTGAAAGAATGAAGCAGGGGAAACGGATTGCGGCTGGCAAGAACGGGACTGTGGGTAGCGTCGATTGTCGGGCTCATTTTGGCGGCGTCAGGCGCCAGGGCGGCGGACGTCCACACCAACCCATTAAATCGGGACCCGCAGGTGCGCGAGGCCTACGAGCACTTCTACAACCTCGACTATGTGGGTGCAGTGGAACGGTTTCAGCACTTCCACGCCCTGCATCCCGGCGACCCCCAGGGCACGGCTCTGCTGTTGAACGCAGAGCTGTTTCAGGAACTCTACCGTCAGGACCTGATGGACACCACCTTCTACGCAACGGATGGCTTTCTCACTGGCCGCCATGCTACAGAAGAGAATCCAAAGACCCGGGACCGGATTCTCTCCCTCGCCGACGAGGCAATTCACGAGGCGGACTGGCGGCTCAGCCGCAATGCGAATGACACAGACGCGCTGTTTGCGCGCGGCTGGGCGCGCAGCCTCAAATGCACCTACCTGGCCATGGTTGAGCGCCGGTTTGGGGCGGCCTTCCGCCTCGCCATCGGCGCCAAAGACGACTGCCAGCGCGTGCTCGAGCTCGACTCGGACTACATCGACGCCAAGTTGATCGTTGGCGTGTACCAGTATGTCGTCGGAGCACTGCCGTTCCCCTTCAAGGTGCTGATTGGTTTTGTCGGCATGACTGGCTCCAAGGCGAAAGGGCTCGACCTGCTGCGCGACGACGGCGCTCGCGGCGTTCTCACCAGCGTGGAGGCCCGCACCGTGATTGCGCTCTTTCTGCGCCGCGAAGGCAAGTACGCAGAGGCGATTCAGGTGGTGCGCAGCCTCAAGGCGCAGTATCCGCACGATTATCTCTTCTGTCTTGAAGAAGCCAACCTGCGCAAAGACGCCGGCGAAGGCATGCTCGCCGTCGATGCGTACCGCGAGATTGAGGCCGACAGCAAGAAGCCAGGCTATTTTGTCGAAGCGCGGCTGCAGCTCACCTACTTCGGTCTCGGCGATGCCCTGCGCGGACAGCGCCACTTCGACGAGGCCGCCGACGCCTATGAGAAGACCGCGCTCACGCCCGATGTCGGTCCGGAGCTGAAGATTCGTTCGCTCGTGGCGGCGGGGCAGTGCCGCGACCTGAGCGGGGAACGTCAAAAGGCAATTCAGGACTACCACGAAGCCATCGACGCCGGTCCGGATACCACGCGCGCCGACCAGGCCCGGAAATATCTGCGCGGCCCCTATCGCGGCAATTAAGGCGGGTCCGGACCGGTGCAGGGAACCTGCTCTCCTTAAATCGCGTACCATCAATTGCCAGGGGCGTAGTGCCTCTGTTGTGAGGTTGAAATGGCCTTCTACTGTCATCGATGCGGAACGGAGCTACCACCAAGCGCGCGTTTCTGCTCCAGTTGCGGAACGGCGGTCGTCGGCACGCCCACGGCGGGCCGCGTCCTGCTGCGCCCGCGGGAAGGCCGGGCGATTGCGGGCGTATGTGCCGGACTTGCAAGAACCTACGGCTGGGATCTGAACCTTGTGCGCGTACTCGCCGTCACTGCTGCGCTGCTTTCCGGCGGAGTGGTCGGCGTGGCCTACCTCGCCGCGTGGGTGGGCATCCCAGAGGAGCCTCTGCCGGCCTCCGCAGCGTATCCTCCAAAGCAATGAGGAATGCGTATCTCTCCGATGCTGCGCGTCTGACCTTTGTTGACACCGGCTCGGGAGTGCCGGTCGTGTTTCTGCATCCGACTCCGCTCGATCATTTCTACTGGCAACCGCTGGTTCAACGTCTGCCCGGTCTGCGCGGCCTCGTGCCGGACCTGCGTGGCCACGGCGCATCTGAGCTGGGGACCGCGTTGCCCATCGGCTTGTTTGCCCGCGTTCCCGATGCGCCTGTGCTCACGGTGCAGCAGCTTGCAAGGGACATCCTCGCCCTGCTCGACCATCTCCATCTCAGTCAGGCTGTCTTCGTCGGCTGCTCCATCGGCGGTTATATCAATCTGGAGCTCTGGCGGCAGGCGCCGGAGCGTGTGGGTGGCCTTGCCTTCATCTGCTCCAAGCCGCAGCCCGATGCCCCGGCCAACCACGACCGCCGCACAACGACGATCGCTCAGGCGCGCGCAGGAGAAAGCTCTGCAGTCTTCGATGGGCTCGCGCAGACGTTGATCGGTGCGAGCGCCCGCGCACGACGCCCGGCCATTGTCGAGGAACTTCGCGCCCGCATGACGCTCACGCCCGAGGCTCTGGTCGCGGTGCAGGCTGGGCTGGCCGCGCGGCCCGATTCGGTCCCCACCGTCGCGACCATCCGTGTCCCGGTCTTTGCGCTCTGCGGCGGAGAAGATCCCGGTGTCTCGCAGGCCGAGATGGAAGTCCTCAACTCCGCGCCGGGCGGCTGCAGCTTCCACTTTCTTCCCGATGCAGGGCACTTTGCTGCCTACGAACAGCCCGATGCTGTCGCCGCGCTGCTCTCGCCGTGGCTCGCTCGCGTCTGATTCAAAATGCAAGCCTGCCTTGCTGGCAGATGCGATAGCCTCAGAGTAACGCTGACGATCGGATCGCCCTCTTGACCACTGCCTCCACTGCACCGCCTCGCCCCTTTCACATCCCGCGCCCGGGGAGCGGCCTCCACTGCGGCGCAGTCTCGCTGGAAAAGCTCGCGCGCCAGTTTGGCACGCCGCTCTACGTCTACTCTGCCGATCAGGTTCTGGAGCGCCTGCGCCTCTTCCAGCAGGCCTTTGCCGGGCGCGATACGCTCATCTGCTACGCGGTGAAAGCCAACTCCGCGCTGGCGATCCTCGCGCTGCTTGCCCAGCAGGGCGCAGGCTTCGACATTGTTTCCGGCGGGGAACTGGAGCGCGTGCTCGCGGCTGCGCCGGACGCAGCCGGCCGGGTTGTTTTTTCCGGAGTCGGCAAGACGCCCGCTGAGATGGACTTTGCGCTCGAATCCGGCATCCTCGAATTCAACGTGGAGAGCGAAGCCGAGCTCGAGCTCCTCGCGGACCGCGCGCGCCGCCTCAAGCAGAGGGCGCGCTTCGCGCTCCGCGTCAATCCCGACGTCTTTGCGGAGACGCATCCCTACATCTCCACCGGCCTGCGCGAGCACAAGTTCGGCATCGACATACGCCGCGCTCTGGCCATCTACAAATCGGTCGCGGGCAATCGCTGGCTTGAGGCGCACGGCATCAGCGTCCACATCGGGTCGCAGATTCGTTCTGCCGATCCTTTTGGCGCAGCACTCGAGCGCGTGCATCGCCTCGTCCGCCAGTTGGACCGCGCAGGCATCCCGCTGCGTTCAATCGATGCCGGAGGCGGCCTCGGCATCGATTACCACGGGGGCAGCTTCGATGCCGCGGCCAAAGTCCGCGAATACGCACAGGCGCTGGAGAATGCGCTCGACGGCTACACAGGCCGCCTTCTGCTGGAACCAGGCCGCTTTGTGGTGGCGCAGGCCGGTGCGCTGCTGGCGCGCGTGCTGTATGTCAAGCGCAACGGCAGCAAGACCTTCGTAATTACCGATGCGGCCATGAACGACCTGATCCGTCCGGCGCTCTATCAGGCGCACCACGAGATTATGCCCGTGCGGCCACGGGCAGGGAAGCCGCGCGTGGTGGACGTGGTCGGGCCGGTTTGCGAATCGGGCGACTTCTTCGCGCGCGACCGCAGCCTGGCGCCGCTCGCGCCTGGCGATTGGATTGCGCTGCTCGACGCAGGCGCTTACGGCATGGCGCAAAGCTCCAACTACAACACGCGCCCGCGCCCGGCAGAGGTTCTGGTCGAGGGCCGCAAGGCGCGCCTCATTCGCAGACGCGAGACCATTGCGGACCTGCTCGCCCCCGAGATTCACGTCACCCCCGAGATTCACGTCACCAAGGACTGACGCCGAAAAATTCCTTCGCTTGCTGCAACTCTGGCCTTTGGGCGCTCGTCCCTGTAAGGTTGTGCGCGGAGGAATTTTGAGAATGAAACGGTTTTCTACGGGGCTTGCCGCCCTAGTTGCGGCCATGACGATTCTGTTTTCAACAGCCCTGCATGCCGACCCGCTTACGGTGAAGACGGCGCAGGGCAAGGTGCATGGCAAGACGATCAATGAAGGCAAGGTCAAGGCCTTTCTCGGGCTGCCCTACGCGGCGCCACCCGTGGGCACCTTGCGCTGGGCCGCGCCCCGGCAGCCCGCAGCCTGGAAGGGCACGCGCGAAGCATCCCAGTTCGGCGATCACTGCGCGCAGGGTCATGTCTTCGACGACATGGTCTTTCAGGATCCCGGTCCCAGCGAAGACTGCCTCTATCTGAATGTCTACGCGCCCGCCGGTGCAAAGGCCAAAAGCAACCTCCCGGTGATGTTCTGGATTCACGGAGGCGGGTACTCGGGCGGCGGCAGCTCTGAACCGCGGCACAATGGCGACTTTCTCCCTCTGCGCGGCGTGGTGCTCGTCACCATCAACTATCGCCTCGGCGTCTTTGGCTTCCTTGCAACCAGCGCGCTGGCCAAAGAGGCCGATGGCAACGCGGGAAACTACGGGCTCCTCGACATGGTCGCCGCGCTCCACTGGGTGCAGGACAATATTCGCAACTTCGGCGGCAATCCCGGCAACGTGACCATCTTTGGCGAGAGCGCCGGCTCGTTTGCCGTGAGCACGCTGATGGCGTCGCCCATGGCACAGGGGCTTTTCCAGAAGGCCATCGGCGAAAGCGGCGGGGCATTTCCCAGCGCGTTGAATCTTGGCGGCGAATCCGTCGCCGAGCGGGTCAAGACCGACGATCCGTGGGTGGAGTCGCTCGGCGCACACTCACTGGAAGACCTGCGTGCCATCCCGACCGACAAGATTCTGGAAGCCGCAATGAAGAAGGACGCGCCGCATTTCTCGCCGGTCATCGATGGCCGCTTCCTCACCGAGCCGGTGCCGGAGACCTACGCGGCAGGCAAACAGGCGCACGTGCCCCTGCTCGCCGGCTGGAATGCCGACGAGGGCAGCTTCTTCGGCATGCGCGGCATGACCGTGGAGCAGTGGAAAGGAATGGCTGAGGGGCTTTTCAAGGATCGCGCGGCTGAGTTCCTCAAGCTCTATCCCGGCGACACAGACGCGCAGGCGCTGCGTTCCGCGATTGATTTCGGCGGCGATTCTTTCATCGCCTTTGGCACCTGGAAGTGGATTGAGGCGCAGCGCAAGACAGGCGATGCCGCCGTCTATCGCTATCACTTTGAGCTGCCGGCGCTGCCCAGCAAATATCACCCCGGCACCTTCGTCTTCCACTCCGACGACATCGAGTATGTCTTTGGCACGCTCGACACACGCCCCGGATGGACCATCCGACCTGAAGACCGCAAGATGAGCGACGAGATGATGGGCTACTGGACCAACTTCGCCAAGACCGGCAATCCCAACGGCGAGGGACTGCCCGAGTGGCCGAAGTACAACGCGGACGGCCACCCGCTGATCCATTTGAACAATCCCATCACCTCAGGGCCGGACACGCTCCGCCCGCGCTATGAGTTCCTGCTGCAGGGCATTCCGCCCATGCACATGTAACCCGGCGGAGCAGACGGGCTAATCAAAAGGGCCGCAATCACGCGGCCCTTTCTCTTTCTTCAGCGATTTTCAGATTGTCTGCGGGTCCGTCCCGCTGCGGCATCTGCTTCGCAGTTCCTCGCAGCCTCTTAGGTGGTGCCTCAGTTGCTGCCGGCGGTTCCGGCTGCAGAGGCAAATCCCTCCGCCTGTGTGGAGGGAATCGAACTGATCGGCGGCGGATCGTTGAAGGAAGCAGTCTTTGCATTGATCGCTTCCGAGTAATCCGGCCCAAGGCCCAGCTTCTTCAGCGCGCGCGAGTCCGGCATAATCTTCGTCTGCCAGCCATTGTCGGCCTGGAACTTCTGCATGGCGGACTGCGTGGTGGAATCCCACTGACCGCTGGCCTCTCCGTTCAGATAGTGCTCGTGAATCAGAGCCTGCTGAATCTGTGTCACACGTTCCGGCTGGATCGCCTGCTGACCATGCACACGGTGCGCGCTGCGGCGCGAGGCCTTATGGCTCCGCGTAGAGTGGGCGGAGTGGTGCTTCGTGCCGGGGGCTTTGTGGGAGCGCGTCGCAAAAGCCGGCGACGCCAGCAGCGCCATCGACATCACTATTCCCAGACTTGCTCGAACTGAAAGCATTCTGGACCACCTCAAAAAATACAGATTAAAGCGTACTCGTATATTTTAGCGAATCTGCAGCGAGTCCGCCAGATAAACCGGCTCCCCATGAGCCAAAGGTCATACCCTTATGAATCGCATCTTCCCGCGATTCGCGCAGAAAAGAAATGGCCCAGAGCAACTTCCACGCTCCGGGCCACTTGCGGGTCCAGGGCTTACTGCAGTGTGCCGCCGATGTAGTTGATGCCTGCCTCGGGGTGACGCGGATCGACGACTTCAAAAACCACATCGTCGCCCGTCTTCAGCTTCTTCACAATGGCGTCGTACTCCGCCTTTGTGGCCGTTGACTCCTTGTTGATGTGTGTAATTACCAGCCCCGGCACCAGCCCTTGCAGGTCGGCGAAAGAGCCAGTCCGCACCGACTCAATCAACAGGCCCTGCGCGTGAATCTTGCTGGCCATCGCCTGAGGCGTCTCGTGCACCACGATGCCCAGCGTAGCTTCGCCGGCATCGCCCTGTTCCTCAGGGGCAGCAGGCATCTGCGGGCCAGTCAGGTTGGCAAAGACCTTGTCGCGATCGCCAATCGTCACCGTGGTATCCATCGGCTTGCCGTCGCGAATGTACCCGAGCCGGGCCGTGCTGCCGGGCCTGCGGCTGGCAATCTCGTTCACCAGATCGTCGCCGTCCTTGATGTTCCGTCCGTCGATGGAGGTGATGATGTCGCCCGCCTTCAGTCCGGCCTTGTCCGCCGGTCCGCCGGGCTGCACTTCCTGCACCAGCACGCCATTCTTAAATCCGTAGACGCGATTCACGGCGCCAGACAGCCCCTCGCGGAACTGGATGCCGATGGAGCCGCGCGTGACCTTGTGGCTCGGGCTGATGAGGTCGTTGTAGACCGAGACCACCGTGTTCGAGGGCATTGCAAAGCCGATGCCCTGGTATCCGGCGGACTGCGTGAAGATGGCCGTGTTCAC
>JBBIVH010000067.1:0-12919 GCA_037439805.1 Acidobacteriaceae bacterium
AGGCGACGGCGTCAAGGAAGTAAGGCGAGAGCGTGGGCTCGCCGCCGGAGAACTGGACGCTCATCTGACGCCGGGGCTTGACCTGCACGGCGTTGTCGAGCATGGTCTTGATTTCTTCCCACGTGAGCTCGTGGACGAAGCCGACCTGGTTGGCGTCCATGAAGCAGGGGTCGCACATCATGTTGCAGCGGTTGGTGAGGTCGATGGTGAGGACCGAGCCGCGGCCATGAGTGACGGTGCTGGTGCCGTGGTGGTGGAGCTTTTCATCGCCGGCGCCGTGGGCGCGGATGTCGCGGCCGGGGAAGGACTCTTCAAGGTGCTTGAAGAAGGCCGGGTCGATGGACATGACGTCTTCAAAGCGGCCGTGCTTCGGGCAGTCCTTGACCATGAGGATCTTGCCGTCGCGCTCGATAATCTGGGCCTTGATTTCGCCGACCTTTTCGTTGAGGAGAACTTCATGGGGCAGCTTGCCGTCGAGGATCTGCTGGCGGATCTCGGGGACGCACTTGGGACAGAGAGAGTCCGTGGTGCGCGGCCAGCCGAGAGGGGGCTTTTCTTTCTGATAGCTCTTGAGCAGGGGCTTGTCGCTCCACTTGGGGGTGAAGGACGGGTTGGGGCTGATGCGGTTCAGCCGCTCAAAGGCAACCCACGCACCCTTGGCCGCGTAGACGACGGCTTTCTCGGCGTATTTGACTGCTTTGGACATGGTCACTGTCTCCTTATATGTTGATCGAGCTCGATTGGGGCCCCTGAATCGGTCCGTATCGGGGCAGTTCCGGCTGTGAAGTGCAGGGCCGCAAAGGGCACCCGCCGGAACGTAGAAAGTCAGTACGAGGATAGACTTGGCGGCGAGTCAATCCAACCGGGGTGCAGCGAATGGCGGAAACGGGGTGTGAACGGGGATTTGGACGAGGCGAACGGGGTGACTGCTGGAGTGTGCTGCAGGGCGAAAATGCGTTGATGGGGAAGGTGTTAGGCGATTATGGTGCGCCGCCGCCTTCAGTGGTGGCGACCTGGTTGATGATGCGCTGGACGAGGACGATGCGGACGTGGATGCGGCGGGCGACGTCTGGCAGGAACTCGGTAATGTAGTTGTCGATGGGGGCGGTGGCGATGCCGATGGAGTAGCGGGTGGCGTCGGCGGAGAGGTGGGTCTGCTCGCCGGGGACGTAGAGGTTGCTGATGCCGAGGTCGATGGCGGAGCCGACGATGTTGGCGTAGTTGACCATGCCGCGGCCGTTGTCGCCTTGCGTCCAGAGAATCTGCATGGCGGAGTGAAAGGCGCGCCGGCGGATGGAGGCGCCGGGCATGCGGTGGTAGTGCGGGTCCTGGCGGGTGAGGGATGGGATGAGAAAGGTGCCGAAGAATTCGCCGGTCATGTCTTCTGCGTAGCTGACGCCGACGTTTTTGCCGAAGCCCAACATGCCGGGGCCGTAGGGGGAGTGGGAGTCGGAGGCGACGGCGATGCCGGACTGGCCAAGGATGGTGATGGCGTTGAAGGGGTCGAGGAGGTTGCGCGCGGCGAGGCGGGCTTTTTCCGCGGGAGTGAGGGGCTTGACCTCGGGACCGTTGAGGAAGCGGGCAAACCAGTTGACGGGCCTGGCCGGCTTGCAGGGCTGAGTTTGCTGTGTAGGAGATGCGCCGGGGGTGGCGGCGGCTGGGTGCGCGGGAGGCACGGCGGTTTGGGCCGCGGCTGCGGGCTGCGCCAAGACCGAGGCAGGCTTGACGGGGCAGGGCGGAAGAGAGGCCTTGGGTGTCGATGGGGCGGAAGGCGCTGGCTGGGGCTGCGGAGCCTGCGGAAGGGATGCATGGGTGGGCATCGTCTGAGCGTGGGGGCTGTGTGCGGAAGGAAGCAGAAGAGCTGCACAGAGGATGAGGCGCAGGGGGACGCGACGGCGCGGAGCCGTGGAGGTTGTTTTCTTATGACGCTGCGATCGCTCTCGTTCCTGCAAGGGCATGGTCCTTTTCGCCAAGGATGCTCCGGGCAGAGCCGGAGGCTTGCAAGTGTTGCATGTCTGGCGAGGACGCGGCGCTGCCGGAGATGCGACACGGGTACCTGCAGCAAATCCTGGCAGGTCAAGCTCGCCCGTTGAAGCTCGCCGAGGCGAGACAGCGAAAGCTACCTGATAAGACGTTGATTTGGATGGAATGGTAACTCCGTAGAGAAACAACGTATGTGCCGAAAGCACCGTTGAGGCTGGGCGCGTGCAGGCAGGCGCGCGCTGTTAACGAGTGAGGCACGGGTTAGCTTTGGTGACATTGACTGGAAAGTACCGTCCACCCAGACTGGGAGAGAGGTGATGCGTCGTGGGAAGCTATCCACCGCCGGGGCCGAGCGTGGGCCAGCGGATTGAAGAAGCGATTGAACTGATGGAGATGGAGCTGCGACACGCGATTGCGTATGTGAATGACGCGGTGGTGCCGCAGGTGCGCAGCGAGTCGATTACTGCAATGCGAAAGGTGGCGGAGAGCCTGCAGAAGCTGGCCGACCGCATGGACCAGCAAAAGGGACCGCGCGCGCGGTGAGGGATGGCGTGATGGAGCGATGGAGCAGAGCCGCATGGGGCTGGGCTGGCGTGGCGGTGGCCCTGGTGGCGGCGGGCTGCGGTCACCATCAGACGGCCCGGCTGCCTGCTCCGCAGGCTGCGCCGCCAGCGGTGACGACAACGACGCAGGGCAGCGAGCAACCGGCGGTGAGCACAGCCGCACCGGAGGCGACGGGCGCGGGGCGGATTGCAGCGACGCCGATGCCGGATGGCGGCGTGAGCGATGACGATCTGCAGTATGTCTCGTCGCATGATCCCATCTACTCATTTGAGGGCGATGCGACGTGGTATCGGGCGCCGTACAAAGGGCGCAGGGCCGCGAATGGCGAGGTGTTCGATGCGGAGGCGATGACGGCGGCGAATCGCACGCTGCCGATGGGGACGCTGATTGGAGTAACGAATCTGAAGACGGGGCAGACGGCGGCGATGCGCGTGACGGATCGCGGGCCGTTTGTGCCGGGCAGGATTATCGACCTGAGTCCTGCATCTGCGAAGGCGGTGGGGATTTACTGGAGCGGGATGGCGCGGGTGCGGATCGATGTGTACCGCTCACCGAAGCCGCTGGACCACGGCGGACGGTGGTGTGTGCAGATCGGCGCGTTCACGAGTGAGCGCAAAGCAGAGAAGCTCAAGGCTGAACTGCTGCGGAAGTATCCGGACTCGCACGTGATTGAGTTTTCCGGTGAGAAGAGCTATTGGGTGCGCATACGGCCGGAGGGGGACAGCCGCCAGGAGGCCGAGGCGATTGCGCGACGGCTGCGGCCGGCGGAGGGCGATGCCTACCTGACGCGGCTGGACTGAAACCGCGAAGGGACCACGATGAACTGTGGTCCCTTGCTTTGTCTGGGGGAGAAGATCGAACGCCGTTTGAAAAGGGAGACTGCCCCAACGCAGCGGGCTTACTGGATTTCGCTGGCGCTGGGAACGGGGAGCTTCTGGCGGGTTGGGGGCTGCGTTGCGGGGTTCGCCTGCGGATCGGCGCTGGCCTGCTGTCCTGCGGCTTGTGCGGAGTTGGGCGCAGGCGCGGACATGGCGGCGAGCTCAGACTGGCGATACTTGGGCGCGCTGATGTAGCCGTGGATGTGGTCTTTTGAGATGGAGTTGATGACGATCTCAACGGGCTGCGGGCTATCGGGCTGATAGAACATCGCCGGCTGGTAGAGATTCACATGCTTCTGGGTGAGGTTGCTGTCGCCAACCATGAGCTGGAGGTCGGCGAACTGGTGGCGCATGTTGGCCTTGCGCAACTCGATGCCGATGGGGCCTTCGCGGGTGAACTGCTTGGATTTGGTGAGGTCGAACTCGTAGTAATTGCGCTCTCCGCGCTTCTGCAGGAGGACGAGTTCATCGTGGGTGCGGGCGATGTTGCCGCTGAGCTCCGTGCGGGTGCTGGAGAGATCGGTCTGGGTGCTGGCGATATCGGCGCGGGTCTGGTCGATGGCCTTGCCCTGCGCGTCGAGCTGAGCCTGCATCTTCTTATAGCGCGGGTCATAGGCACGTGCACCGGAGCGGGCACGGCCAGCGGCGGGACGAGCGCTCGCGGGACCTGCGGATGCAGGAGACGCAGTGCGGGCCTGATCGCTGGCGGCGAGGGTGCTGACCTGCGCGGAGAGGGCACGGACCTGCGAGTTGGTGGCGCCGAGCTGGGCTGCAATCTGGGAGTTCTGAGCTTCAAGATTCTGGGCGCTGTTGCGCTCGTGAAGGGCGTAGCCGCCGATGCCTGTGATGACCGCGATGGCCGGAAGACCGAACCGGACCCAAGGAGAGAGTGAACCATCCATACAATGCCTCCAGAGAGCATGCCGCAGTGAAGGGACACGATCTGCTTAGAGATGAGAGCAAGTTGGATGCCATTTGACGAGAGATGTAAGTGACTGATGTGGCGATGGATAGGGATTCCGGCAAGCGGGGCTACCAGGAAGAAATTGCCGGGAAGGGAAAAACTTGCCTAATCTATACGGCCCGGATTGGAGGCTGGGGCGGGCGACCGCCGGGCAGGCAGGCGGGTTAGTTGGGCGGCGGATAGAAGGGGAGCTTGTCGTTTTTCTCGTTGGCGCGGCGGATGGTGACGTCGTCGAGGAGCAAGGCCGGCGCGAGGACGGTCTGCGGGATGTCTCCGTAGTAGTTGGCGACCCGGAGGTCTTTGCCTGCGGCGCGGATGCTGGAGCGGAGGGTGCGCTGGTCGATGTCGTCGAGCGCGGCTCCGCGGACAAGCTGGCGGCTGCCGTCGGGGCTGATGCGGTAGAGCAGGCGCGGGTTCATGGATGGACCGAGTGTCTCCACTTCGTAGACGGTCTTGAGACCGCTGTCTTTGGCGGCGGCGAGCAGGCGGTCGGTGAGCTGCGAGGTGGTTAGACCGTCCGCGGCTGAGATTTTGAGCACGGCGGCAGAGGGATGGGCAGGCCCGGTGATGGCGGCGCGGCCGTGGCCGTTGGAGCGGGGGAAGTCGCGCACGGGCTCGCGGCCGATGAGGTAGTTCTGGAGGACGCCGTTTGCGACGACCTGCACGGATTGCGCGGGAATGGCCTCGTCATCGACGGAGTAGGCGCCGATGAGGCCGGTGCCATTCCAGGTCTTGAGGGCGGGATCGTCGAGGACGGTGAAGCTGTCGGGGAGGATGCGGGTGTGGAGGCTGGATGCGTAGGGGCCGTTGGTGCGAGCTTCTGTGCCGAGCGGAGGACGGGTGGCGGCGATGCCGGGGGCAAGGAGCGCGCGGAAGGTGTCGGCCGCGGCATCGGAGGTAAGCAGAACGGGCCCGTGGTATTCGTCCTCGACGATGGGCGCGCGGCGCAGGTCGCCGAGGGAAGCGATGAGAGAGACAGCGTGCTGGTCGAAGACGGCGGGGGAGTCGATGCCGGCGAGCGTGGGGCTGGTGGAGGCGTAGGAGCGGTCGAGGTGCATGCCGTCCTCGGCCTGCATGCCGACGGCGATGCCTTCCTGATAGTCGGTATCGGAGGTGCGGACGATGGAGCCCTCGCTGTTGACGATCCAGGTGGTGACGGCGCGGGCGTGGAAGACGGCGGTGGAGTACTGGACGTCGCGCTGGAGCGGGGCGACGGAGGCCGAGGTGCGATAGAGGCCGCTGGCGCGGACGATGCGCTCGCTCCAGGCGTTCTCATCGAGGTCGAGGCGGGCAGGCTCGTTCATGGCGAGGGTGGGCTGCTCACGGCTGAAGTCATCGGCCTGAGGGGGCGTCTGCACCTGCCTGAGCGCGGCTTGCTTCTGGGCGTAGGCGTCGAGCGCGTTCTTGTAGGCCGTGTCTGTCGCGGACCAGAGGGCGGAACGCAGAGCGATGGGGTCGGCGCCGAGGGCGGCGAGCTGGATGGCTCCGTCGCCGCGAGGAGTGGAACTGTCGGTCTTGAAGTCGCCGATGCGGACGGTGACGCGCGCGATGCGGGCATGGTTGCGCTGGCTGCCTGTAGTGGCGCCGAAGGAGGCAGCGGTCTGGAAGTCTTCGACATCTTCCACGCGGTACTGGATGAAGAAGGGCTTCTGGAAGCCGGGGAGCTGAAGCTGGCTGACGCTGCGGTCGAGCTCGGCGAGCATGGCGGAGAGGATGGGGTCTTTTTCGGCGGCGGCGCGGCTGGGTTGAGGCGCGGCAAACGAGGGAACGGCGAGACAGAGACTGAGCGCGGCGGCGGCGAAGGCAGAGCTACGGTTCATTGGGCCTCCTTGAGGGCCGGGGCTGCGACAGGCGCGCCGGGGATGGGGAGGATGGGCGGGCGTGCGGTGCCCTGAGGCTGGCGCTGCGTTTCAATCTCGCTGACGAGCATGGCGGGCGCAACGGCGCTGACGGGGACGGTGCCGGATTCAGCGCCGCACTCGCCGTTGAAGACTTCACTGCGATCGCCGGTGGCGAGGATGCGCTTTAGAGCGGCGAGGGGCGTGCCGACGATGCTGACGCCGCGGACGAGCTCATCGGGGCGGCCATCGACGTAGACGCGATAGACGACGAGAGGAATGACCTGGAAGGCCTGGGGCGAGTTGCGCGTGGTGACGGCAAAGCCGGAGGAGATGTCTTCAAAGTAGAGTCCGTAGGGCTTGCCCTGGCTGCGGGCAGCGTCGATGAGCTGCTTGCGGAGCTGGGCCTCGGACTCGGTTTTGGTGGAAGTGACGATGAGGTTGCCCTGACGGCCGGTGGGGACGCGGCCGGCTTCTGCGCGGCCATGGCCATTGGAGGCGGAGAAGCTGGCGATGGGCAGACGCGACATGAGGAAGGTCTTGAGTACGCCATCCTGAATGAGCTCGACGCGCTGGGCCTTCTGGCCTTCGTCGTCGTAGGCATAGCTGCCGCTTAGCCAGTTGTGCTGGAAGGTGGTGCGGGTGGGGTCGTCGGCGACGGAGAGGAAGCTGGGGAGGATGTCTTTGCCGATGTCCTTGGTGAAGGTCTGTCCTTCCTGATCGCCGCGCTGGCGCTGGCCCTCGAGGCGGTGGCCGAGCACCTCATGGAAGAAGACGGCTGCGGCGCGACCGGAGAGGATGGCGGGTCCGTCGAAGGGCTGGGTGACGGGCGCGGTGCGGAGGGCCTCTAGGCTCTGACCGAGAGAGCGCGCGGCGGCTTCGAGTTCGGCCTGGCTGGGAAGACCGTCGGGGGTTTCGGCCTCGAAGGTCTGGTCGCGAAAAAGGTCCATGCCGTCGTCGGCGCGGGTGAGGGCGAGGATTACGATGCGGGCCTGGAGGTGGGGCTCGACGATGCGCGAGCCTTCAGAGGAGACGAAGTAGTCGGTCTCGTTCTGAACGGAGAACGAGACGAGATTCTGGTAGACGTGGGGAAACTGGCGGAAGACACGCGAGAGTGCGGCCATGCGCTGCTCCCATGCGGCGCGGTCAATGACGACGGGCGGTGCGGGCTTGCCGATGGCGACCTGCGGAGCCTGCCCGCTGAAGTCGGGCGAGGTGTCTTCTTCCCTGGCGCGGACCTGAGCTTCCGTCTTGACGCGGAGGTAGTTGTCGATGGCGTTGCCGTAGCCGGAGTTGGTGGCGAGCCAGAGGGAGCGGGCGATGGCCTCGCGGTCATCCGTGAGCGGAAGCTGAATGCTGTTGACGGTGGAGTCGCGGTGATCGCCGTGGGCGTTGTCGAGCGCGGGCGAGCCGACGCGGACCTGAATGTCTGCGGTGCGGATGCGATTGACGTTGCTGCCGACGAGGGCGCCGAACTGGGCGCGGATGGAGACGGCGCTGGCATCGGCGATGGAGTAGCTGAGGAAGTAAGGCGGGGGCAGCTTGTCGTCGCCCTGCTTGCCGAGCGAGGTGAAGGCGCGGTGAAGCTCGTCGCTGCTGGCGTCGAGGAGGACGGAGGTCTGCTGAGCGCGGGTGTGCGGCGCGCAGGCGGTGAGCAGAAGGAGTGCGAGAGCGGGCTTTGCGAAGTGAGAGCGCCGGAGCGTGCGAGCGATGCGGAATGGCATAGGTGTTGGGTAGAATCGGGCACGTGTGCGAACCGGCGCGATGGATACAGCATCGCCTGTCACGGAGGGGAATGTCCAATGGAGCGAGTCGGCAAAGGCTGGGTTCTGGCGCTGGTGATGATGCTGGCGAGCCTGGTCGCGCACGGTACGGCGAATGGACAGACGCGCGCGGAGAGCCTGACAGGGGCCGCGCAGACCGCTGCCGGAGCGACGCAGGAGCAATCGGGGACAACGCGCGAGGCGCACGAGGCGTACACGCTGCCGCCGGAAAAGCTGGCGAAGGCGATCGAGCTGGGCAGGATACGCGACATTTTGAGCATTGCGGGGTCGGTGTGGGGGCTGGCGGTGCTTTGGTTGCTGTTGTCGACGGGGCTGGCGGCGCGCGGGGAACGGTGGGCGGAGCGGCTGCCCGCGCGACGATGGGTGCGGGGGCTGGCATATTTTGCGGGACTGCTGGCGGTGACAGCGGTGGCGGACCTGCCGCTGGAACTGGCTGCCCATGCGGCGAGTGTTCACTTCGGCATCAGTGTCCAGAGATGGCCGGGTTGGATGGGTGACTGGGCGAAGGCGCTGGGGCTTTCGCTGCTGATGGTGTCGCCGGTGCTGCTGCTGTTTCAGGGGATTGTGCGGCGGTGGCCGCGGCGCTACTGGCTGGTCGCATGGCTGGCGGCGATGCCGCTGATGGCGCTGAGCGTCTTTGTGGGACCGCTGCTGGAGCCTGTGTTTAACAAATTTGTGCCGCTGGAGCAGGCGAATCCGGCGCTGGTGGCGGCGCTGGAAAAGGTTGTGGCGCGGACGGGGACCGAGATTCCGCCGGAGCGGATGTATCTGATGAAGGCCAGCGCCAAGACGAATGGGCTGAACGCATGGGTGAGCGGCTGGGGCGCGACCAAGCGCGTGGTGGTGTGGGATACGACGGTGGACCGCTTGCCGAGCGACGAGGTGCTGGTCATCTTTGCGCACGAGACGGGGCACTATGTGCTGCACCATATTGCGAAGATGATGGCGGTGGCAAGCGTGCTGATGTTGTTTGGCTTTTGGGCGTGCGCGCGGCTTGCGGAGGGTATGGCGCGGTGGTTTGGGGCGCGATGGGGCGTGGACGGGCTCGGGAGCAGGGCGGGATTTGTGGTGCTGCTACTGGCGGCGTCCGTGGGCGGCTTTGTGGCGGAGCCGGTGTCGAATGCGCTGAGCCGGTATGTGGAGCACCAGGCGGATGTGTACGGGCAGGAGGCTGTGCACGGGATTGTGGCGGATCCGCAGAAGACGGCTGTGGCAGCCTTCAACGACCTGGGCGAGGCGTGGCTGGAGGACCCGCAGCCGAATCCGGTGATTGAATTCTGGCTGTACAACCATCCTTCGACGCAGAGGCGCGCGGAGTTTGCGGAGCACTATGACCCGTGGGCGAACGGCGGGCATGGGGAGTTCTTTGCAAAGTAAGGCGGCGGGAGTTGGATGAGACGAAAGCGGCGGTTTTTCCTCACAGAGCGCGGGCGGTTTCAAGTCGTACACTATGATTTCGCACTTTTGCAGGATGAGGAGAAGACCGCGTCATGGCGTATCCGAGCAATTATCGCTACACCAAAGAGCATGAATGGATTGTGCTGGAGGGCAAGACCGGCACGATTGGGATTACCGATTACGCGCAGAATTCGCTGGGCGATATTGTGTATGTGGACGCGCCGAAGGTGGGCGATACGGTAACGGCGCATCAGACGTTTGGATCGGTGGAGAGCGTGAAGGCAGTGAGCGATCTCTACTCGCCGGTGAGCGGGACGGTGACGGCGGTGAATGAGTCGCTGAAAGCGACACCGGACAAGATCAATGAGGCTCCGCACGAGACGTGGATTATCAAGGTGGAGCTGAGCGACCCCACGGAGTGGGAGAAGCTGCTGGACGCGGCCGCGTATGAGGCGTTTGTGAGCGAAGAGACGGGCAGCTAGCTCCGAGCTTGAGCATGCAGTTGGTCCGCGCCAATCTGCAGTTCGATTCTGAATCTTATCCCGGTGGCTGCGAGCGAAATGCAGCCACCGAAGCCTCTTGGAGAGACGCAAGAGGCGAGGAGCTGAGAGCGACCCATGCGTTATTTACCGAAGTCCGATGCAGAGCGCGAGCAGATGCTCGCGGAGATCGGCGCGAAGTCGATTGATGAACTGTTCAGTGTGATTCCCGAGGAGTACCGGCTGGAGCGGGACCTGAAGGTTCCGCGGCAGCAGGCGGAGAGCGAGATTATTCGCTACTTCAAGGACGCAGGGCAGAGGAACGCGACGGACTACGCGAGCTTTCTGGGCGCGGGCGCGTATCGGCACTACCGGCCGGTGATTATCGACTCGCTGGTGCAGCGCGGCGAGTTTCTGACGAGCTATACGCCGTATCAGGCGGAGATCACGCAGGGGACGCTGCAGGCAATCTTCGAGTTCCAGACGATGATCGCCGAGCTGACGGGCATGGACGTGGCCAACGCCAGCATGTATGACGGCTCGACGGGCGCGGCGGAGGCCGTGCTGATGGCGATGCGCGTGACGGGGCGGCACAAGGCGGTGGTGGCGCGGACGGTGCATCCGGAGTATCGCGAGGTGCTGGCGACGTATCTGCGGCATCGCGAGCTGGCGACGTCGGAGATTCCGTATGACGCGAAGACGGGGCGCGTAGATCTGGCGGCGCTGGAGGCCGCGGTGACCGAAGAGATGGCGGCAGTGCTGGTGCAGAGCCCCAACTTCTTTGGCGTGATTGAAGACATTCCTGCGATTGCAGAGATTGCGCACAAGAAGGGTGCGCTGCTGATTGTGTCGATTGCGGAGGCGGTGAGCCTGGGAGTGGTACGGCCGCCGGTGGAAGCGGACATTGTGAGCATGGAAGCGCAGAGCTTTGGCGTGGCGCTGAGCTATGGCGGACCGTTCTGCGGCGTGATTGCGGCGAAAGAGCAGTATCTGCGGCAGATGCCGGGGCGGCTTGCGGGGCAGACGGTGGACAAGGAAGGAAATCGCGGCTTTGTGCTGACTCTCTCCACGCGGGAGCAGCACATCCGGCGCGAGAAGGCGACTTCGAATATCTGCACGAATCAAGCTTTGGTGGCGCTGATGGCGACGATCTTCCTGACCGTGTATGGGAAGGAAGGGATGCGCGAGCTGGCAGAGCACAACCTGGCGAAGGCCGCTTATGCGGCGCAGGAGTTGAGCGCGGTGGCAGGGGTGCGGCTGAGGTTTACGGGTGCGCCGCGCTTTCATGAGTTTGTGCTGCAGACGGACGAGGTACCGGAACTGTGGCAGAAGCGCCTGATTGAAGAAAAGATTGTGGGCGGCGTGGACCTGGGCCGGTGGTATCCGGAGCTGAAGGATGCGACTTTGTGGTGCGCGACGGAGGTCGTGGCGCGCGAGCAGATCGATGCGGCGGCTCGGGTGCTGGCGGCAGGGCTGGTGGAGGCGTAATGGCGACGGAGACAATCGAGAGGAAGACAGTGGGCAAGGTAAGGCCGCACCAGACGCAGAATGAAGGGCTGGTGTTTGAGAAGTCGTCGCCAGGCAAGAAGGCCTACAAGCTGCCGCCGCTGGATGTGCCGGCGGTCGATGCGAAGGTGGCGCTGGGTGTGGCGCATCGCGAAGAGAAGGCGGGACTGCCGGAGCTGAGTGAGATTGAGATCATCCGGCACTTCACGCGGCTTTCGACATGGAACTACGCAATTGATCTGGGGATGTATCCGCTGGGGTCGTGCACGATGAAGTACAACCCGCGGGTGAACGAGTTTGTGGCGCGGATTGAGGGCCTGGCGGAGGCGCATCCGTATCGCCCGGAGGCGCAGGCGCAGGGAATCCTTGAGGTCATTGATCTGCTGCAGAAATGCCTGATCGAGATTACGGGCATGGATGCGATTACGCTGCAGCCGGCGGCAGGCGCGCATGGGGAGTTCACCGGGATTCTGCTGGTGCGGGCGTGGCATGAGTCGCAGGGCAACGCGCGGAAGAAGATTCTGATTCCCGACTCGGCGCACGGGACGAATCCGGCGACGGCGGCAATCTGCGGCTATGCGGTGGAGAACCTGAAGTCGAACAGCGAGGGCGGGATTGACTTGGAGGCGCTGGAGCGGCAGGTGGATGAAGAGACTGCCGCACTGATGCTGACCAACCCGTCCACGATCGGCGTCTTCGAGAGCCAGATTCACCGGATTGCGGACATCCTGCATGCGAAGGGTGCGCTGCTTTATATGGACGGCGCGAATATGAATGCGCTGGTGGGCAAGGTGCGGCCGGGGGACTTTGGCGTGGACGTGATGCACCTGAACCTGCACAAGACGTTTTCAACGCCGCACGGGGGCGGCGGGCCGGGATCGGGGCCGGTGGCATGCAAGAGGTTTCTGGAGCCGTTTTTGCCCACTCCGGTGCTGGTGAGAGAAGCAGGGACTGAGGGACCAGGGACCAGGGACACAGGGACTGGTGGCGCCGGGTTGTATTGGGAGTATGACCGGCCGCAAACGGTGGGACGGGTGCGCGCATTCTTTGGCAACACGGGGATGTTCATCCGGGCGCTGGCGTACATTCTGGCGAATGGGCCGGACGGGTTGCGGCAGACGACCGAGGATGCGGTGCTGAATGCGAACTACGTGCGGGCGAAGCTGGAGGATGTGTTCGAGCTGCCGTACAAGACAGCCTCGATGCACGAGGTAGTCTTCAGCGATAAGCGGCAGGCGGCCAAGGGCGTAAAGACAGGCGACATCGCGAAGCGGCTGATAGATTATGGCTTTCATCCGTATACCGTGAGCTTTCCTCTGATTGTGCCGGGGGCGCTGATGATTGAGCCGACGGAGAGCGAATCGAAGGAAGAGCTGGACTTGTTCATCGAGGCGATGCGCGCGATTGCGCGCGAGGTGGAGGAGACGCCGGAGGTGGTAAAGACGGCGCCGCACTCGACGCGGGTGAGCCGGCTGGACGAGGTGCAGGCGGCGCGCAAGCCGGTGCTGCGCTGGCGGGCCTGAGC
>JBBIVH010000068.1:0-2312 GCA_037439805.1 Acidobacteriaceae bacterium
TTCTGGGCGCGAACGGAATCACGGAAGACTACCCGATCATGCGGCACATGATGAATCTCGAAAGCGTGAAGACGTATGAGGGAACGCACGATATTCATGCGCTGATTCTGGGGCAGCATCTGACGGGGTTGGCGGCGTACTGAAAGCTGCGGCAGGGTAATCCTCTCTCGACAATTGGCGGACGATGCGGCATAGTCGAATCCATGCGAACTTGGATGGCGGTGGTGTTGTGTGTGGAGCTGAGTGCGGGCGCGGTTGCGTTCGGACAACAGACCACGGTGCCGATTGTGCTGCATGCGGCGCGGCTGCTGGATGTGGCGACGGGGAAGATGCTGGAGCCGGGCGAGGTGCTGGTGGAGGGCGAGCGCATTCGCGCCGTGGGCACGACGGTGGAGCATCCGGCGGGCGCGAAGGTGATGGACCTGGGCGACACGACGCTGCTGCCGGGAATGATTGACGCGCACGTGCATCTGTTTCTGCATCCCGGAGCGGAGGACCTGCAGACGGTGGTGGAGTCGGTGCCGTGGCGGACGATTCTGGCGGAGCAGGCGGCAAAAGCGGACCTGATGGCAGGGTTCACGGCGGAGCGCGATATGGGCACGGAGGGCGCGGGCTCGGCGAGCAGCGCTGTTCGAGACGCGATCAATCAGGGCTTGATTCCGGGGCCGCGGATGCGAGTCAGCGCGAACGCGATCGACATTCTGGGCGGACATGAGGATGCGAATCACTTCAACCCGGCGCAGCATGTTTTTTCCAACGCGGACATCGCGAATGACGCGGAGCAGATGGTGGAGGTGATTCGCGCACAGCACAAGGAAGGCTCGGATTTTGTGAAGATCTATGAGACCGGGCCGGACGAGATGGTGGATGGCGTGCTGCATACGCCCTACCAGTACACGGCGGCGCAACTGACGGCGGCGGTGGATGAGGCGCGGCGGCTGGGCACGACGGTGGGCGTGCACGCGATGGGCGAGCCGGGAACGCTCTACGCGGCGGAGGCGGGCGTGGCGTCGATTGACCACGCGACGCAACTGAGCGACGAGACGATCCGGCTGATGAAGGAGAAAGGCATCTACGCCGTGCCGACGTTTACGATCTTCGACTACTTTGCGCAGCATCGCGAGTCGCAGGACCAGGCGGCGGGCGAGGCCGCGATGCTGGAGTACAAGATCAGCGAGTTCAAGAAGCAGGTGGAGGCGGGGGTGCAATTTGCGGTGGGGTCGGATGTGGGGCCGTTTCCGCATGGGACGCAGGCGCGCGAACTGACGCTGATGGCGCAGCACGGGATGACGCCGCTGGCGGTGCTGCAGGCGGACATGCTGCACGGAGCAAAGCTGCTGGGCTGGGCGGGGCAGATTGGCGAGCTGAAGCCGGGATACTACGCGGACATCATCGCGGTGCCGGGCGACCCGCTGAAGGATATCCGTGTGGTGGAGCATGTGCGCTTTGTGATGAAGAACGGCGCGGTGGTGCGGCAGTAGACGCTACTTTCGAGAGGCCTGAACGCCGGCCCGGCGGCGGGCCTCGATTCTTGCAAGCGCAAGCGTGAATCGCTTTGACTTCTCCGGCGCCAGCGATTCTTCCACGCCCTTGCGATATCCACCCTGATAGATGGAATACATAATCGCCAGGGAGCATCCTGTGCCGAACATGAATCCGAAGCACAGTCCAAACAACGCAGCAGGGCCAATACCAATCATTTCGCGCTCGCTCTTCGTGTGCCGGCCTTACACCGCAACGGTGAAGCTGGTCTCTGTGCGGGTGACGGGATGGTAGAGGGTATCGCGCTCGACGGGGATGCGGCCTGCTTCAGTGATGAGGCGGCTGAGCTCCTTGCGGGTCATGCCCTGCGGGGTGGTGGCGCCGGCGTCGTGGTAGATCTTCTCTTCAATGACGGTTCCGTCGAGGTCGTCTGCGCCGAAGCGGAGGGCGATCTGCGCGATTTTTGGGGTGAGCATCTGCCAGTAGGCCTTGATGTGCGGGAAGTTGTCGAGCACGAGGCGGCTGACGGCGACCTGGCGAATGTCGGTGAGGCCGGTGGTGACGGGCAGGTGGTCGAGCGGGGTGTTCTCCGGGTGGAAGGCGAGCGGGATGAAGGTCTGGAAGCCGCCGGTCTCGTCCTGCACCTCGCGGAGCTTGATGAGGTGATCGACGCGGTCCTCGTCGCTCTCGATATGGCCGTAGAGCATGGTGGCGTTGGACTTGAAGCCGAGCTTGTGGGCAAGGCGCGCGGTCTCAAGCCACTCGCTGCCGTCAATCTTGTGGTCGCAGATGATGGAGCGGACGCGCGGGGAGAAGATTTCCGCGCCGCC
>JBBIVH010000068.1:2412-12785 GCA_037439805.1 Acidobacteriaceae bacterium
GAGAGCTTGTAGCCGGTCTGCCACCACTTCCAGTCGAGAGAGGCAGGGTCCATGGCGTAGACGAAGTCGCTTTGGCGGGAGCTGACGAGGACTCGGTTGGCTGCTGCATCGTAGTAGAGGTCGTCGATGTCGACGATGGGCAGGCGCTGCGCCCACATCCACTTCTTCCCGTTGTTGCGGGTGAAGTAGACGCCCTCGCGCGCGCCGAGCCAGAGGGTGCCGTCGCGCGAGTAGGCCACGCGGTGGATGCGGGTGAGGACGGTGGGAATGCTCATGGGCCACCAGCTCTGGCCGCCGTCTTTGGAGAGCACGACGCTGTCTGGGCGCGCAGCCGCCATCAGCGAGCCGTGAACGGTGAGAGATAGATAGCCCGCGACGCCCATGACGGGGCCGCCTTGCCAGGTGGCTCCCTGATCGCGGCTGGTGTAGATGCCGCCGGTCGTGGAGGCGAGCCATGCATCGCCGGAGAGATCGAGGGCGAAGACGCGGCCATCCATCTGGCGAAGCTGATCCTTGACGTGCTTTTCGATGTGAACGCGGGTGCCCTTGATGGTCTCTGTGGCGGCTTTGACGAGGGTGTTGGCGATGGTGCTGCGCGGCTGCCAGGCTTTGGCGTCGGGCGCGAGGGCGAAGATGCCGCTGTTGGTGCCGGCGAGGAGGGTTCCGTCCGGGGCCTGCGCGAGTACGAAGACATCGCGGCCGTCGAGTCCGTCGGCAATCTGCTTCCAGGAGGCTCCGCCATTGGAGGAAACAAATGCGCCGCCGTAGGCTTTGTCATTCACGACACCGGCATAAAGACGATGGGAATTGGCGTGGTCGATGAGGAGGGCTTCGACCTTGCGCTCGGAGAAGCCGGTGTTGGACGCGGTGAAGGTCTTTGCGCCATCGGTGCTGGCGAGGACGCCGCCGCGATCGGTGGCAAGGAGGATGTGGTTCGAGTCAGCAGGATCCACATAGACATCGTTGACGATGACGTCGGGACTGGTCATGAGCTGGAAGTGGCGGCCTGCGTCGGTGGTGCGGTAGAGGCCCTCGGTGGTGCCGGCGTAGACGGTGGCGGGCTGCTGCGGGTCCTGACGGAGGATGCGTGTGCGGCGCGCGGTGGCGGGAATGCCCTGAATCCTGCGGAAGAGCTCGCCCGCGGTCTCGCTCTTGTAGATACCGCTGCAGGCGCTGGCGTAGACGGTGTTCGGTTTGGCGGGGTCGATGAGGATGGAGAAGACGTCGGAGTCGTCGATGACGCCCTTCTTGATGTTGTGCCAGGTCTGGCCGCCGTCGGTGGTCTTCCAGGGCAGGTGCCAGGTGCCGGCGTAGATGGTATCGGGATCGGCGGGGTCGATGGCGAGCGACTCAATCTCGTGAATCTCCTGGCTGCCGGGCGGGCTGATCTGATCCCAGGTGACGCCTGCATCGGCGCTGCGAAAGACTCCCTGCAGCGTGCCTGCGAAGAGGAGATCGGGATTCTCGGGGGCGATGGCGAAGGAGCGGATGGACTGGCCGTGGAGGGCGGGAACTTCGCTCCAGGTGCGGCCGCCGTCGAGGCTGGTCCAGAGGCCGCCATCGGGATGGTCGATGACCCAGGCGGCGGCGTAGATGCGGGCGGGGTTGCGCGGATCCACGACGATGTGATCGACGACGAGATCGTCGGATGCGGAGAGGCGCGAGAGGCGATGCCAGGTAGAACCGCCGTCAGAGGACTCGTAGATCCAGGAGTTGACCGTGCCGAGATAGAGGTGCTGCGGCTGGCCGGGAACCGCGGCAAAGGCGCGGGCGTCGCCGCCATCGGGACCGACAGAGGTCCAGGCGGGCTGCGCGCGCAGGGCGGAGGTCGCGAAGGCGAAAAGAACCAGCCACCAGAATGCGCGAAGGTGGCGTGATGGAGCGAAACGGCACATGAACGAGAAAGACTCCCTTGATTCATTGTACGAGGGATAAAAATACAACGCCAAAACAAAGAGGCTGACCGGGGATGCCGGTCAACCTCTGAGTCAATGAGCAGACTCGAACTCTGTCTGGCGGGAGAGGCCGGATTGGGCCAGGCCCGCCAGAGCGAGTGGAACGGATTTCAGTTCGTCGCCGATTTGGAAGCGGCCTTGTGCGACTTTTCGCCGAGGGGCTTGCGGGGCTGAGCCTTGACGGCGGACTCATCGACCGCAGTGGCTCCCTGCACGTCCTGGGCGAAGCTGGCGCCGGCCGGAACCAGGTAGTTGGCAACGGTCTGGGCTGAATCGGCGCCGGTCATGACGCTGACGCGGGAGGCGTCAATGCCCTTCTCGGTGACGAGGTAGTCCTTAGTGTTGACGGCGCGCTCGGCGGCGAAGTTCTCCACCTTGGCGTGCTTGTGCTTCGCGGCGAAGGCTTCCTGCTTGGCAGTCTTTGCCTGTTCCTTGGCATCGGCATTGCCGACGACCACGGCCTTGGCATCCGGCTGCTTCTGGAGGTCGAGAGCCACGTCGTCGAGGCAAGCCTTTGCTTCATTGTCGACGCGCGTGGGACGCTTGGTGTCCTTGTCGAACGAGATGGAGCAAAGCGCCTGGGTGTGGGGCTGAGGCGGCGGCGGCGGCGCAACGATTGTGACCGATGTGCCGGAGTTGACCGAGTGGCCCTTGTCGTCCTTCACGGTGCAGGTGATTTCAACCGAACCCGTCGGTGCGCCGGTGGAGTTGAAGGTGGCCGAGGAACCGCTGCCACTGATGGCGCCCGAGGCGGCAGAGTAGCTGTAGGTCAGCGGGCGGTTCTGCGGGCTGACTGCGGTGGCGGTCACGGTGCTGGTTTCGCCGGGCTTGATGGTGGTGGGGCTGGCGGAGCAGCTGATGGTCGGCGGCTCGAATGCCTTGACGGTGTAGGACGCGGTGGCATCGGCCGTCTGACCGGGCTTGAGACCTTCCTTGCCCTTCTTGCCTTCCTTGACCTGCGCCTTCACGGTGTAGGAGCCGGGGGCCTGGTTGTCGGTGGCGACCTTGGCGGTGGTTCCGTTGCCGGTGACACCGTCACCTGACCAACTGTAGACCACGTTGTTGTTCTTCTTGGTGGAGACGGATCCGGGGGTTGCGGTCACAGTGACGGGCTCACCCGGATAGACGGCCGGAGGCGCAGCCTCGGCCGAGAGCGTGATGGGGGGAGCCTTTTTGCAGCCCATGGGCAAAAGCAAAAGGCTCGCTGCCGCAAGCGAAAGGCAGACTGGCTTCATCCCTCGCAAATCCATAGCAATCTCCTTGAAATTCAGACTTGAAATTCAAACATCTTTTCCAGCGCCGGGGATGCGTTTTGCGCGCCTCCCCGGCGGTTAAGCAGGATCTGCGCCGGTCTACTTGGCTTTCTTCGCCTTGCGAACCGGGGCCTTTTCATCCATGAGCGTCATGGAGTCTGCTGCGTTGAACGGATAGAGCCGCACGGACTGCTGCCCTGTGGTGCTAAGGGTGACGTCGACCCGGCGATTCTGGGCCAGCACAATCTTGGAGAGGTTATGCATGAACCTGGTCTTCTGAGAATCGGTGAGGTCAGGATTCTGCTCCACCAGAGACTTGACTTCGTCTGCGGTGAGCTGACGCTCCTCGCCTACGCCGGTGGTGTCAATGTTTGCCGCAGGCACGCCCTGGCTTACCAGGTAGTCCTTGGCGCTGGCGACGCGGCGATCGGAGAGTGCCATGTTATAGGCAGCCGAGCCGCGGGGATCGGTGTGACCGGTGAGAGTGATGTGAGCATCCGGCTTGAAGGTCAGATACTCCTTGAAGTCGGTGGCCAGAGTGGAGAGGGTGGCCTTCTGGCTGTCGAGCAAGCCGCCTTCGGGGTTCGCCTTGGAGGGCTTGTCGGTCGGGAAGAAGATGCTGTGCAGAGCGAGGCGCGATTCGAGGCGCTGCTGCTCAGGCGAGGGTCCCGGCGGCGGAGGCGGAGCCAGGATGGTCTCCGTGGTGGTGGCGGAAGCCGTCTGACCCTTGTCATCCGCGACATTGCAGGTGACTTCGACGGGGCCGGTGGGCGCGCCGGTGGAGTTGAAGGAAGCGGTATTGCCGCTGCCGCTGACCGTGCCCGAGGCTGCCGAGTAGGAGTAGGTCAGAGGACGATTCTGCGGGCTGACGCCTGCCGCGGTGATGGTGGCCGCATCACCCGGCTTGAGGGAGCTGGGGCTGCCCGAGCAGGTGATGGTGGGCGGCTCAAACTGCTTGACGGTGAAGGTGGTGGAGCTGTCGGCGGTCTGCCAGGGCTTCAGGCCCTCTTTGCCGGACTTGCCCTGCTTGACGCCGCACTTGACGGTATAGGTGCCGGGGGCCAGCGCGGCCGTGTTCACCGCGGCTGTGGAGCCCTTTCCGGTGACGCCATCGCCGCTCCAGCTGTAGACGGTGCTCAGCTTGGGATCAAGCTGGCCGGCATTGCCCGTCACAGTGACAGGATCGCCGGGGAATACAGTGGCCGGGCTTGCAGAGCAGGCCATGGTGACCGGAGTGGGAGGCGCGACCGTGCCGATGTGATAGACGAAGCCGGTGCTGAGGCGGGCGGCGTTGATGTTGGCGCGACCACCGCCGACGCCGGGACCCCAATTTTCATGGATGTACTGATAGTCGGCCTGGAAGACGCGAATGGCCAGGTGGTGATTGAAGAGGGGCGTGTTGTAATCCGCGCCGCCGCCAGCGGTGAGGACGGGTCCCCACCGATCCGGTTGGTAGTCAGGACCATTGCCGTATTCTGCTCCCACCAGTCCGTGGACGAATGGCGTAAAATCTCCGCTCGGGAAGCGGAAGATCATGCCGCCTGAGCCGCCGCTGAAATCGCCATTGGAGTAGGTGCTGCCGCTGCCGGGGCCTTCATTCACGATGTGCTCGTCGCCGATGGCCTCGATGCCAACATACTTGTTGAAGTAGCGGGCGACGCTGAGGATGGAACCCCAGTCGATGCTGCGATAGGTAAAGGGCAGGGTCGCGCCGTTGGGCTGGGGCGTATTCACCGTCGCCTTAGGGGCGAGGTAGCTGTAGCCTGCAAAGATATCCCACTTTGATGGCGAGTCACTATACGATGACTGATTGGACGCCGGCGCGGCGCCTTGCGCCACGGCGGCCATAGACAGAGCTGCTACGCAGGCAAGCGTTGCAAGCCGGAAGGCTGATTTCAACGTTCGCGAATCCATTCGGTTCTCCTCCAGAATCATTAAGTCCAAGCGGGATGAGTCCGCGATCGTTGGCGCGGCCCCCGCAGTGCAGTTGTTCAGAATCCCCAGTTCAATCGTTCGTCTTTAAGCCGCATGGCAACCTCAAATTACCACAGTCAAAACGCAGGGGGTGACCCTTTCTCGGGCCGAG
This sequence comes from Acidobacteriaceae bacterium, assembly GCA_037439805.1. GTDB lineage: Bacteria > Acidobacteriota > Terriglobia > Terriglobales > Acidobacteriaceae > Telmatobacter. The sequence goes on from JBBIVH010000068.1 coordinate 7,707, forward strand.
TTGCTTCATTGATACATGCCAGGACTCGCCAGCATGCCCCCGAAATCCGCCCCTGGAACCGGATGCCGTAACGGCAAACGGCCATGGCTACACTACGTTCAGTGTCTTCAACAAACTGCGCGGTTCACGCTGTATCTTTTCCTGTAGAAGCGTAATCGCGTACAAAAGTTGCTCGGGGCGCGGCGGGCAACCCGGCACATAGACATCGACCGGAATCACCTGATTCACCCCCTGCACGACAGCATAGTTGTTGAATACGCCGCCAGAAGTGGCGCATGCCCCCATAGAGATGACCCATTTGGGCTCCGGCATCTGCTCGTAGAGGCGGCGGATGACGGGCGCCATCTTCTGCGAGACGCGGCCGGCGATGATCATCAGATCGGCCTGGCGTGGCGATGGGCGGAAGACCTCTGCGCCGAAGCGGGCGACATCGTAGCGGGATGCGCCCATGGACATCATTTCGATGGCGCAGCAGGCCAGGCCGAAGGTTACCGGCCAGACCGAGCTCTTACGAACCCAGTTGATTGCGTAGTCGAGGGAGGCAAGAAAAACGCCCTCCTGCTGATCGAACCCGTAGTTGACTTCCTGCAGCTTTGCGCGGTTCTTCGCACTGCTTTCCAGTGCACCGAAGAGATAGCGGTCGCGCTCCTGAATCGCCGTCATGCCACCATCATACGCTGACACACCGACCAGTGGCACCGGCAAGTGTCATGAGACGGCACATTTACGCTATCTTTTCGCTCGCATTGCCCCACCGCGGTAACGGGCAAGCCCACAACGTGGAATTTTTTTTCCGGCAGCAAGATCCATCATTTATCCTGCAAGGTTCAATCGCACAGATCGTTTTTCTGCTTGGGATAGCCGACACGTACGGACGAACACCGTGTCCCGGCCTTCGTCGAGGGGTTTGTCTGTGCGGAGTGAACGCAGTTCCGAGAAGCAATCTTCCCGCATCCGAGTACGGGCCATGCGGTTTTCTGGAGTAGCAGTCTCTATGTCCGGTCGTTGTTTCAGGTATCTTTTGCCCGCCTTGTACTGTGCCCTTCCCACGCTCACACTTGCCCAGACATCCTCTGCCGCCGTGGGGCAGGCGCCGGCTACGCAGGCGCAGATTGCGGCCCTTCAGCAGTCAATCCAGAACGCACAGATGTCGGCGGACAATGCATGGATGCTGGTCTCGGCGGCGCTGGTGCTGCTGATGACCGGCCCCGGACTGGCGCTGTTTTACGGCGGCCTGGTGCGGAAGAAGAACATTCTCGGCACGATGATGCAGAGTTTCGCCATGATGGGTCTGGTGACGATTCTGTGGGCGGTTGTGGGCTACTCGCTCGCCTTCGGGCACGGCAACGCTTTCATCGGAGGCTTTGAGCATGTGTTCCTGCGCGGGGTGGGGCTGACGCCGAACACCGACTATGCGCCGACGATTCCCGAACAGACGTACATGGTGTATCAGCTGATGTTCGCTATCATCACGCCGGCGCTGATCACGGGCGCATTTGCGGAGCGGATGAAGTTCAGCGCAATGGCGGTGTTTCTATCGCTGTGGTCGCTGCTTGTCTACAGCCCGATGGCGCACATGGTGTGGGGCGTGGGTGGACTGCTGAACGCGAACGGGGGACGCATCCCATCGCTGGATTTTGCGGGCGGCACGGTGGTGCACATTACCTCGGGCGTGTCGGCGCTGGTGACGGCGCTCTACCTGGGCAAGCGGCTGGGGTATCCGCACACGGCGATGCCGCCGCACTCGATGGTGCTGAGCTTTATTGGCGCGTGCCTGCTGTGGGTGGGTTGGTTTGGATTCAACGCGGGGAGCGCGCTCAACTCCGGCCCGCTGGCGACGAGCGCGTTTATCAACACGCATTTTGCCGCCGCGGCAGCGGCGCTGGGCTGGACCCTCTTTGAGTGGAAGCACAACGGCAAGCCCACGGCACTGGGTGCTATTTCCGGTGCGGTGGCGGGGCTGGTGGCGATTACGCCTGCGTCGGGCTTTGTGCAGCCGTTTGCCGCGCTGCTGATTGGACTGCTGGCGGGGCTGTTCTGCTCGCTGATGGTCTTCAAGGTGAAGTCGATGTTTGGCTATGACGACTCGCTGGACGCCTTTGGCGTACACGGAGCGGGCGGCACGCTGGGCGCGCTGCTGACGGGACTGTTTGCGACCAAGGCGATCAACGCCGCCTTTGGCGCGGGCGCGGCGACCGGCGCCGTGGACGGCCACTGGGGCCAGATTCTCAATCAGGCAGCGGGCGCGGGAATAGCCTGGGGCATCTCGATCGTGGGCACGCTGGTGCTGCTGTTCGCGGTGGACAAGGTGATAGGCCTGCGGGTCTCGCACGAGGAAGAGATGGCCGGTCTGGATCTCTCGCAGCACGGCGAAGAAGGTTACGATCTGAACCCGTAGTCTGCTCTAATATGAAAACCTGAGGCCGGGACGGGCACGAAGCCGCCGGGCCTGTTACGCTGTCAAACGAGGCACTTTTGCATGCTCAAGATCGAAGCGATTCTTCAGCCCTCCAAGCTGGATGCAGTGAAGGATGCCTTGCTGGAAGCAGGCATTGAAGGCATGACCATTCTGGAAGCGCGCGGCCACGGCCGTCAGAAGGGGCACACGGAGTTCTACCGCGGACGCGAATATACGGTGGACCTTCTGCCCAAGGTCAAGATCGAACTGGTTCTCCACGACGAATTGAAGGAGAAAGCCATCCAGGCCATCACCAGCGCGGCGCGCACGGGACGCATCGGCGACGGCAAGATCTTCATCAGCAAGATTGATGAAGCAATCCGCATCCGCAACGATGAGCGGGGCGAGTCGGCGCTGTAATCGAAACGGAACCAGAAAGAGCGAAGCCTGCAGCAGCGCGAGGTGCGCACGACTGCAGGCTTTGTTGTCTTCAGAGGCAGGAATCAGAGGGGGAGGGTTTTGAGGTAGTCGCGGAAGCGCGGGCCGAGGTCGGGGCGCTTGAGTGCGAATTCGACCGTGGCCTGCAACATGCCGAATTTGTCGCCGGCGTCGAAGCGCTTGCCCTCGAAGGTGTAGCCGAAGACGCTCTCTTCCTTGAGCAGGGCCTTGATGCCGTCGGTGAGCTGGATTTCGCCGCCGGCTCCGGGCTGCGTCTGCTCCAGCAGCTCGAAGACGCGCGGCGTGAGGACGTAGCGGCCGATGATGGCCTGCTTCGATGGCGCATCTTCAAAGTGAGGCTTTTCGACCATGCCGGTGCAGTTGTAGATACGGGGATTGGCGGGGTCGGGCGAGCCGGTGAGGACGCCGTAGGCGGAGATGCCAGGGCCTTCGACCGTTTGCGTGGCGAGAACCGAGCCGCCACGCTCGTCGAAGACGTCGATCATCTGCTTGAGGCAGGGCACGTCGGCGTCAATCACATCGTCTGGCAAGAGGACGGCGAAAGGCTCGTCACCGACCAGCTCCTTCGCGCAGAGGACTGCGTGGCCGAGGCCGAGCGGCTCCTTCTGGCGCACGTAGCTGACGCGGGCCATGGTGGCTACGCTGCGCGAGACGGCGAGGAGTTCATGCTTTCCACGGCGCTCGAGGGTTGCGTCGAGCTCGAAGCTGTGATCGAAGTGATCCTCCATCGCGCCTTTGCCGCGGCCGGTGATGATGATGATGTGCTCGATGCCGGAGGCGATGGCTTCTTCCACGCCGTACTGGATGATGGGCTTGTCTACGAGGGCCAGCATCTCCTTGGGGATGACTTTTGTGGCGGGCAGAAAACGCGTGCCCAACCCCCCAGCGGGGAAGACTGCCTTGCGAACCCGTTGACTCATCGAACCTCCCGAAGCGTGTTGCGTGCGTTGGCCAGGTTTGCGCTTGGCCTACCGCACAATCTTATCCGGTGACCCGGCGGTCGATTGCAAACAGCGGAGAAATTGTCAGGTAGGTGAAAGACGATCAGGCGTTGACCGGCTCGGCCTGCAGGCCGGCGATGAGGTCGCGGATTTCAAGCAGGACTTCATCGGGGCGCGTGGCGGTGAGCGGGAATTTGAGTACGCCCTGGGGCGTGAACTGAGCGCCGCGTTTGGCGTTGCGCGCGACGAGGCGCATGAGGTGCTGGGGATCGACCTGAGCGTGCTCGGTGAAGCGGAGTTGCAACTCGCTGCGCTTGCGGTCGATTTGCGCAATGCCGATGCGCTCGCACTCGAGGCGTAGCGATGCAGCCTCAAGCAAGTAGACGGTAGCGTCGGGCAGCGAGCCATAGCGGTCTTCCATTTCGGCGCGGAGATCGGCGATGGCTTTGTCACTGGCTGCTCCGGCGATCTTCTTGTAGAGGCGCAGACGCTGGTTTTCTTCGGCCACGTAGCTCTCGTCGATGCGCAGGGCGATGCCGAGGTTGAGCTGCGCGGCGGGACGCTCTTCGCCGCTCTCGCCTTTCATCTCCTTGACGGCCTGCTCGAGCATGGAGGTGTAGAGCTCGAAGCCGACGGCCTCGATGTGTCCGCTCTGCTCACCGCCGAGCATGTTGCCGGCGCCGCGCAGTTCGAGATCGAGCGCGGCAATCTTGAAGCCTGCGCCGAGGTCGCTGAACTCCTTGAGCGCGGCAAGCCGGCGGCGGGCGATTTCGCTGAGCTCCTTTTCGCCGGGAATGAGTAGATACGCATAGGCACGGCGATTGGAGCGGCCGACGCGGCCGCGAAGCTGGTAGAGCTCGCTGAGGCCGTGGCGGTCGGCGCGGTTGATGAGGATGGTGTTGGCGAGCGGGATGTCGAGGCCGTTTTCGATGATGGTGGTGGCGACGAGCACGTCGAACTCGTGGTGCATGAAAGCGAGCATGACCTTTTCGAGTTCGCCTTCGCTCATCTGCCCGTGGCCGACGGCGACACGCGCGGCGGGAACGAGCTCCTGAATGCGCGCGGCGATCTCGTAGATGGACTCGACGCGGTTGTGGACGAAGTAGACCTGGCCGCTACGCTCGAGTTCGAGCTCAACTGCGGAGCGCACGAGCTTCTCGTCGAACTTGGCGACGACGGTCTGGATGGCCATGCGGTCTTTGGGCGGCGTCTCGATGACGGACATGTCGCGCAGGCCGACGAGCGACATGTGCAGGGTGCGCGGGATGGGCGTGGCACTCA
>JBBIVH010000069.1:0-12480 GCA_037439805.1 Acidobacteriaceae bacterium
TTGGTCTTTGTGAATGGATGTTTTGTCGGTCGCAACGACAACGGCTATGTGCCGTTCCGCTTTGACCTGACCGACTTTCTGGCGATCGGCGCCAAGAACTACATCGTCGTGCGCGTGGATGCGAGCTTCGGTGACGGGTGGTTCTATGAAGGCGCTGGAATTTATCGGCATGTCTGGCTGACCAAGACGGACGCTCTCCATCTGGGCCATTGCGACAGTATCGTGCGCTCTGCGGTGAGCGGTTCTTCCGTAAAACTCGATCTGATCGCCCGTGTCGTCAACGAAGGTAAGCAGGCTGAGCTGGCACGCGTCACCTGGAAGATTCAGGATGCAAGCGGCAACACGGTGGCAACTGCGGAGGCACAAGCGCAACCCGTCGGAGCGGATGAAACACAGACTTTCTCTGCCACAGCGCATCTTGCAAATGCGAAGCTGTGGTCCGTGGACGAGCCGAATCTCTACACCGCGGTCATCGCGGTGGAGTCTGCGGGTACAGTACGCGATGCTGAGCGCGTGCAATTTGGCGTGCGCACGGCAGTCTTCGATCCCGACAAGGGATTCTCCCTGAATGGCACATCGCTCAAGATCCAGGGCACCTGCAATCACCAGGATCACGCGGGGGTGGGTGCTGCGCTGCCAGACCGTCTGCAGGCATATCGACTTGGCGTGTTACGCGAGATGGGTTGCAACGCGGTGCGCACCTCTCACAACATGCCGGCCCCGGAGTGGGTGGATGCCTGCGATCGCATGGGCGTCATGATGATGTGCGAGACGCGGCAGATGAGTTCCAGCCCCGAGGGACTGGCCCAACTGGAGGGCATGGTCAAGCGTTATCGAAATTCGCCATCGATCATTATCTGGTCAATTGGAAACGAAGAATTCATTCTGCAGTCACAGGAATCCGAACAGGGAGAAAAAATCGCTGCGACCATGGTTCGCAGATGCCACGATCTCGATCCGACGCGCGTGGTTTCCGCCGCCGTGAATGGAGACAACCGAAAGGGAGTCTCCGTACCGCTGGACATCATCGGCTTTAACTACCAACTGCAACAACCGGACAAGTTTCACAAGGATTTCCCAAAGAGGACGCTGTACGGATCGGAGACCTCCAGCGCAATTTCAACGCGCGGCGTGTACACCACCGATCCGTTGCGTAATACCGTGAACGCCTACAACGGAGTGGTGCGCTGGGGTGAAACCGCGGAAGAATGGTGGACCTTCTATGGGACGCGGGAGTGGGAGGCGGGCGGCTTTGCCTGGACCGGCTTCGACTATCGCGGAGAGCCAACGCCCTATGGCTGGCCGTCCATCAACTCGCAGTTCGGCATTGTGGATATTTGCGGATTCCCCAAGGATACTTTTTATTACTACAAGGCGTGGTGGGGCAAAGAGCCGGTCCTGCATCTGTTCCCGCACTGGAACTTCGAGGGCAAAGAGGGAGACGAGATCCCTGTGTGGGTCTACTCGAATGTCGAAGAGGTTGAGCTTTTCGTCAACGGCGCGAGCATGGGCAGCAAGCAGGTGCCGCATCTCGGTCATGTGGAGTGGAAGGTGAAGTACGAACCGGGTGTGATTGAGGCGCGCGGGAGCAAGGGCGGCAAAGTAGTTCTCACGGAAAAGCGAGAGACGACAGGGCCGACAGTGGCGATCCGGCTGACTACAGACCGCACGACCATCGACGCAGACGGAAAGGATCTCGCAATCCTGACCGTAGAGGCGCTGGATTCGCAGGGTCGCGCAGTGCCAACCGCAGACAATCTTATTCGCTTCAATGTCTCTGGGGATGGCACTCTGATTGGAGTGGGCAACGGTGATCCCAATTGTCAGGAAAGCGATAAGGGACCGACACGCTCGCTCTTCAGTGGGCTGGCGCAGGTCATCGTGCAATCGACGAAGCGTCCCGGCCAGATTTTTGTCGAGGCGGTGAAGGAAGGCTGGGATGGACCTGAACTGACGCCTTCCAAGCTCTCAATTACAACCAAAACAGTCGATCTTCCGCCTTCAGTTCCACTGGTCCGCAGTTGAACATCGTACCGGTAGAAGTTTGCTTCGAACGACGGCAGCCTTTCGGCTGCCTTCGTTGTCCAACCGGGGATGTAGTCTGGAGTTGGACCAGCAGCGAGCGGCATGCACATCGGACATCTTCCCCTGATTCTTACCTGGGCCATCGCACTTGCCAGCATTGTGTGCATGCTGGTGCGTCCGCGATCTATTGCCGAGGCCTACTGGGCATGCGGTGGCGCTGTCCTGCTGATGGCATCCGGCCTGATCCCGCTCCGCCAGGCGGCCAGCGCGGCGATGGACGGCTGGGATGTCTATCTCTTTCTGACGGGCATGATGATCCTGGCGGAGTTGGCACGAGAGCAGCAGGTCTTCGAGTGGGTCGCCGATCTCGCTGCGCAACATGCAACGGGATCATCGGCGCGGCTGTTCTTACTGGTGTACTGCGTTGGCATCGCGGTAACCGCGTTTTTGTCCAATGATGCGACCGCTGTCGTGCTCACTCCCGCAGTGCTGGCTGTGGTGCGGCGTGCGCGCGTGAAGCCAAAGCCCTACCTGCTGGCCTGCGCGCTTGTGGCGAACGCCGCCAGCTTTGTCTTTCCCATCTCAAATCCAGCGAATCTTGTGGTCTTCGACCGTCACGTGCCGCCGTTGGCAAGTTGGCTTGGCATTTTTTTTCTGCCTTCGATCGCGTCCATTGCGGTGACGTACTTCGTTCTTCGCTGGAGTGCGGGTGATGCGTTCACCGTGCGCATCCATCACCGGCAGGAGGCCGCTCAGCTTTCGCCGGGGGGAAAGCTGGCGCTCGCTGGGTTGCTCTTCTCGGCGGTTGCATTGATTGTGTCATCCGCTCTTGGCGTGCCGCTTGGCGCACCCACCTGTGCAGCGGCCGTGGTGGCGATGGCCGCTGTCTCTTTCAAGGATCGCGCAGTTGTGCAACGCGTCTTTCGAAGCGTGTCGTGGTCGGTGTTGCCGCTGGTGGCTGGCCTCTTCGTGATTGTGGAGGCAATGCAGAATGCAGGTCTTCTCCATGCGGGACTCGGCGCGCTCCGCGCGATGGCTCATTTGCCGGTCTTTGCTGCAAAGTTTATCGCTGCATTTGCAGTGGCGATTGCTTCGAATGGGATGAATAATCTCCCCATCGGGCTAATGAGCGGCGCGACGATTCGTCACGCGCAGGAGGCTGGGATCGTTGCCCACGCGGTGCTCATCGGCGTAGACCTTGGGCCGAATCTCTCCGTGACCGGTTCGCTGGCCACAATTCTATGGCTGATTGCATTGCGCCGCGAACGGGTCGAGATAACGGCATGGGAGTTTTTCAAGGTTGGACTGATTGCCATGCCGTTGGCGCTCGTTGCCAGCCTTCTTGTGCTATGGGTCTGATTTGCCCGGGCCTGAACCCGGTCGAATCAGCATGTACAGTAGAAAAGTGAATCACGCCAAGTCCCAGTGGAGAGAGGAGCTGCGCGCCATGGTGGCGCTGGCGGTGCCCGTTGTCCTCAGCGAACTGGGCTGGATGGCGCAGGGCGTCGTGGACACCATCATGGTGGGCAAGCTTGGGCCCGCGGCGATTGGCGCGGTCGCGTTGGGCAATGCTGTCTACTACACGCCCTCACTGTTTGGCATCGGGCTGCTTCTTGGGCTCGATACGCTGGTCTCACAAGCCTACGGGCGCAAAGATCACGACGAGTGCCATCGGTGGCTGGCTCAGGGTGTCTACCTCGCATTGATTCTGACGCTGCCGCTCATGGCGCTGGTGGCTCTGGCAAGCCTGAATCTGACGCATTTTGGCATCACCCCGGCCGTTGCTTCACCGGCCCGAGGCTACCTGTTGCTGCTGAATCTCGGTACGCTGCCGCTTCTGCTTTACGGTGGAACACGTCGCTATCTGCAGGGTGTCGGCCAGGTGCGCGTCATTACGGTGACCTACGTGCTGGCCAATCTGCTCAATTGGGCTGGAAACTGGGTGCTGATTTACGGCAAGCTGGGATTTCCTGCGCTTGGGGTGAACGGATCGGCCATTTCGACGTGCATTGCTCGCGTCGCCATGGCCCTCTCTCTGCTCGGCTTCGCATGGCGCTACGAGCGGCAAAGGGGGCATCCCCTCTTTCGCCACTGGGCCGGGCCCAGCATGGAGCGGCTGCGGTCACTGGTGCGCATTGGTGCGCCGGCCGCGGGACAGATTCTGCTTGAAGTTGGCGCATGGAACCTATCCACATTCGCAGCCGGTTACCTGACTCCTGTTGCCCTGGCCACCCACTCCATCGCGCTGAACTACGCCAGCATCTCCTACATGGTGCCCCTGGGTGTCTCAGCGGCAGCAGCCGTCAGCGTGGGGCATGCGGTTGGAGCGGGAGACCTGCAGCGCGCGCGTCGCGCCGGTTGGCTAGCCCTGGGGCTTGGCACGGCTTTCATGCTGCTGGCCGCGGTGGTCTTTCTCGCCGCGCCGGTCCCGCTGATCCGGCTCTATACCAGCGACCCTCGCGTCCTCGCCGTAGGGCCAAGTCTGCTATGGATTGCTGCAGCTTTCCAGGTCTTCGATGGCGTGCAGACCGTGACGACGGGTGCTCTGCGCGGTTTGGGTGAAACCCGAGTCCCGATGATCGCAAACCTGATTGGCTACTGGATTCTGGGTTTGCCCATCGGCCTGACCCTTTGTTTCGTCCTGCACAGGGGCATCTTTGGCCTTTGGTTAGGTCTGACCTCTGCGCTCGTCTTGATCGCCGTCATTTTGCTGCGGCGTTGGCAAAGAGACTCCATCCGGGCACAGGCGCTGAGCTAAAGCCTGCCTCTGCAACGCACCCACCGTCTCCTGCAGGTAACCCACTTCGCAGCGGCCAGTCTGCGCCAGGCGCTTCTGAACAGATGAACAGGTGTTGTACGATGCGACACCCTGGACACGTTACGAGTGGACTACCAGTCGGGACGGCTGTTCGTCTGCATGACTATAATCACAGATGGCGAAAGATTGATTCTTTCCTGAATCTACCTCGAAGGGAATCCCGCCAAATGGCGACTGGAGACCTGGCCCTGGGTCAAGAACAGGGCGCTTTGAATGCGCAAAAGCGCGTCGTGAATGATTTCAGCATCAACGTAGCAACGGTGAACGGGTCCGGCTCGCAATCCGCCAATAGCGTGCTGCTGAAGAGCATCTTCGGAATGGGGGTTCCCGTCAGCGGCAAGAACCTCTTTCCCTCGAATATCGCCGGACTTCCCACCTGGTACACCATTCGTGCGAGCAAGGACGGGTACGTCGCCCGCAAGCGCGATGCAGAGATTCTGGTGGCGCTGAACGTAGAAACGGCCAGGCAGGACATCCTTAACCTTCCCGTCGGCGGAGTGGCCATTTATGAAGAGAGCCTGAATCTCAAGCAATACCGCGACGATGTGGCCTGCTATCCGGTTCCTTTTGACAAGATCACGGCCGCCGTTTGCCCTGAAGCCAAGCTGCGCAAGTTGGTCAGGAACATGGTCTACGTCGGCGTGGTGGCGCAGTTGCTCTCCATCGATCTCACCGTCGTAGAGCAAGGACTAAAGAAGCAGTTTGCCAAAAAGCAGAAGGTATTCGACCTCAACTTTGGCGCGGTGAAGGCGGGCTTCGACTATGCGCAGGAGAAGCTGGTCAAGCACGATCCCTTCGTCCTGGAGCGCATGGACAAGACCGCCGGGCAGATCATCATCGACGGCAACGCCGCCTGCGCAATGGGCGCGGTGTTCGCTGGCGTCACGGTCGTGGCCTGGTATCCCATCACACCGTCTACCTCGGTTGTTGAGGCGACCACCGACCTGCTGAAGAAACTGCGCGTGACGCCTGAAGGCAAGGCCACGTTTGCCGTTGTGCAGGCGGAGGACGAACTGGCGGCAATCGGTATGGTGCTCGGCGCTGGATGGGCCGGCGCACGCTCCATGACGGCGACTTCGGGCCCCGGTATTTCGCTGATGGCGGAGTTCTCCGGCCTGGGCTATTTTGCCGAGCTGCCGGGAGTCATCTTTGACGTGCAGCGCTCTGGACCCTCGACGGGTATGCCCACGCGCACTTCGCAGGCCGATCTGCTTTCGACCGCATTCCTGTCGCATGGCGATACAAAGCACATCGTACTGCTGCCCGGCTCCGTCAAGGAGTGCTTCGAGCTTGGTGTCGCCGCATTTGACCTTGCCGAGCGATTCCAGACCCCGGTCTTTGTGCTCACCGATCTTGATCTGGGCATGAATAACTGGATGTCCGAAGCCTTCCAGTATCCGGAAAAGCCGCTGGATCGCGGAAAGGTACTGACGGCAGGGGACCTCGAAAAGCTGGGCGGATTTGCTCGCTATCGCGATGTCGATGGCGACGCAATCGGCTGGCGTACCCTGCCCGGCACCCGTCACCCCAAGGCGGCATATTTCACGCGTGGCTCGGGACACAATGATGCGGCCGGATACACGGAGAAGCCTGATGAATACCAGGCCGTCATGGACCGGCTCAGCCGCAAATTCGAGAACGCGCGCAAGGCTGTGCCCGCTCCGGTGATCGTGAAGAACGGCAAGTCGAAGGTCGCTTTCATCGCGTATGGCACCACCGACTTCGCGCTTCAGGAAAGCCTGGATCAGATCAAAAAGGAACGCGGCGCAGAAGTGGATTACCTGCGCATCCGTGCCTATCCGTTCGCACATGAGATTCATGACTTCGTGGCGTCGCACGAGCGCGTGTATATCGTCGAACAGGATCGCGATGCGCAACTGGCAAGCCTGCTCAAGCTGGATTTGCCGGCCGAGCAGGTGACAAAGCTGCGCAGCATTCTGCACTACAACGGTCTGCCGCTCGACGCGCGCACCATCACGGAAGAGTTTGTCGCCAAGGAGGGCCTGTAATGGCAACTGCTACACCTGCACCGAAAGTCAACCGGATTGGCCTTCCCATCGTCGATTACCGCGGCGGAAAATCCACCCTCTGCGCCGGCTGCGGCCACAACGCCATCTCGGAGCGCATCATCGATGCGATGTTCGAGATGGGCGTCGAGCCGGAGCGCGTCATGAAGATGAGCGGAATCGGCTGCTCGTCGAAGAGCCCCGCATACTTCATGAGCCGTTCGCACAGCTTCAACAGCGTTCACGGGCGTATGCCATCCGTATCGACGGGCGCGATTCTCGCAAACCACCAGATGATTACGCTGGGCGTCTCCGGCGATGGCGATACGGCTTCGATCGGCATGGGGCAGTTCGTACACCTGCTGCGCCGCAATCTGCCGATGATTTATATCATCGAAGACAACGGAGTCTATGGCCTCACCAAGGGGCAGTTCTCCGCAACCGCGGATCTAGGCTCGAAGCTGAAGACCGGCGTGATCAACGACCTTCCCGCCATCGACACCTGCGCCATGGCCATTCAACTCGGCGCGACCTTTGTCGGACGCTCCTTCTCAGGCGATAAGAAGCAGTTGCTCTCGATGCTCAAGGCCGCGATTGCACACAAGGGCACCGTCATGCTGGATGTCATCAGCCCGTGTGTCACCTTCAACGATCACGAAGGATCGACCAAGAGCTACAAATTCATGCAGGAGTACGATGAGCCCATCAATGAAGTGGGCTTCATCGCCAGCTTTGAAGACATCGCGGTGGACTACGACTCGGGGCAGGTGCTCGATGTTGAAATGCACGACGGCTCCAGTCTTCGTTTGCGCAAGCTGCATGAAGATTACGACCCGACTAACAAGGCTGAGGCGGTCAAGACGCTGATGCAGGCGCACGACAACAACGAGGTGCTGACCGGAGTCTTTTACATCGACACGCAGAAGCCCACGTTTACCGACCTTCTGAATCTGGTCGATACTCCGCTGGCTACGCTGCCTGAGTCTGTGACGCGCCCCCCGAAGGCTGCTCTCGATACCCTGATGCACAATCTGCAGTAAGTCAAACCTGATAGGCAGCAAAAAGCCCCGCACACGCGGGGCTTTTTGTGATTGGTTGCACTGTGCGGGAGCAATTACTCCTGGGTGCGCGGATTGATTCGAACACCCATGCCATTTAGTTTCGCGCGGGCCTGCGCTGCCTCCGGAGTCTGCGGGTGACGCTGAATCAACTCGCGCAGCTCATGAATCCCTGCATCGCGTCGGCCAACCTGCATAAGCGCCAGCCCTTTGTGCAACTGGGCGGCTGCGGCCTTTGAGTTTCCGGAGAATCCTTCCAGTACTCCGTTGTAGGACTTGATGGCTGTCTCGTAATCCTTCTGGCGGTAGGCGATCTCTCCCAAATAGAACTGAGATGTGCCGGCCATGTTGTCCAACGGGTAGTAGTGGACTACGTCCTGAAATTCACCCTTGGCAACGGAGTATTTGGCTGCATTGAAGTCGCGAACCGCCGCCTGATACGTCTGCTCCAGAGGAGGAGCCAGAGCAGCGGAGCTGGCCGGCGCGGGCGCAGCACTCATGCCCGGAGCGTTCGATGGCCCCGCCATCGGCGCGGGCTGACCAGCATCGGGAGCTCCAGGCGCAGCCTGCGCAGTACCCGCTGCCTGAGGCGGATTCTGGATGTTTTGCAGTTGCGACTGCATATCCTGAACCGTCTTGTCGAGCTTGGCAATGCGCGTCTTGAGTTCGTCCACCGAATCGTTGAGCGACTGAATCTGGCCTGAGGCTGTATCGACCTTGCCGCCCAGCGCTTCATTCTGGGCATTGATCTTTTGCTGCAGGGCGGTTACGGCGGCGCTCATCTGCGTCGCCTGGTCGGCAGTCTGCTGCGCCAGGTTCTGGAGTACGCCGAACTTGGTATCGAGCGTGGACTGGATGCGCTGCACCATGTCCAGGAGCTGCTGCACCTGAGTCTGCAACTGGATAATTTCCTTCGACGCCGCGTGGGCGCGAACCGGCATAAGTCCCAGGACCAGGGTGATCGTTGCTGCCGCTGTTAGAGCTTTGCGGATCGGGCTGGTTCTTTGCATCATTCCACCTGCTTCAACTTACGAATTTATCAGGGAGACACTCGTTTCATCCGGAACATACAAGCAAGCCCAGCCCCGCTGCGATGCAGAGAGGCTGGCGCAGCGCCTACTGATCGATCGAAAAGCCCGCGCGGCGATTTTGCTGCCAGCACTCTTCCGTGGATTCGCTGCAGAACGGCTTTTCTTTTCCGTAGCTGATGACGCGGATACGGTCTGCCGCGATGCCGGCGGAAACCAGAGCCTTCTTGGCAGCATCTGCCCTGTTCTGGCCGAGCGCGAGGTTGTACTCGTCCGAGCCTCTTTCGTCGCAGTATCCGCCAATCACAACCTTGATGCTCGGATGAGAAGCCAGATAAGAGGCATCGTGCGAAAGGGTCGATTCCGCATCGGTGCGAATGTCATAGGTGTCGTAGTCAAAGAAAATGTCCTGCACATTTGCTTTGAACTCTTCCTCCGCAGTCATGGTGTTACTCGGCACTGCGACAGCCGGAGCCGTGGTGACCACAAGCCGGGCAGTCGCCTCGGCCGTGCCTCCCGGACCTTGCGCTACGAGATGGTACGTTGTGGATTCCGCCGGGGTCACCGTCTTCACGCCTGTCGTCGGCACTTTGCCGATTCCATCGATAGAAACGTCGGTGGCATCGGAGGTCTTCCAGCTCAGTGTCGCTTGGTCTCCCCCAGAGATGGTGCTGGGGCTTACTGTCATCTGCACCGTTGGCGCAGGAGATGCTGCGGACGAGGGCGCGGTTTCCTGGCTCGGCACCGAAGTATTCTTCTTCTTACATCCGGCGGCGGTCACTAGAACGGCAAGCAATGCCACTGAAGTAACAACACACTTGCGACGGGTCAAGGCGTAACTCCTTTTGCAGATCGGATCTCGATTTGCGCTACAGCACCATTTTATCTCTCGCCTCCACAGTCGCCCAAGCGCTTGCTTTTCGGGTACGCGGAGGAGTAACGCGACTACTTCCAGCTCCAGTTCGGCATCATGTTGGTTCCACCATGGGTCAGTTGCTGCTGCTGGGTCCCATCCGAAAGCATCGACCAGATCTCGGTGTGGGATCCCATCTGGCGCTGAAACACAATATGGCGGCCGTCGGGTGACCATGAGGGGAAATCGTTGCTGCCGGCATCGTGCGTCAGTTGCAGCCAGCGCTTGCTGGCAATGTCCATCACGTAAATGTCCTGCCCGCCCGGCGCTCCCGGACCATACTTCCGATTCCAACTGAAGGTGAGAAACTGGCCATTCGGCGCCCAGGAAGGCGACACCGCGTAGCCGCCGTCTGTCATGCGCTGAATGTTCGATCCATCCTGATCCATGATGTAGATCTGCGGAAGACCGGTCCTTCCACTGACCCAGGCAAGTTGCGTGCCGGTCTTCGGGTTCCAGGTAGGCGAAACATCCGGCCCGGCAAAGAATGTCACACGATGGGCATTCCCCCCATCAGTATTGGCGATCCAGATCTCCGGGTCACCCGACCTGGATGAAGAGAAAGCAATCCGATTCTCGTCCGGGGCCCAGGACGGCGACTGATTCGCTCCTCCCGTTGATCCGCCGGGGAAGGCGACCATCCGGCCAAGCTCGAGCGAGTACATTCGGATACCCCAGCCGTCGCGGCCCAGAGAGGCACAGGCAATCCGCGTGTTATCCGGGGAAATGCGCGGAGAGATCGTGATGGTGCCAAGGTGAGTAATCTGGTGCTGGTTCTGGCCGTCATAGTCCATCGCCCATACTTCTTTAGAGCCGCTACGTGAACTGATGAAATAGATCTTCGTCTCGGCGATTCCATTGATGCCGCCCCCGAGGCGATAGATAATCTCATCGGCAAACCGGTGCGCGATGGTGCGCGCCATGTCCTGACTCGCGTCTTCGTTGTACTGCTTGCCCAGCACCTGCGGACTGGCCGTGTTGCGCGTGTCGAAGAGCCATCCATACACCGCCACGCGCCCATTGCTCACCGACAGGTTGCCAAACGCAACCATGGCGGCATTCGCCGGGGTTGCCGACCATTGCGCTAGATTAATCTCCTGCGGTGCGCCGGGCATGGCCTGCGGAGCAAAGCTCTTGGATACCAGATCGAAGATCCCTGCATTCCCAAGGTCGCTGTAGAGCGTGGCATCAAAGACAGCTTTGAGCGCGGGAGTCTGCGGGTCTGCAGCGCCGGGCTTGAAGTCCGCGGCAGCGAGCCGGATCTTCTCATTTCCGAGGTTCGTGCCGGTCCGCACCCAGTCCTGCGCCTGCACCCACGCGGAGGAGGAGATTGCGACGAGAAGAAAAGCATAGAAGTGAATTCTGAATAGAACCCTCATGCCGTGGTGCATGCCTCCTTGGCGAATCATTCAACGCAGAGCAACATACAATTGCAGTTGCGATCAAGCCTGCCTACTCCATCTTACCGATGGTGCTTTACGGCGCTCTAGTATTCGCAGTAGTACGACACCTGCAGGTAGCTTCCTCGATACGCGCCCGGCAAAGGCTGAAAGTTGCCGATCCGCTGCGCGGCCCGCAGGCAGGAGCTGTCCAATGTCGGGCTGCCGCTGCTTCGCTGCAATTGCACTTCGGCAACGGATCCATCTCTGTAGATCTTGAAAAAGATATACGTCTGCGCTCCGCGTGGGGTGCGCGGGTCAACCTCGGGCTTGTACCAGTTGCTCGCCATCGTGCGATTCAGCTGATCCACGTACCAGCCAAACTGGCTCCCAAAGTCCGTGTTCACCGCTGTCTGGCCGGACGTAAACCCCTGCGGTTGCGTCACACGCGGCATCGACGAGCCGGACTGCTCGCCGTAGCTGGCGCGGTTGTTCTGCAGCGGCTGCTGCTGGCGCTGCGGAGAGCGTTGCACCGTTTCATGCTGCTGCTTCTTCTGTTTGCCCGGAATCGGGATGGCAGTCAGGTCTTCCGCCTGCTTGCTCTTGGGCTCTGGGGCTGCGGGCGCCTGGCTGGGTGTCTCCGTCGAGAGAACGTTTTGGTTGACGGGTTGATTGGATGGCAAGGGGAGCGCGCTGCTCACAAGGTTCACCTGGATCGCGCCTCCAGTCGACGAACCACCCCAGAGATTGTGCCGAAAGAATCCGCCGAGGATTCCATACACGACGATACTCACCACGAGCGCCAGATGCAGACCGAGTGCCCCCGCCGCGGGCGCCATCCATGGCTCCGGCGTCAGTTCCTGTTCCAGCCGCTCGCTGCTTTCCAGCACACTGCTCATGGCATTGCCTTGCTTCGTATCCGTCGCGTCCGAGACGTGAATGTCCAGCTATTCGCCCCCGGCGCGTCCCTTCGTGTTCAGAGGCTGCGTCACAATCGAAATATTTGTGATGCCCGCCTGCTTCACTGCGTCCATTACGCTGGCGAAGGCGCCGAACGGCACGCGCTCATCGGCGCGCAGATAGATGACCTTCTTCGCGGGATCGGCTCCGGACATGGCCAGCTTCGCAGGAAGATCATGCAGATTAATTGGCTTGTCGCCGAGGAAAACCTGCTGATCACGGTCGATGGTGACCACAAGACGCTGTTCGGTGATTTCCTTCACCGTGCGAGTCTTGGGCACGTTCACTTCAAT
>JBBIVH010000070.1:0-12372 GCA_037439805.1 Acidobacteriaceae bacterium
ATCGACGCAGTCTTGCCTGCTCTGAAGGCAGGCCAGCTGCGCTATTGAAGGATTTCTCGTGCGAACACGAGAAGGGACAAGCCCACAAAGAGCCGTCTCTTCGACTACCATGAAGATACCGAACATCATGGTGGACTGCGCGGCGCATGGCGCCCGGTGTGTTCCACCACGAATTACGGGAGCGGAAATCGGCGCGCTGTCGCACGAGAATCGAATCCGTTCCACTGCTGTGCCTTTCAGATCCGGCCATGCGGCAACTCTCCGGATGCGAACTCCGGAAGCGGGATGCGAGCGCAATGATCTGGAAGGGAGAACCGGCCCGGGGGTGGTAGCCGTACTATGTGGATTGTCCGTCTGGCGCTTCGGCGGCCTTATACATTCGTCGTATTCGCGCTGCTGATTCTGATTCTCGGGGCATACAGCATCCTGTCGATGCCGACGGATATCTTTCCCAACATCGACATCCCGGTAATTTCAGTGGTCTGGAACTTCACCGGCCTTTCCGCGCAGGAGATGGCCTCGCGCATTGTGTTCGTCAGCGAGCGCGGACTGACGACGACCGTGAACGACATCGAGCATATCGAGTCGCAGTCGCTGAACGGCGTGGCGGTGATCAAGATCTTTTTCCAGCCGCACGTCAATATCGCGTCAGCCGTGGCGCAGGTGGGCGCGATCAATCAGGCTGAACTGCGATTTCTGCCGCCGGGCGCCACGCCCCCCTTCATGATTCAGTACAACGCGGCGAGCGTGCCGGTGCTGCAGCTTGGCCTGGCCGGGGCCGGTCTGAACGAGCAGCAGCTCTTCGACCTGGCCACCAACAACATTCGCGTGCAGTTGGCCACGGTGGAAGGAGCGCAGACGCCGTTCCCCTACGGAGGCAAGCAGCGCCAGATTCAGGTGGACATCGATAGCGCCGCGCTGCAGGCCAAAGGCCTTTCGGCCGCCGACGTGGTCAACGCGGTGTCGGCTCAGAATCTGATCGTACCCACTGGAACGATCAAGGTCGATAACTTCGAATACATCGTCGAGTCCAACTCTGCGCCGAGCATCGTGGATGAGCTGAACAATTTGCCGATTCGCTCGGTGAACGGCACGGTGATCTATATCCACGATGTAGCGCATGTGCGCGACGGCTACCCGCCGCAGACCAACATCGTGCGTGTCGATGGACACCGCGCCATTCTGATGAACGTTCTCAAGACCGGCTCGGCCTCCACGCTCGACATCATCAGCGGCATTCGCAGCAAGCTGGAGCTCGTCAAGAGTCAGCTGCCGCCGCAGCTTCGCATCAATGCGCTCTCCGATCAGTCCATCTTCGTGCGCAGCGCCATTGACGGCGTGGTGCGCGAGGCGATCATCGCCGCCTGCCTGACGGCGATCATGATTCTGGTCTTTCTCGGGAGCTGGCGCTCCACCATCATCATCGCCGTCTCGATTCCGCTCTCCATTCTCTGTTCGCTCATCGTGCTCGCCATGCTCAACGAGACCATCAACATCATGACGCTGGGCGGCATGGCGCTGGCAGTGGGCATTCTGGTGGATGATGCGACGGTCGCGATTGAGAATATCAACCGCAACCTCGAAGCGGGCAAGGAACTGGAGCAGTCGATCCTTGATGGCTCCGCGCAGATTGCCGTACCGGCGCTCGTCTCCACGCTCTCGATCTGCATCGTCTTCGTGCCGATGTTCTTCCTGAGCGGCGTGGCGCGCTATCTATTTGTTCCCATGGCGGAGGCGGTCGTCTTCGCCATGCTGGCCAGCTATCTGCTCTCGCGCACGCTCGTGCCCACCATGGCCAAGTACATGCTGCGCGAGCATGACGACGCGGAGGTCGCCCGCAGGCAGACAAGCCGCAATCCCTTTACGCGTTTCCAGCATTCCTTCGAAAGCGGATTCGACCGCTTTCGCCGGTTCTATCTCGGCCTGCTGACCCTGTGCGTCGATCACGCCCCGGTCTTCCTGACAGTCTTCCTGCTCTTTGCCGTGCTTTCCATCGGCGTGCTGGGCCCGTGGCTGGGCCAGGACTTCTTCCCGTCAGTGGACTCCGGCCAGTTCAAGCTCCACCTGCGTGCCCACACCGGCATGCGCATTGAAGAGACAGCGGCGCTTTGTGACCACATCGACGGCACCATCCGTCAGCTCATCCCTGCCGATGAGATCGTAACCATCGTCGATAATGTCGGCCTGCCCTACTCCGGCCTGAATCTCTCCTATTCCAACTCGGCTCCAGTGGGCACATCGGACGCGGATATTCAGGTGCAGCTCACCAAGGATCACCACCCCACCGATGCCTACGTCAACAAGCTCCGTCAGGTGCTGGCGGAGCAGTATCCGGGCGTCACGTTCTATATGCTCCCTGTCGATATCGTCTCGCAGATCCTGAACTTTGGACTCTCAGCGCCGATCGATATTCAGATCGTGGGCCCCAATCTTCAAGGCGATCATCTTCTGGCGGAGCGCATGTTGAACGAGGTGCGCTATGTTCCCGGCGTCATTGATGCGCGCATCCAGCAGCCTTTTAATCTGCCCAACTTTACGGTGGACGTGGATCGCACCAGGGCACGCGACATAGGTCTTACGCAGAGCAATGTCATCCAGAGCCTGCTGGTGACGCTGAGCGGCAGCTTTCAAACCTCGCCGACCTTCTATCTGGACCCGCGCAACGGAGTCAGTTACAACATCGCAGTGCAGGCACCGCAATACGGACTGGATTCACTGGCGGCTCTGAAGAACATGCCCATCACTGTTCCGAATACGCCGACGCCGGAGGGAGCCGCAGTATCCACTGGCGCGCCCGGAGCCGTGCCCGGCGCAGGTGCCGCCGCACCACTGGGACCAGCCGCTTCGCCGGCTACTGCCGCGCCCGGCGCGGCTGTGCCCGTGCAGGTTCTGGGCAACGTGGCCAATGTTGTACCGGGCAATGAGATTGGAACGGTGAGCCACTACGACATCCTGCCCGTGATGGACATCTACGCGAATGTGAACGGCACGGACCTGGGCAGCGTGACGCGGGCGATGGACCGGATTATCAACGAGCATCAAAAGGATCTGCCGCGAGGCTCTCGTTTTGAATTGCGCGGCGAGAGTGAAACGATGAACAAGTCCTATATCGGACTGCTGGGTGGACTGATCTTTTCCATCCTGCTGGTCTACCTGCTCATCGTCGTCAACTTCCAATCGTGGCTCGATCCGTTCCTGATTATCTCTGCGCTTCCGGCGGCGCTGGCCGGCATCGTATGGTTCCTGTTTCTTTCCGGCACACGTCTCAGCGTGCCTGCGCTGACCGGAGCCATCATGTGCATGGGCGTGGCTACGGCCAACTCGATTCTGGTGGTGAGCTTTGCGCGCGAGCAGCTTGTTGCGCTGGTGGGCGATGCCCGGCAGGCCGCGCTGAATGCTGGATTCGTCCGTCTTCGCCCTGTGCTGATGACCGCGCTGGCCATGATCATCGGGATGGTGCCGATGGCGATGGGCATGGGCGACGGCGGCGAGCAGAATGCGCCGCTGGGACGCGCCGTCATTGGCGGCCTTTTGCTGGCCACGGTGGCTACACTTTTCTTCGTTCCGGCCTTTTTCTCGCTGGTGCATGGCTGGCTGGAACGCCGCGGTAAAGGACACTCAATCGCCCAATCGGGCGCGGCCATCGACGAGTTCGATTAGACCGCAAACGTTGATCGGGAGCAGCTTGCATGAACCAAACAACCCATTCCAAACCCGAGCCCGGCCGCGCCGCAGAGAGCCACGAGAGCGCGCCCGCGGGCGTCTCTGTCTCTCCGCGCAGAACCGTCGCAGTCCTGATCGTCGTCGGTCTAGTGGCGCTGATTCTGGGTGGCGTCGGGATTGTCAACCGCATGCACAGTGACAAGGTTCTTGCCCGCACCACAGTTGAGCTTGCGCCGCCCACCGTGATTGCTTTGCCGGCACGTCAGGGGGGCACAATTTCGAGCTTTGTGCTGCCCGGCAATGTCACTGCTTACACGGATTCACCGATTTACGCGCGCACCAACGGTTACCTTCTCCACTGGTACTACGACATCGGCGCGCACGTGAAGAAAGGCGCCCTGCTTGCGACGATTGACACCCCGGAGATTGATCGCCAGTTGCAGCAGGCGCGGGCCGACCTCGCTACGTCGCAGGCCAATGCCAACATCGCGAAAATCCAGGCGGACCGCTATTCGGATCTCGTCAAGACCAACGCCGTCTCCCGTCAGGACACGGATACCTTTGTGAGCCAGGCTGCAGCCACCGCGGCGGCCGTGCGTTCGGCGCAGGCCAACGTGGATCGGTTGACGCAACTGCAGGACTTCGAAAAGGTCTACGCACCATTCGACGGAGTTGTAACGGCGCGCAACATCGACACCGGCCAACTCATCGATCAGGGCGCGTCCAAAGAGCTCTTCCATATGCAGGCGCTGCAGACTCTGCGCGTTTATACAAACGTGCCGCAGATTTACTCTCAGAGCGCAAAGGTCGGCGCAAAGATCGGCCTCACCTTTCCCGAGCACCCAGGGAAGACTTATCAGGGCACGTTGGTGCGCACTGCCGAGGCCATCGAGCCAAGCAGCCGTACCCTGCTCGTCGAAGTGGATGTGGATAACCGCAGCGGCGAATTGATGCCCGGTGCGCTGGCGCAGATGCACTTCAAAGTTCCCAACGGAACACCAACTTATATTGTGCCGGCGGCGGCGCTCATCTTTCGGCGCGAAGGCCTGCAGCTTGCCACGCTCGGCGAGGGAAACAAGGTTCACCTTGTTCATGTGATGATCGGGCAGGACGATGGCGCGACGGTGCAGATTGTCAGCGGCCTGACTGCAGCCGACAAGGTCATCCAGGATCCGCCCGACTCGCTGATTGAGGGCGAAGTGGTGACTCCCGAACAGCCAGCCGGGCAGGGAGGCAAGGAGTGATGCGGAGAAGGAAGGATCTCTCCGCGCGGTGCAGGCGCGCTGCGCTTCGGATGGTGCTGCTCAGTGTGCCCGCCTTTGCCGCTGGCGCGCTGGCGCTGCTGACCGGCTGCAAGCCTGCGGGCCCGAATTACAACCGTCCCGCCTATCAGGCTCCCGCAGCCTACAAGGAAGTTGGCGCCTCATCGGTTGCGCCTCCGCCGAATCCGAATGGCGGCGGTTGGCAGCCCGCTTCGCCCTCCGATGGAATGCTGCGCGGCAACTGGTGGGAGATCTATCACGATGCGCATTTGAACGATTTGGAGGAGCGCGTCACCACGCAGAACCCCAGTCTGCGCAGCGCCTTTGAAAACTATCTGGCGGCGCGCGACCAGATCGCCGCAGCCCGATCGCTCTTCTACCCCACGCTCACGGCCGGGCCGTCGTATTCTCACCAGAAGCTCTCCTCGAACCGGCCCTTCGCCACCGCGGGAGGCACCACCAACTACAACGACCTGCTGGTCACCGGCCAGGCCAGTTGGGAGCCAGACTTCTTCGGACGCATTCGCCGAACCGTAGAAGCTGCGCGCGCCACGGCTCAGGCCACGGCAGCGGATCAGGCTTCGGTAGACCTCGCCTTGCATGCGGAGATGGCGACCGCCTACTTTGAGCTACGCGGTCTCGATGCGCAGACGCGGCTGCTGCAATCGACGGTGACCAACCTCGAAGGCCAGTTGCAGCTCACGCAGCGGCTGCTTGACGGCGGCGTGGCCACGGCCGTGGATGTGGCTCAGGCCCAGACACAGCTTGAAACAGTGCGTGCCCAGCTTGTGGATGTGGGCGAGGCCCGCGCGCAGTACGAGCACGCAATCGGCACGCTCGCAAACTACGATCTTTCCGCGTTCAGCATTCCGCCGTCACCGATTGGCCAGCCGCTGCCACAGGTGCCCACCGGCGTTCCCTCGCAGTTGCTGGAGCGCCGGCCCGACATCGCAGCCGCGGAGAGGCTCACCGACACAGCCAATGCGCAGATCGGCATCGCCATCACCGCTTTTTATCCCAACATCAGCCTCGGCGGCGCGGGCGGCTTTGAAAGCACGCACGGCGGCACGTGGATTCAGGGCCCCAGCTCGCTCTGGTCGCTCGGTGCGCAGGCGACAGAACTGATTTTTGACGCCGGACAACGGCATGCGATTACCAGCCAGGCGAGGCACCTTTACGATGCGCAGGCTGATAGCTATCGCAACACGGTGCTGCTGGCCTTTCAGGACGTAGAAGATCAGCTCTCGAATCTCCGCGTGCTGGAACAGGAAGCCACAGTGGAGCAGCGCGCTGTGGGCGCGGCGCAGCAGTCCTTCGATCTCTCCAATCAGCGCTACAAGGGCGGCGTCACCAGCTATCTTGAGGTTCTCACCGCCGAAGCAACGCTCTTGCAGAATCAGCGCGCCGTGATCGACCTGCAGACACGCCAGTTCGCATCGAGCGTCAGCCTGGTACGCGCGCTCGGCGGCGGCTGGGATACGACGCAACTTCCGCACTAGAGCGGTTCCACAGTAGGTGTATCCGTTTCCGGCGTTCTATGAAGGTGGCTTTTTCTTGGGGAAAAAGCCACTTGGCAGCGCGGCTTCGGGGTGCAGCAACTGTGGAACCGCTGTAACCAACACGAACCGCGCCAGCCTAATGCGCTGTGACGGTAGCGGCCTCATGCGTGAAAGCTGCGCTGGGCACATCGCTCAAGTCAAGCCCCGGGCCTTCCCACAAGAGACGCGGCGTGCCTTCGCTCACGGAGTGCAGTCCCTCCACATGCAGCATGTGCTTGCCTGCGTGCAGGCCAAGCGAGCCTCGCGCATAGCGCATCGCGTTGCCCGTTGAGGTGCAGACCTGGGCAAAGGGAGGCCCTGTCCGCGCCACTTCCATGCCGTCGATCACGAGCCGTGCCCCGTCGCGCGCCAGCAGGTGAAAGGTGTAGCCGCCATCTGCCGGAACCTCGATATAGCCATCCCACGCCGTCGCATAGCGCGTAAAGCCGTGCGAGTCAGCGATGAGGTTGACGGCGACTCCCCGGAAGAGCGCCGCCTCTTTCGTAAGGTCAGGAAGCTCCGTCCATGTGCCGGGAAAGATGGCCCACTCCAGCCCCGGAGCTAACGCCGCAGTCTCGTGGTCCGCCGGATGCCAAGTGGCCACGGCAACCAATCCCTGCGCAGCCCAGTCCTCTCTGCCCACGCTGTCAACGACGTGCAGCATCGCGCGGAATCGTCCCGCGCCATTTCGCCCATCGAGGTCTGTGCCGTCCGCGTCCGGAAACCGGTGCGTTACTGTTCGCCCCTGTGCTGTCGTCCCGTCGCCAAAGAGCCAGATGTAGCGCGCATGAGGGGACTTCGCGGCAGTGAAGCGCACCTTCTCGCCGGGCGCGAAGATCGGAGGATTTACCGTGAACAGCGCAACAGGACCCTCAGGCTCGACATACTGCGCAGCCTTCTGCGCTCCGCCCCAGCTTTCAAGAGGCAGGTCGCCATCCTGCGTCGCGCGATGCTGGCCATACTTCACATTGTCGAACGTCACGGCCGATACTTTGCCGCTCAACGTGGAGGCAGTCAGCGGCGGCTGATCCAGAGCCCAGATATTGCGGAAGACAAAATCGTGCAGCGCCGGCTTCTCCTGTTCCAACTGCACCAGCGAGTACCAGTTGTCGAGATAGACGTTCTCAAAGCGGAAGTGAGAATGGTCTCCGCTCGCGTCCTGCGCGCCCCAGAAGCCGATGAGCGCGAAGTCCTGCCCGCATGCTCCAATGCCCGCGTGCAGCACATCGGAGTTGCGCAGCGTGAAGTTGCGCGAGTTGTAAATCTTCTGTGGCCAACCCGCGCGCACAACATTGGAGATGCTGGTCGAGAGCTCGCTGTTCTCGATCAGGATGTTCGCGACATCGTGCCCCGGTCGCAGCATGTCCGCTTCGGAGTAGCCATCCCAGTTGCCCTGCATGGCAAACACATCGTCAGATGCGCGCAGGAAGGCGTTGCGCACAATTGCATCGCCGCCGCCGAGCCAGTCCATGCCGTCCTGATTGGCATTGCCAGGGTTGCCGCCAATCACGCGCAGATCGTCATAGACGAAGCCAGTCGAATCCTTCATCTGGATCGACCAGGTACGCGAGCGCACGATGCACGTCACTCCATCAATCTCGATGTTGTGCGCGTGCATCGCGCCGATGCAGTGCCAGTCCGGCTTCTGCATCCAGCCTTCGTCGTTGTTCGGGTCCTGCGGGCCGTCATAGACAATCGTGCCCTGCCCGAGCACCTTCACATCCTGCACGTTCCACAGGTTCAGGCTGCCAAAGAAATATGCTCCGGGGGCAAGATAGAGCGTGTCGCCGCTCTTCGGGTTCAGGCTCTGGCGATAGACACCGGCTGGGAAGACCTGCACATTGGGTCCGCTCGGCACGGGCGCAGGCGGCGCGGTTGCAAAGAGAAACAGCATCTTCGCATGGTTGAGAAAGTCGCGCGGGCGGGAGATGGAGAGTTTCGCGGGTCCCGCCAGGGTGAAGCGAATCGCCTGCCCGCTGCGCGCGGCGCGCAGGCCCAGCCGCCACGGCTCGATATCCACGCCCGCATTCCAGAAACCCGGCTCAGCCGCGGTAATCTCCACCTGCGCGGGTCCGGTCATGCTGAAGCTCACATAGTCGTAGCTCGCCGCGGCGTACGCCACGTCCACTGGGACGCCGTTCACGCGCACCGTGAACTCGCCGGAGCGCATGACGTCCGGAACGG
The DNA here is from genome assembly GCA_037439805.1 of Acidobacteriaceae bacterium. GTDB lineage: Bacteria > Acidobacteriota > Terriglobia > Terriglobales > Acidobacteriaceae > Telmatobacter. The sequence goes on from JBBIVH010000070.1 coordinate 8,648, forward strand.
GCACGGGCTGCACGGTAGCAAGAGGGAAGGCCGCGCGGGGCAGCGTGAGAGCGATCAGCAGTAAGAAGCGGCTAGGCGGCAATCAGGGCAACCCCGGCGCGAAGTGGCGATGCACCCAATCTAGCACTCGCGGGACCTGCGCTCGCAGACTGGGAGCCTGTTTGCTTAGATGCCTTCTCCCATCGAAACGTACTCGCGCATCTGCTGCAATTCTTCGCGATAGGCGTTGCGCTCGGCCTCTTCCGCCGCGAATGGGACGGCTTTGCTGGCGACCGCGCCGAGCCGCTCCTCCAACTCTTCCACGCGCGTTGAGAGTGCGATTAACGCGTCGGAGAGGGGGTCTTTGATGTCATGCGGATCGGTGATGAGCACGCGCTCGCCGTTGCGGTACACGATATGCGCAGGCACGCCCACGACGGTCGAGTTCGGCGGAACGTCAGTGAGCACAACCGACCCCGCGCCGACACGCGAGTTTTCACCCACCGTGATGTTGCCCAGGATATTCGCGTTGTTGCCGATGAAGACGCTGTCGCAGACGGTTGGGTGGCGCTTGCCATGGCCCTTGCCTGTGCCGCCCAGCGTTACGCCTTGGTAGATGGTTACGTCGCTGCCGACGATGGCCGTTTCGCCAATCACCACGCCCGTCGCGTGATCGATGAACAGCCGCCTTCCCAGCAGCGCGCCGGGGTGAATGTCGACGCCTGTGAAGAACCGGCCAACCTGCGAAATGAGGCGCGCCAGCAACCGCAACTTCCACCGCCACAGCTTGTGGCTCACGCGATGCGTCCACACTGCCCACAGCCCTGGATAGCACAACAGCACTTCAACCCACGAACGCGCCGCCGGATCCCGCTCCAGCACGGATGCGACATCTTCGCGGATGCGTTCGAACAGGGCCATGGTCTTCCATCCTTGCATCGCAGCCGGCAAGGCGTGCCCGCCCTGCCGGCCATGCGGCTCTTACAGCGTCACAGGCTCCACCGGCAGCGCCAGAGCTTCCTGACGCAACGCGTCAAAGAGCACGCTCGACAGATAGCGCTCGCCGAAGCTGGGCAGCACGGTGACGATCAGCTTGCCCGCATTCTCAGGCCGAGCCGCCACCTTGAGTGCGGCCACCACGGCCGCCCCAGACGAGATGCCCACAAACAGGCCCTCTTCAACGGGCAGTCTGCGCGCCATCGCGATCGATTCGTCGTTCGTCACCTGCACCACTTCGTCGATCAGGTGCGTATCCAGAATGCTCGGAACGAAGCCCGCGCCGAGGCCCTGAATCTTGTGCGGCCCCGGCTTGCCGCCAGAGAGCACCGCGCTGTCTGTCGGCTCTACGGCCACGGCCTTGAAGGAGGGCTTGCGCTCTTTGATGTACCTGGCCACGCCGGTCAGCGTGCCGCCCGTGCCCACACCAGAGATGAGAAAGTCCGCCTTGCCGTCCGTGTCTTCCCAGATCTCTGGGCCGGTGGTTGCGTAATGGATGGCAGGATTGGCCGGATTATCGAACTGTCCGAGGATGTAGCCGTTCGGCGTTTTGGCCTTGATCTCCTCGGCCTTCGCAATGGCGCCCTTCATGCCGTTCGGTCCCGGCGTCAGCACGATCTCCGCGCCCAGCGCGCGCAGCAGCACGCGACGCTCTGAGCTCATCGTCTCCGGCATGGTAAGGATGATGCGGTAGCCCTTGACCGCGGCCACAAATGCCAGCGCAATGCCGGTGTTGCCGCTGGTTGGCTCAATCAGCACCGTCTTGCCGGGCGTAATCCTGCCCGATTTCTCAGCGTCCACAATCATCGCGTTGCCAATGCGGTCTTTCACGCTGGAGAGCGGATTCTGGCTTTCCAGCTTGGCAACCACGGTGGCCGGCAGTCCGGCCGCCACACGATTCAGACGCACCAGCGGGGTGCGCCCGATCAACTCCGTCACATTCGCGGCAATGCGCGCCATCTTCTTCTCCTTGTATCTCTGCCCCGGCAATCCATGGGGAAGTCAATCTTGATTTTTGTGGGTGTGAGGGCCTGCGTCGCAGGCAAGGGAGATTGTGCGCGAATCGGGCGCACGAGTGCATCGCGGCAGACACCAGAACGGCGTTAGCGACATCGACGCATACCCACAGCCTAGACCCACATCCCCAACCGTGGCAAGGCCACGGCCTCCTGAAAAGGTCAAATTCCATGAGCGCGCAGCCTAAATCGGCGTCATGCCGCAAGGCTTACCCGTGCGCCGGTATATTCTGAAGTGTGGCCGCGGCTTTGCTCCAGCAAGGCGCAGGCACTCCTGAACATCATGAGTACGCAAATGATCGCCATTCATCTGCCAGACGGGTCCGTCCGCGAGGTTCCCAGCGGCACAACGCCGCTCGAGATCGCCAACTCCATCTCTCCGCGCCTCGCCGCGGCCGTCGTCGTCGCGCGTCTCACGCCGGTCACCGGGGCTGCCGTCCAGACCGCTGCGGACGCTCCTTCTGAGGCCGCGATGTACGCCGCCGAAGATGCATCCGCGCCGCGCATAGTCGATCTCGCTGCGCCGCTTACTGAGGATGCAAAGCTCGAGTTGATCAAAGAGACCGATCCCGAGGCGCTCAAGGTCGTGCGCCATTCGGCTGCGCACGTGCTTGCCACGGCTGTGCTCGAACTCTTCCCCGAGACCAAGCTCGGCCACGGTCCGGCAACCGACTCCGGCTTCTTCTACGACTTCTATCGCGAGAAGCCCTTCACGCCAGAAGACCTCGCAGCTATTGAGACAAAGATGGCCGAGGTCGTCGCGCGCGACGAGAAGTTTGTGCGCGAGTTCGAGCCGCGCGAGCAGGCGCTCGCCGAATTCGAAAAAGACGGCGACTTCATGAAGACGCACTTCGTCACGAAGTTCACCGAGCCGGGATCGCAGGTCAGCTTCTACCGCAATGGGAAATTTATCGATTTCTGCCGCGGCCCGCACGTGCCCTCCACCGGGCGCGTTAAGGCCGTCAAAGTCACAACCCTTGCCGGCGCCTACTGGCTCGGCGACGAGAAAAATCCGCAGCTCCAGCGCATCTATGGCACAGCATTCTTCTCGAAGAAGGACATGGACGCGCACTTTGCGCGGCTGGAAGAAGCGGCCCGCCGCGATCATCGCGTCTTAGGCAAGCAACTCGACCTCTTCAGCATCCAGGAGCTCGCCGGGGCGGGCCTCATCTTCTGGCATCCAAAAGGCGCCATGATACGCAAAATCATGGAAGACTGGATGCGCGAGGAGTGCCTGCGCCGCGGCTATCAGCTCGTCTACACGCCGCACGTGGCGCGCGTGAACCTGTGGCAGACCTCCGGCCACGAGGGCTTCTACGCCTCTAACATGTTTACGCCGATGGAACTGGACGATGCGAACTATCGCATGAAGCCAATGAACTGTCCGTTTCACATCCTCATCTACAAGAACTCGCCGAAGAGCTATCGCGACCTGCCCGCGCGCTATGCAGAACTTGGGAATGTCTATCGCTATGAGCGCTCCGGCACAATGCACGGCCTGTTGCGTGTGCGCGGCTTCACGCAGGACGACGCGCATATCTTCTGCATGCCCTCGCAGATTGAGAGCGAGGTCGCGGCCTGCATCGACTTCGCAGAAGCAGTTCTCAAGACCTTCGGCTTCTCCGAGTACAAGGTCGAGCTCTCCACATGGGACCCCAAGGACCGCGCGCACTACGCGGGCAGCGACGAAAACTGGAACCTTGCCATCCATTCGCTCGACAACGTGCTCAAGGC
>JBBIVH010000071.1:0-12325 GCA_037439805.1 Acidobacteriaceae bacterium
TCCACCGTCTGCGGCAACCCCATCCCCGCCAGCATGCTCACGGGCGGGGCACTCGGATAGAAATCCGGACTCGCCACAACATACTGCTGCTGCAGAACTCCGTTATCGCGCAGCGTGTTCAGATACAGCCCCGGCTGAAAGCGCTCAAAGAACATGCCCGCGCCGCCGCGAATCACGGTGCCATGGCTGCGCCCGAACGGCATCCACGCCGCCGCCAGCCGCGGCCCCACATCCGCCCAGCGGTGAATCGTGTTCTGGCCCTCCCAGCGCACGCCCGCGCTCAGCGTCAGCCGCTTGCTCACCTTCCAGTCGTCCTGCGCAAACGCGCCAAAGTCAAACTGCAGCACGCTCGCCGCCGCCGCGCCCGTCGCCACCGTGTACTGCGACGCCCCGCCGCCCAGCGAGCGAATCTGCGCCGGCGTCAGCCCCAGCCCCTGCAGCACCAGCGTCCGGCGGTAGCGCTCCAGCGACGAGATGCTTTCCATTACCGGCGCGCCGTTGCTACCCAGTACCGGCTGGTTGTTCGCATCCAGCGCGGGCGCCTTGCCGCCTGAGAACACATACTGCCCGTTGAAATCCAGCGGCGAAGCATTCTGGAACTCCAGCAGCCGCGCCTGACCGCCCAGTACCACCGTGTGCGCGCCCATCGACTTCGTAACGTAGTCCTGAACCTCGTTCAACGACTGGATCTGCGAGAACGCCCCAGCCGCCGAGCCGCCGCCCGTGAAGGCATCCAGCACGTTCACCGCCGCGGCCGTGCTCGCTGGCGTCTGGTTCAAGCTCTGCCGCAGATACTGATACCGCAGCTCGTTCACTGTCGTGCGATTCAGCGCCGTCGTCGCGGAAACCTGCGCATCCTCCGACGGAGCCACCGAGTTGTACGCTCCCGCGCCCAGCAGGAATCCGCCCGGTCCCGTTCCATCCGCTGCGTCGCGCGTGTACTCAAACCGTCCAGTCAGTGTCGTGCTCGCCGTCGCCTGCCAGTCCAGCCTGCCGCCACCGGAAAGATTCTGCGCCGGCACCAGAAGCGTCTGGCTCAGTGTCGTCGGCTGCAGACCCGCATTCAGCACCTGCGCATCCACCACCGCATTATTGGTCGCAAACCGTCCCTGAAAATCAACAAAGTACGAGAGCCTCTGCGTCAGCGGACCGCCCACGCTGCCCGTCACCAGTTGCGCTCTGTACGGCGCCTGCGCCGTCGCATACGGATTCCGCGAATCGAAATATGCATCGCTCACCCGGTAGGCAAACTCGCCGTGCGCAGGGTTCGTCCCCGGCTTCGTCAGAATCTCGATTCGGCCCAGGCCCACATGATCAAACTGCGCCGAGTAGGGATTCTGGTTGATCTTGATCTGCCGGATCGCCGCCTTCGGCGGCAGCTTCTGCCCTGTGAATCCATCTGTGTAGAGCTGCACGCCGCCAGAAGGCGCCGGTCCCGCCATCGCCAGCAGGTCTTCCATCAGATCGTCTGGATCGTCTGGCAGTTCTTCCAGATCCTGCTCGCCCAGCACAATCGCGCCCACGTTGGCCTCGGGCTCCGCGCTGATCAGCGGCTCATCGTCCGCATTCACCACCACGTCTGCCGATGCGCCCTGCACGCGCAGCGTAAAATCCGCAGTCGCGCCTGCTTCTGCCACGCGCTCCGTCACGCGGCTCTCGGCAAAGTTCTCCGCCTCTGCGTGAATCACGCACTTCGCTCCAGCGGGTACCGCCAGCACGTAACTCCCGTCGCCCTCCGCGGTCGCCTCCGTCACGCGCCCGTGCCCGCACTCCGCCGTCAGCCGTGCTCCCGGAATCGCAGCACCCGTCTCATCGTGCACCGCGCCGCGCAGCTTCGCGCCCGCATCCTGCTGCGCCCGCGCGCTGCCCACTGCCAGCAGCGCCGCCGCGCACACACCCATCTCAATCCATCTCTTCATGCAATCCGCTCAGCCGGTTCCCGGTGATACTCCAGGTACCACCACGCAAACCGCTCCAGTCCTTCCTCAATGCTCACCACCGGCCGGTAGCCGGTCAGCGCTTCCAGCTCATCGATGCACGCATACGTCTCGGGCACGTCGCCCGGCTGCATCGGCAGATACTCCCGCATCGCACACCGCCCAAGGCTCTTCTCCAGCACGTCGATAAAATGCATCAGCTCCACCGGCCGGTTGTTGCCGATGTTCACCACGCGGCTCCGTGCATCGCTCAGCACCGCGCCGCTGCTTTGCTCCAGGAGCGTCTTCTCCGGCGCCAGCGGCATCAGCCGCACCACCGCCTCCACCACATCGTCGATATAGGTAAAGTCCCGCCGCATCGCGCCGTGGTTGTAGATCTTGATTGGCCTGCCCATCTGAATCGCATCGGCGAATTTGTAGTACGCCATATCCGGCCTGCCCCACGGCCCGTACACCGTGAAGAAGCGCATCCCCGTCACCGCCATTCCGTAAAGATGGCTGTAGGTATGCGCCATCAATTCGTTCGCGCGCTTCGTCGCCGCATACAGTGAGATTGGGCAATCCACCGCGTCCGTCGTGCGAAATGGAATCTCCGTGTTCGCGCCGTACACCGAGCTCGACGACGCATACAGAAAGTGCTGCGGCGAAGCCTCATGCGCGCACGCCTCCAGAAGATTCACAAATCCCGTCAGGTTGCTCTGCACATACGCGCCGGGGTTCTCCATCGAGTAGCGTACGCCCGCCTGCGCCGCCAGATGCACCACCACGTCCGGCCTGGCATGCGCCAGCAGCCGCTTCACCACATGCCCATCCGCCAGGTCCATCAGTGCAAAATGGAACCGGCCATGCCGCTCCAGTTGCACAAGCCGCGCCCGCTTCAGCGCCACGGCATAGTAGTCGTTCAGATTGTCGAGGCCAAACACCTCGTGGCCGTCCTTCAGCAGCCGCTGGGCTACGTGGAAGCCCACAAACCCAGCCGCGCCCGTCACCAGCACTCTCATGCCATTCCTCCCGCCACGCACTCCGGTGCCTGGTAGATATTCACCGCCTGCAGCACCGGCTGCTCCGTTGCCCGCGGCAGATGGACGACACACAGACCCGTGCAGGTGTCCAGGCTCGTCGGTGTCTCCAGCGCATCCCACCGCATTGACCGCCGCATCACGTCGCCGAGCAGCTCGCCGCGCCCCGTGATCAGCAGATTGGTCAGCTCGTCCGGGCGCTGCCGGCTCAGTTGCCGCTCAATCGCACCGCGCAGCCCCGCCGCCGTGCACGTCTCAATCGTCGAGCGCCGCCGGTACTTCAGCAGGCGCATCGCCGTCGTCACGCCATCCTGGTCCGCGGCTAGCGCGCGGTGAATCGGCAGCCGCTCCAGCAACTGCGCCAGCGCCTCTTCCACTTCGCCTTCGCACTGCGGCGCATCGCTCGCCACCAGCAGCAGGCGTAACCCGTTCTTGCCGTTCTTCAGCTTCGGCAGGCCGGAATCGAGGTAGCTCATCTCGTTCATCACGTCCACCTTCATCCGGTCCGGCCAGTGCTCCACGCTCACACGGCTCAGCCCTCCGTGCATCACCTGCACAGAGTGAAAGCACCGCACATGCAGCCGCAGCGCTGTCAGCAGCACAATGCTCGCCGGCCCGCCATGCGTCACCAGAAGAATCCGCTTGCCGGCTTCCTCTCTTATCAGCGCGGAGAGAAACCGGTGCATCCGCTGCTCCATCTCCAGCACCGGCCACACCTGCCTGCGCGCAGCGTCCAGAAGAAAGAAGTTGGCCGGATTCTCGCGAAACTGCCGGTACTTCTCGGCAAACTGCTCCCGCACCGCCGCATACGTCAGCCCTTCCCAGCCCGGCAGCTCCATCTCGCGCAGCCCTGCATCCTGCTCCAGCAGGAGTCCGTGCGCACCGTCACCGAGAGCCTGCTTCACCAACTCCGCCGTCTGCACGGCGCGCTTCAGCGGGCTCGTGTAGATCGCGTCGATCCCTTCGCCTTTGAGCCGTTCTCCAGCTGCCTGCGCGCTCCGCAAGCCTTCCCCGGTCAGTTCGCTCTCTGCTTCGCAGCCCTGAAACGTCTGTGCGTCGTTCAGCGTGCTGCGCCCGTGCCGCAGAATCCATATCTGCGTCGTCGTCATCTCCCCCTCACATTGCATGTGCGGCAGCCTCCCTCATTCCCGCCTGGGCGTGTTGCAGATACAGCGCCTTGTATCCCCCGTCGCGCCGCATCAACTGCTCATGCGTCCCCTGTTCTTCCAGCCGTCCATCGCACAGAAACAAAATCCGGTCCGCGTCTCTTGCCTCTGCAATCTCATGCGTAATCGTCAGCGTCGTGCGTGTTGCGCTCAGTTCACGCAGCGCGTTCAGCACCAGGCTCTTGTTGCGCGTGTCCAACCCCGTCGTCGCCTCGTCCAGCAGCAGAATCGACGCGTCGCGCAGATACGCCCGGGCAATTGCAATTCGCTGCCGCTGCCCGCCGGAGAGCGTCGCGCCCCGCTCGCCCACCTGCGTCTCGTAGTCTTTCCCCATGCGCGCAATAAACTCGCCCGCGCGTGCCTTTACCGCTGCATGGTGAATTGCGTCGCCGCTCGCGGTGAGCGAGCCAAACCGGATGTTGTCGCGAATCGTACCCGTGAACAGCACCGTATCCTGCATCACTACCGAAATCTGCTCGCGCAGGCTCTTCAGCGTGTAGTCGCGAATATCCTCGCCGTCCACGCGGATCGTGCCGACCTGCGGATCGTAAAAGCGCAGCAGCAGCGCCGCCAGCGTCGACTTGCCGCTCCCCGACGGACCCACAATCGCCACCCGCTGGCTCGGCCAGATCTCAAACGAGATGTCCTTCAGCACCGGATGGCCCGCGCGATACGCAAAGCTCACACTGTCGAAGCAGATCGCTCCGCGCAGCGCACGCGCCTCCGTCGCCCGCGGCGCATCCACCACTTCCGGCTTCTCTCCCAGCAGCGCCAGCACGCGCGCGCCCGAGGCCAGCGCCTTCGCAATCTGCGCGAGATACTTCGCCGTCTGCCGGATGGGCTTGAACGAGTTGCGCAGATAGCTCACGAAGACGATCAGGTCGCCCGCCGTCAGCCGTCCGTTCAGTACGCTGCTCGCGCCCAGCAGCAGCACGCCCGCCGTGGTCACGGAAGCAAACAGATCAATCGTCCGCTCCAGTCGCGCAGAGAGCCGCTGCGCGCGATTGCCCTCCGTCAGGCTGCCCTGGTTGTCGCCGCTGAACCGCCCCGCAAACTCCTCTTCCAGTCCGAACGCCTGAATTGTCTGAACTGCTCCGATGGCCTCCGAAGCAATTGCCGCAATGCCTCCATCGCGCTGCCTCTGCTCCCGCGCCACCCGTTCAATCCGCGCCGTAATCCGTGTCACCACCAGATAGAAGGCTGGAAACGCCACCAGAACCAGCAGCCCCAGCCGCCAGTTCATCCAGAGCATCACCCCCACCATCGCCAGCAGCGCAAGGCCATTCGATACAAACGGCAGCAGCGCCGAAACGGTCACATCCCGCAGCCGGTCGATATCCGCTGTCACCGCTGCCGTCAGATCCCCGTTCTTGTGGCTGCGATGGAAGCGCATATCCAGAGCCTGCAGGTGTCGGAACAGCCGCGCCCGCAGCTTCGACAGCACGCGCGACGCAGCAATGCCCATCGCCACGCTGCTCAGATAGTCAAAAGCCCCGGCCAGCGCGTTGAAGGCCACCAGCGCGCACACCGCAACCCAGATCAGCGTCAGCCGGTGTCCATTCTCCAGCGGAGCCAACGCGCCGCCCAGCAGCGCGAGCTCTTTCCCCTTGCCGTGCCCATGACGAAAGATGAAGTCGTAGATCAGCTTCAGCGGCCACGGTTCCAGCACTCGGAAGAGGACCGTCAACAGCACCGTCGCCACTGACCCCGCCAGCAATCCGCGTTCGGCCGCCATATCCGCGCCGCAGGCCCGCACCAGCCCGCGCAGCACGCGGCTGCTCCCGACTTGTGCGATCGGTGTTGTGCCGCTGCGGTTCATGCGTTCGGCTCTCCACGCAGCGCCGCTGCGGCCTCTGCCTTCCACTCGCGCGTTGCTCCCTTCGCCACCGCGTTGCGCAGCTTGTCATGCACGCGCTGCGCGCTTGCGTGCAAGGAAAAGTCGGCTTCCACGCGATCGCGCGCACACTCCGCAATCCGCGCCGCCTCCGCCTCGTGACTCAACGCGTACGCAATCGCATCCGCCAGCATCGCAGGCTCGTGCGGCTTCACCAGCCATCCCGTGCGCCCGTCTTCCACCACTTCTGCAATGCCGCTCACATCCGTCGTCACCACCGGCACGCCCGCGGCCATCGACTCCAACAGCACGTTGGGAATTCCGTCGCGGTCGCCGTTCTCCAGCACTACACACGGCAGCGCAAACAGCCGCGCCCGGCGGAAATACTCAATCACCTGCGGCTGCGCCAGCCGCCCCGGCATCTTGATCACTGCCTCGAGTCCCAGTTCCTTCCGCAGCTCCTTCAGCCGTCCCTCAAGCGCTCCGTAGCCCACCATCACGCAGCGAAAAGTCACGCCTCTATCCCGCAGCAGCGCGCACGCGCGCATCAGGTCTTCGAGGCCCTTTTTCTCAGAGAAGCGCCCCACCGTCAGGACCATTGGAATCGTCTCGTCTGCTCGCATCCGTCCCCTTTGCGCGGCGGCCTTGAAGCGCTCCGTGTCGATGCCGTGATACGCCAGCTCCACCTGAGCCTTCGCTCCGGCGCTGCCCCGCAGATGCCGCGCATTGAAGGCTGTGCACGTCAGCACCGTCGTCGCCGTCTCCATGCGCCGCGCCAGGTCATGCTCGCTCGTTGTGTAGATATCTTTTGCGTGCGCCGTAAAGCTGAACGGAATCCCCGTCAGCCAGCGCACAATCTCCGCCACCGCTGTCGGCGCATTCGCAAAATGCGCGTGCAGGTGCGTGATTCCCTCGCGCTCTAGCTGCGCTGCCAGCCATCCCGCCTGCACAAACTCCTTTAGTCGTGGCTCGCGCGTCACTCTGAAGTACTTCAAGAGTGCGGCGCTGTACTGCACTGGCCGCCGGAACAGCAGCGACGCGTGCGCGGCCAGAGCCTTCACCGGATTCAGTACAGATCCCGCCGGAAGCAGAGACGGCACATACCGCACTCGCCCTTTCACCCGCGCCACGCCCGGATGCAGGGGCTCCTCCACCGGCCGCTTCAGCGAATAGATGTGCAGCTCCCAGCCCATCTCCTCCAGACCCAGAATCTCGTTCAGGATGAACGTCTCGGAAAGCCGCGGAAATGTCTTCACCAGAAACCCAATCCGTACAGGGGGCATCGTCGTCCTCTCTTCGTGTGTTGCAATCGGTGCCGTGAGTCCGCTCTAGGAGGCGGCTGCATCCATGCGCAGACCGCTGTCGCTCTCACCCTCAGGCTGCGCGCCGTGCGCGTTCCGCCGCTGGTACTGCCCAATGAGGCGCGCAATGCGCGGCAATGCGCCCATGTCCAGACTCCATTCGCTGCGCAGCGCGCGGTCATTTGCCTCAAGCTGTGCCAGCACCGCGTCCGCCAGTTCCTGCGCGTTCAGCGTCGCTGGCGTCAGCGCCACAAACGGTCCCATCCCAGCCATCCGCTCCATGCGCATCGCCTGTTCCTGCACCGGCTCGGATCGCGGCGCCACGATGGCCCGCTTGTGCAGCGTCGCCAGTTCGCACACCGTGTTGTAGCCGCCCATCGAGATCACCACATCCGCGGCGTGCAGGTGGCTCAACATGTCCGGAAGAAATTCCACCACGCGTGTGCGTGGCATCGCCGCTGCAGTTGCGCTCAGCAGTCTGCGCTGCTCGGCGGCCAGCTCCGGGCCCGCCACCACGACCATCTGCACCGGGCGCTTCGCCTGCATCAGCCGCGCCGCTTCCAGGCTCCGCTGCATCACAGTGAAGCCGTCTTCGCCGCCGCCCGCCGTTGCCAGCACCAGCGCCTCGTCCGGCCCCACGCCGAGACGTGCGCGCACATTCTCCGGCGCTTCCATTGCCTCGTGCCGCGCCACATATCCGCAATACATCACCTTCCGGCTGATCGCCGGCGGAAGCTCGTACTCGCCGCACACGTCAAATACGTTCTGCGATCCCAGCACTAGAATCTGGTCGTAGTACCAGTGCAGCACGTTGTTGTAGCCGCGCTCGCGCCACTCCGCAGTCGTCTTCTCCGGCGCGTCTAGAATGTCCCGCAGCACCAGGCACACCCGCGTCTCCGGCAACTCGCACCGCACATGCCGCAGCGCCGGCTCCAGCTCGCCCGCCAGCCCATCCGGCTTCTTATCTACCAGCACCACATCCGGCCGAAACGAGACCACTGTCGATAGCAGCAGCTCCCGCCGCAGGCGAATGACCTCATCGGCCTCCATCGGCAGAAACTTCACGCCCAGCTCGCCCGTCTCCGCGCGCTTCAGGCACGGCAGCTTGATGTAGTCGATTCCTTTCGCCACCCGGAAGCTCTGCAGCATCGGAGAACCCGACACAATCAGAATTGAAAGATCCTCCAGCGTCGCGTGCAGGTGATGGCAGATAGCCAGCATCCTCCGGATGTTGCCCAGTCCAAACGTGTCGTGCGAGTACACCATCAGGCGCATTGTGTCTGACCCTCCGCGCCGAGCACGTCTCCGTGCAGGTTCCGTCTGTAGGCTGCGTGAAACGAGGGCGTCAGAATCTCCTGCGCCGAGCGCCGTCTTACCAAAAGCTTCAGCAGCTGCGCGCTCGTCCTGGCTCCATCCATCTGCGTCGGCTGCACCGCCAACGGCTCGCACAGCGCCTCTTCCATGCGGCCCGCAAGGCGTCCGTTCATCAGGTCGCGCGCCTCCAGCATCCGCATCTGTCCCGCCGCAGTCAGTGCCTCCGCGCGCATACGCTGCTCGCTGTCTCCATTTGGCTCCGCGGCAAACACCAGCGCCTGCGCACGCGTAGCCATCAACTCCATCACCGTGTTGTAGCCGCCAAGACTCACCGACAGCGCCGCGCGCTCCATCAGCTTCCGCAGAAACGGCAGATCGCGCACCAGCACGACGTTGTTCCGCCCCGCCGCCATCTTTTCGTATTGCGCGTAATCGCTCGCGGCGGCCAGCGGCCCCGCACACAGCACCAGCTTGTGCGGAAAGCGTCCACCAAATCTCTGTGCCGATTCCAGAGCCGCATACATCAACTGGCGGCCAGCCTGCAGCCTGCCGCTGCCGCAGCTCACAAGCACAAACTCCTCACCGCCAAGCCTCTCGCTGGCATACATCCGCGCCTCACGCGCCTGCGCCTCGGCCTGCGCGCCGCCCTCACCGGTCACAATGTAGCCCGTGTGCACCACCGCCGGCCGTATCTCCGCAGCCGCGCCAAACGTCGCGCTCAACGGCTGCACCAGTTCGTCCGAGTGCACCAGCACCGCGTCGTACGCGCGGTTCACCGTCTCCAGAACACGCTCTTCAAAAGCTGTCTGATCCTGTCTGCGCACCAGAATGTCTCGCACGCTCGCCGCAATCACCGGCCTGCGCTCCGCAGTGCGCGCCCGCTCCAGCAGCGGCTTCAGCTCAAACTCAAACTTCTTCCGTCCGAACGGATACATCTCCGTTATCAGCGCGTCGGGAGCAAACGCATCAAAGAGCGCCAGCAGGTTCACCGTGCGCCGCACCTTCACCGCATCCAGATCCTGTCCCGCTTCGCATGCCGAGAGCGCCTTGTATTCAGGATCCGATTCGAGCGCTTCCAGCCGCTCCACGCGCACACCAGCAGGGAACTCATATCCCTGTGGCACATCGCCGCCGCACACCAGCAGGACCTCCCACCGCTCCGTCGCCAGCGCGCGCGCCAGCTCCGTACTGCGGATCAGGTGTCCAATTCCCGCCAGATGCTGGCAATACAACATCGCTCGCGGCCTCATATCTGCTCCTTACTGGCATAAGGGCGCAGACCCGCGCGAAAAATATAGCCGTCCTTCCTGATTCTGTGAACGCACGATGAATTGCAACGAAGGCATCGCATCCATGCGTGCAAATGCGCCAGTGATACAATCTGCGCGATGCAGCCATTGCTTTCTGTACAGGCATTGTCGCTCGATTACGCTCTTTCCCCCCGCCGCTCATCGTCCGTTCTCGAAGATGTCAGTTTTGTCATCCAGCCCAGTCAGGCCATCGGACTCCTCGGCCCCAGCGGTAGCGGCAAGTCCTCCTTGCTGCGCTGTATCCTCGGCATGACAGCGCCGGCCGCGCGCCTCCGCTGCGCCACTCTTCGCTTTCAAAATCGCGATCTGCTTCACGCCTCCGCCTCGCAACGCCGCGCCCTGCGCCGCCAAAGCATCGGCTTCATCTTTCAGGATCCACTCAGCCGCCTCAGCCCTTATCGCCGCGTCGAATCGCAGCTTCGCGACATGCTTCCGCCCAACGCTCACCGCAGCGAGGTCCTCGCAGCCCTCGGCGTGGCCGGCTTCACCGATCCCGAGCGCATCGCCGCAGCCTTCCCGCATCAGCTCAGTGGCGGAGAAGCCCAGCGCGTCGCCATCGCACAGGCGCTCGCCGCGCAGCCTTCGCTTCTCCTCGCCGACGAGCCGTCCTCCGCGCTCGACACCGTCACGCAGAGACGCATCCTCGATCTGTTCCTGCAACTCCGCGCGCAGCAGCACCTCGCCATGCTCATCGTCAGCCACGATCCGGCCTTGCTCGCCGCCATCACGGATCGAATCCTCGTCCTGCGTGCAGGCTCGCTCGTTGAATACGAGCCACTCCCTGCATCCCGCGCTGCACGGCTCCCCGCGCCTGCCTTGACCGCCGATCCGATCCTTCAGGTGAGCGATCTCCGCTTCGCGTATGTGCAACATCGACTCTGGCCGCGCGCCCCGCGCGTCACGCCCATCCTCCGCGACATCCAGCTCAGCGTCGCTCCCGGCGAATGCCTCGCCGTCATTGGCGTCTCCGGTTCCGGCAAATCCTCACTGGCTCGCTGCATCGCCGGCCTCGAATCACGTTTCACCGGCGACATCCACTTTCACGGCGAGCGCCTCGACGTCTCGCGTTCCCGCGCAGCGCGCGCCGGCATCCAGCTCATCCTCCAGGACACCGTTGGCGCGCTCAATCCGCGTCTCACCGTTGCCGATATCCTTGCCGAGCCGCTGCGCATTCATCCGCCGCGGTCCACGCCGCACCACACATCGCGCAGCATCGATGCCCGCGTCCGCGCCATCCTCGACGCCGTCTCGCTTCCTGATGCCTTTCTCACGCGCCGTCCTCCGCAGCTCAGCGGCGGAGAGCGCCAGCGCGTCGCCATTGCACGCGCGCTCATCCTTGAGCCATCCCTCCTGCTCCTCGATGAAGCCCTCACCGGCCTCGATCGCGATCTGCAGGAGTCCATCCTCGCTTTGCTCGACTCGCTCCGCACACAGATGCGGCTGGCCTGCATCCATTTCACGCATGATCTTGCCCGCGTTCTCCGCTCGGCCCATCGCGTCGCCGTCCTCGACCGCGGCGTTCTCGTCGAGTGCCTTCCCGCCGATGCCTTTGCCGTGCAGGCCCGCCACCCGGCGTCGCTCGAGTTGCTCCACGCCATGCTCCCCGATCCGGCCGCGTCATGATCCGCACGCTCGCAACCCGCATCGCCCACGCGCTCATCACGCTCTTCGCCGTCTCGCTGCTCTGCTTCGCACTGCTGCAGGCCGCGCCCGGCGACTACTTCACGACGCTCACCCTGGAACCCGGTCTCTCTACGCACACCCTCGACTCGTTGCGCCGCGAAGCCGACCCGCACACCCCTCTCGTGCAGCGCTATCTTTCCTGGTGCGGTTCCATGCTCCGCGGCGACATGGGCCGCTCCCTCGCCTACCACATGCCCGTGCGGGACCTGCTCGCGCCACGCATTCTCAATACACTCCTGCTCAGCGCCGCGGGCCTGGCCGGCGCATGGATCGTCGGTCTGCTCCTCGCCGCCATCCCCGGCCGTCTCGCAGCGTTCGTCCACGCCTTCGCAGCGTTGCTCTGGTCCATCCCCGATCCCGTTCTGGCCTTTCTGCTTCTCCTCGCCGCGCTTCGCTTCCACGCGATGGCGCCGCTGCCGCTCGATACATCCAACCCCTTCGTTTCGCTCGCAACCGCCGGCACGTTCCTGCACGCCATCTCTCTGCCCGCGCTCGCCATGTCGCTCGGCTATCTGCCTCTCATCCTCCGCCATGCGCAGAGCGGCATGGCCGCTGCGCGCTCCGCTCCCGCAGTCGAAGCCGCGGAAGTTCACGGACTGCCACGCCGCACTGTCTGGCTGCGCTATCTTCTCCCTGAAGCCGCGAATCCCCTCATCTCTCTCTTCGGTCTCGGCATCGGCTCGCTGCTCAGCGCCTCGCTCTTCGTCGAGGTCCTCTTCGGATGGCCCGGTCTCGGCCCGCTTCTTCTCAGCGCCATCTTT
>JBBIVH010000072.1:0-5664 GCA_037439805.1 Acidobacteriaceae bacterium
AGCTTGTAGCGGCTCACGGCTGAGTCCAGCGCATCGCCCAGCGCGGTCGTCTCGCCGATATTCACGACATACAGAACGGGCTTTTGCGAGAGAAACATGAAGCCCTTGATGAGCTTCTTTTCCTCGGCCGTCATCTCCAGCTCGCGCAGTGGCTGTTCCTTTTCGAGAGCCTCCTTCGAGCGCAGCAACAAAGCCTGCTCTCGCTCCAGTTCGCCGGTGCGGCCCTTCTTGAGATCTTTCTCGACGCGCTCCAGGCGCTTCTCCACCTGC
Organism: Acidobacteriaceae bacterium; assembly: GCA_037439805.1. Classification (GTDB taxonomy): domain Bacteria; phylum Acidobacteriota; class Terriglobia; order Terriglobales; family Acidobacteriaceae; genus Telmatobacter. The sequence continues at coordinate 271 of JBBIVH010000072.1, forward strand.
GTCAGGTCGCTCACCATCAGATCGAACTCCACGCTCTTTACATCGCGCAGAGGGTCGATAGCGCCGACGTGCGGAATGGCGTCGTCCTCAAAGGCGCGAAGTACGTGAATCAGCGCATCCACATTGCGCAGGCTGGTCAGGAAGGCTGTCTCTTTCAGCGCCTCCTGGCCGATGGCAGCGACATCCACGTAATCCACCGTAGCGTAGGTGGTCTTTTTCGGCGAGTACAGCGCAGAGAGCTTGTCCAGGCGCTCATCCGGAACGCGCGCTACACCGATGTGAGCCTCGCGCGGATTCGAGTAGCCGCGGTCTTCCAGTTTTGCCTTGGTCAGGATTTTGAACAGCGATGTCTTGCCCACCTGCGGCAGGCCGATGATGCCAGTTTTCATGAGTTTCCCGTCGAAGCTTTCATTGAATGCAATGCGATGAAGAGCCTCTTCGATGATACAGGAGGCCGTTGCGTTCTCTGGCGTTGCGCGCAGTGCAGAGCTTTGCGCCGACGCGCGGCAAAAAGGGAAAAGTTTTCAACGGCTGTTGCAGAAAATGCGCGGGATTTTCTTCCGCCATTTATGCAGCGCGCGCCACCTCGCTCCTATTCTGGGCGCACTGCCGGAGCCGGGTTTGCGGACACCGCGCAGTTTCTTATCTCCCCTGGAGAGTCTATGCAGCAGAATCGCAACAACTCGATGCTTCTGAAGTGCGGAGCGGCAGCCCTTGCCGCACTGCAAGTGTTTGCGGGCGTTCCTCAGCCCGCTTTCGCAGAGGACCATGACGGCGCGCGCTCGGCCGACATGCAGACCCGCACACCCATCAAGCACGTCATTGTGATCATCGGAGAGAACCGCAGCTTCGACCACGTGTATGCCACCTATGTGCCGCGCGGCGAGCAGCACGTGGACAATCTGCTCTCCAAGCACATCATTCATGCCGACGGCACGCCCGGCCCAAACTATTGGATGGCCGCGCAGAAGCACGCAGTAGATACAGCGGCGGATGGCTATCAGGTAAGCCCCGGACAGAAGTCTCCCTATGCCACGCTGCCTGCGCCTCTGGCCGGCGGCCCGACGGTGCCTTACCTCTCGTCGCTGGCCGAAGCCAAGGCCGTGGAGACGGGTCTGCCGAACGACCAGTACTACACCTACCTGACAACAGGCGGAACGGGACTGACGCACGGCACGCCGGACACCCGCATCCCCAATGTGAATTCACTGCCTCCCGGGCCGTTCCAGATTACGCCGGGCATTCCCTACGACGCCTATGCGGCAAGTCCGGTGCATCGCTTTTATCAGATGTGGCAGCAACTGGATTGCGATGCCGGCAAGGCCACGAACAGCAATCCAAGCGGTTGTTCCGCCGATCTCTTCCCGTGGGTTGAGATCACTGTCGGCGCTGGCAAGAACGGCAGGCCTCAACCCGTGCCGTTCACAGAAGAGTCTACCGGCGAAGGCTCGACCGCCATGGGCTTTTACAACGTGCAGCAGGGCGATGCGCCCTATCTGAAGTATCTTGCTGACAACTATGCTCTGAGCGACAACTATCACCAGGCGGCGACCGGCGGCACGGGCATGAACCACATCGAGATTGGCACCGGCGACGCGCTCTGGTTCAGCGATGGCAATGGGCATCCGGCCACGCCGCCGAGCGACCAGATGGTGGCCAGCGGCACGGCCAATGCCGGCATCGTGGATGAGATTGAAAATCCCAATGCCGCGCCGGGCACCAACAACTGGTACACAGAAGACGGCTATGGTGGCGGATCGAACGGCAGCTCCTCCTACGGCGGCGGCAGCTACAGCAATTGCTCTGATCCCAATGCGCCGGGCGCGACTGCCGTAGTGGATTACATGCACGCATTGCCGTATCGCGTGGATCCCAGGTGCGAGGCGGGCCACTACTATCTGCTGAACAACTACAACCCCGGCTACTTTGGAGATGGCTCCAACGCCTACACCGACACGAACAATCTGAACTCAGTCTTCACGATTCCACCGTCCACGGTGCGCAACATCGGCGACGCGCTGCTGGCAAAGAACATCTCGTTCAAGTACTACGGCGACCAGTGGAACCTGTACAAGAACGATCCCTACTACCAGAACCCCGCGGACGTGTATTGCAACATCTGCAATTTCCTTTCGTATTCCACGTCGATCATGGCCAACCCGGCCGTGCGCGACGCTCACATTGCAGATACCGTGGACCTCTACACCGACATCCAGAACGGCACGCTGCCGGCGGTTGCTTACGTCAAGCCCAGCGGCTTGGTAGACGGACATCCCGCGTCCTCCAAGCTCGATCTTTTTGAAGGCTTCGTGAAGAAGATCGTGGACGGAGTGCAGGCAAACCGCGAGCTGTGGGAGAGCACAGCGATCTTCATCACCTTTGACGAAGGCGGCGGCTACTATGACTCCGGCTACGTGCAGCCCGTGGACTTCTTCGGCGACGGTACCCGCGTGCCGCTGATCGTGGTTTCGGCGCATACCCGCCCCGGCCACATCTCGCACGCCTACACCGACCACGTTTCTCTGCTTAAGTTCATTGAGAGAAACTGGGATCTGCAGCCACTGACCGGTCGCAGCCGCGACAACCTGCCCAACCCAAAGACGAGTTGGAACAATCCCTATGTGCCGACCAATGGACCGGCCATTGGCGATCTGTTCGGCATGTTCGACTTCGGCGGAGACGACGGCGGCCGCTAAACGCTCACTCATCGTGCATCACAAAGATGGCCTCTCTGCTGCGTGCAGAGGGGCCATCCAATTTGGACGACTGCTGCGATTGTGGCTGGACTACGGTCAGCGGCGAGGCGGGCTGCCGAACTCACGCGCGCGTGGTTTCTGCGCGAGCTACTAGCGCCACCGTGACGAGGCCCATCAGCAGGATCGCTTCTTCTACGTGTTCGCTGCGGCGATGGAGCCGGTTGAAATGGCTCCGGTACGAATTATCGGGCTCGGCTGCACCAATCGATCCTCCGGCCGCTACGCGGTCGCGTTCCATGGCGGGAATGATGCCGTATTGCGAATAGGCAGTAAGGCTGAGCATGAGCACCAGCAAAACCATGGGCGCCAGCACAGAACCCTGCTTGTAGATGTTCCACGCCGGAGCCAACGCCAGCAGAGCCAGAGCGATGAAGCCAGAAACGAGGCCCATGCCGTGCAGGATACGCAGAAGCTGGCCAACGATGGTGCCGGCCGTGTGCGTGTCCGGCTGCAACGTGCCGAAGGTGATGGCGGCAACGACGGGGAAGAAAATCTCTGCGCCGAGCCACACAATCAGCGCCAGAGAAAGCAGCGTGCGAAGCAGAGTCTTCATGGTGGAAGCATACATGCAGATGCTGCACGCCCACCTTCGCAGGTCACATTCGCGCCCTAACGCACACTCAGCTCTCCGTCGGCATCAACGACCAGATTCTCGCCTTCAATCTGGAGGGAGTGAATCTTGAGTCGTTCGAGCGTGACGTTATAGCCGGAGGATGCGGTGGAGCCGTTGAGGGCCTGACGCAACAGACTGGCTGCGTCCACCTGCATTCCTTTGGGAATCTGACGGCTGAGGAACGGCGAGAGCAGGAAGTTGAGTTCCTTCTGGTTGCTGACTTTGACTAACTGGGCGTTGCGGAACCCGATGGTCTCGCCTTCGCCATAAGGCTCAACCGCGACCTCGGCCAAGGGCGCAAGAGAGAGTCCGAGGCAGGCTGAGCCCACCGACTTGCCCATACGCGCATGCGTCTTCACCTGGACGATGATGCGGTCCTGCTCAAAGCGAAGATGGGCATCTTCGGCGTAGACCGAGCAGGCAGAACCGGCACGGCCCTTGAGGTAATACCGACCATCCGGTCCGCCGAAAAGCTGGCGCTGGAGGGTACGCTCAAGGGCGTCACGGCTGACCTTGAGCTCGACTGCACCGGCTGCGCGGGAGGCTAACGCGAGCAGGGAGAAGGCCAGAACCCAAGACAATGACTTTGTTGACATAAAAGTATCGGGTAAATGAAGGAGGCAAGCGCGTGAATTTGTCATATCAAAGTGTGGAAAACGGGAAACATGGAGCGGGAGTGGTGCCTGGCAACCGTCTTGGAATCAGAAGAGTACGGGGAGAAGACTTGCGGCAAACTGTCTGAAAATGTTCTCATAAAAAGCGTCGTCCAGCTATTGATTTTCGAAGAAAAAATACCTAAAATAGAAGAGTAATTTTCCTTCGGTCGAATTGGATTCCCCCCTCTGTGACCAAGGGCGAATGACCAAGAAAACCCTTTCAATCAAGGATTGCACACCAATGGCAAAGCGTCGTGGAAATCCGAACTGGGGCAAGCCGGAGCCCATCGGCCCGGTAGTGCCCACCGTGACCTCCTTTGAGCAGATCGTCAAGGAGTTCAAGCTCAGCCCGGACCAGTACATCCGGTCAACTCGCCTGCGTGAGTGGGCGCGCCGGAACAAGAACTCAAAGTATATCCCTGAGGCGCTTCTCGAGGCTTGGGGATTCGAGATCGAATCGACGTTGTAGGTTTCACGATCATTCTCCTCCCTGGTAAATCAAAAAGCGCCGCCTTCGGGTGGCGCTTTTGCTGTTTAGAGTAACCATGCGCGAGAATAAGAGCACTGTGATGCCCGAACCTGTACGCATAATGGAGCTTCCTTTTACGGACGTGCCCGGAGCGCTGGCTGAGATTCGCGCCGGGCGCATGGTTGTCGTGGTGGATGATGAAGATCGCGAAAACGAGGGCGATCTGACGCTCGCCGCGGAGCATGTGTCGCCGGAGGCAATCAACTTCATGGCGCGATTCGGACGCGGCCTCATCTGCCTGACGTTGACCGAGGAACGTGCCGACCTTCTGCGGCTGATGCCGATGACGCAGCAGAACTCGTCGCGGTTTGGCACGGCGTTTACGGAGACAATTGAGGCGCGGGAGGGCGTGACGACAGGGATCTCGGCCGCGGACCGGGCGCACACCATCCGCACGGCGATTGCACCGGATGCGACGGCGAGCGATCTGGCGCGGCCGGGACACATCTTTCCGCTACGCGCACGCAAGGGCGGGGTGCTGGTGCGCGCCGGGCAGACAGAAGCCTCGGTGGACCTGGCGCGGATGGCTGGCCTGAATCCTTCGGGCGTAATCTGCGAGATCATGAACGAGGACGGCACCATGGCGCGCGTGCCGGACCTGAAAAGCTTCTGCGAGCAGCACGGCTTGAAGATGCTGACGGTTGCCGAGCTGATTCGCTACCGCTTGCGCCACGAGCGCTACATTGTGCGCGCGGGCGAGAGCCGCATTCAGACCAGGTACGGCGAGTTCCGCATGATCGCCTACCGCAGTGAGGTGAATGGCGGCGAGAGCCACGTTGCCCTGGTGCGTGGTGACCTGTGCCCCGGCTGCCCGGCGGTCCACCTTGGCCCTGCTGCGGG
>JBBIVH010000072.1:5764-12271 GCA_037439805.1 Acidobacteriaceae bacterium
CTGGAAGGCTTCGGGCTGGAGATTGTGGAGCAGGTGCCGATTCCGCTGGAAGAACCCAACCTGACGGTCTGACTCCCGAGTCTTGACGCGGACTGGATTCACGCCGGTATTTCTCCGAATGCGATCGTTTTTCTCCCGTACCAGTGCGAGCGAAGCGTATGATGGGTGGGCTATTCACATTGGGAGAATCTTCATTGCCAAACCATACGCGCGGCTTCCCTGAATCGATTCGTCCAATTTCAGACGAAATTCAAGAGTGATGCGCAGGCGAACAGAGCTGCGCGCACGCGAGGAAAGGCACGAATCGATGCGCATCCATCTGGTCAATCCAAGTGACAACTCGTTCGGCACAGCCGTGATTACGCCGCGCTGGCTCTTTGTCCTCGCAGCGGCAACTCCGCGTGACGCGGGAGATCCCATCCTTGTCGATGAGTCGCTGGAGCAAATTGATCCGGAGACGATTCATCCGGGAGACATTGTCGGAATCAGCGTGCACACCGGCAACGCACTGCGCGGCTATCAGGTGGGAAGGATGGCGCGCAGCCGCGGCGCCTGGGTTGTGTACGGAGGCATTCACGCCACGCTGTTCCCTGAGGAGGCGCTGGAGCGCGGGGAAGGCCACGCGGTGGTGAAGGGCGATGGGGACCTTGCCTGGGGCCGGGTCGTCAAGGACTTCATAGCCGGTAATCCCGCCAGAGTCTACGAGGGCGGGCGCATTGAAGGCAGCGAGTTTCTGGCGGCACGCTGGGATCTGATGGACCCCACGAAGTATATGTGGGCTTCCGTGCAGACGATCCGCGGGTGCCCGAAGCACTGTTCCTTTTGCAGCGTGTGGCGCACCGACGGACAAAAGCCACGGCAACGCAGCCACCAGCGGGTAATCGACGAGATCGTGAGTCTGCGGCGGCTTGGTTTTCGGTTTATTGCGCTGGCAGACGACAACTTCTACCCAGTCACCTTGACTGACCTGCGGCAGGCCAAAGACCAGAACAATCTGGCCAAGCTGGAAGAGTTGACGGCGATCCGCAGGGAGCGCTTCCTGCTGATGGAAGAGCTGGCCAAGCTGCCGAAGGACATGGTTTTCTTCACCCAGATCACGATGGAAGCGGGTGAAGACGGCACCTATCTGGACGCCATGCGCAAGGCAAATATCAAAGGCGCGCTGGTGGGCGTTGAAGCGGTCACTCCGGAAGGGTTGAAGGCAGTCTACAAGGACTGGAACTACTCGGGCGAGGCGCTGGCGAAGCAACTGCAGACCTTCCGCCAGCATGGCGTACACGTGCTGGGCTCGTTCATCTTCGGGCTGCCGACAGACCGGCCGTCGACCTTCGATGCGACGGTGAATATGGCACTGAAGGCAGGCGTGACCTTTGCCCAGTTCGTGATGATGACCCCGTTTCCCGGCACGGTGGACTTTGGGCGATGGGAAAAGGAGCAGTCCACACATCCGACGATGGTGGGCGATGTGCCGATTACGCGGTACTGGTTGATTCCGATCGAAGTTCGTCCCAAGATGTTCACCCCGCATCCAACGATGAGTTCGGATGAGATTCGCGAGCGCACGCAGAAGGTGTGGGACAGGTTCTATGACTGGAGCGCAATCTGGAGCCGGTCATCGTGCACTCCGAACCTGAGCGCCAGAATTGCATTTATCTTTCTCTCGAAGCTGTACCGTCAGATGTATGCGGGCACGGGCATCTCGACGGACAGCGCGCGACGCAAGAAGTCGAAAGCATGGGCGCGGTGGACGGCCCGCCAGTGCAAGCGGCTCTTCCAGGCCAAGCCGATGCCGGAGCTTCCGTTGCCGGTGTGGGACCTTGGGTTTCCGCCGGCGATGGGACAAACGGTGCTGGACGGAGGAAGCGAGATGTCCGGGCCTTTTGTGGTGATGCCAGATAAGTAACTGCTGTGAAAAGGCTCGCGGAGGCAAAACCGCAGGCTGGAAGGCGGAGAAGGGCAGGGCCACGGCCCTGCCCTTCATTGCTTTAACAGCGCCTGCAGCGCGGGATTACCAGCCGAGGACGTAGGCGAAGACGAGCGGGGCGACGATCGAAGCGTCACTCTCGATGATGAACTTCGGCGTCTTCTCGCCGAGCTTGCCCCAGGTGATTTTTTCGTTGGGCACGGCGCCGGAATAGGAACCGTAGCTGGTAGTCGAGTCCGAGATCTGGCAGAAGTAGGCCCAGAGCGGCACGTTGTTGCGCTGCAGGTCCTGGTGGAGCATCGGAACGACACAGATCGGAAAGTCGCCGGCGATGCCGCCTGCAATCTGGAAGAAGCCGAGAGGCGTCTTTGCGGTGAGGTTCGTGTACCACTCTGCGAGTTCCATCATGTACTCGATGCCGGTGCGGACGGTGTGCACATTCTTCACGTCGCCGGTGATGCAGTGGCCTGAGTACATATTGCCGAGGGTGGAGTCCTCCCATCCGGGGACGAAGATCGGCAGGTTCTTCTGCGCGGCGGCGAGAAGCCAACTGTTCTTTGGGTCAATCTGATAAGACTTTTCGAGCTTGCCGGAGAGCAGAATCTTGTAGAAGAACTGGTGCGGGAAGTAGCGCTCGCCAGCTTTGTCGGCGCGGACCCACTCGTCGAGGATTTCGTTTTCGATGCGCCGCATCGCTTCCATCTCGGGGATGCAGGTGTCGGTGACGCGATTCATGTGGCGCGAGAGGAGCGCGGCTTCGTCGGCGGGCGTGAGATCGCGATAGTGGGGAACGCGCTCGTAGAAGTCGTGCGCGACGAGGTTGAAGACATCCTCTTCGAGGTTGGCGCCGGTGCAGCTGATGCCGTGAATCTTGTCCTGCCGGATCATCTCGGCGAGGGAAAGGCCGAGCTCGGCAGTGCTCATGGCGCCGCCGATGGTGACGAACATCTTGCCGCCGGAGGCGAGCAGGTCGCAGTAGCCCTGCGCCGCGTCAACCAGCGCCGCTGCGTTGAAGTGGCGATAGTGGTGCTTGATAAACGACGTGATGGAAGACATTCTTCTTTTTCTTACTCCAATCCTTACGGTATCACATGAATTTCACCAGTCTGTGAGTCGTCGATGACCGCTCCCAGAGCGGGGTTGACGGGCATTTCTGTACTGAGTGAAGAAACGACGATGTGGGATACGTCACACCGTTTTGAGGAGGCGCATCGGACATTCACATCCGCTTGTGACAACTATCACTGCGCCTGAATCCAGACGGGTATTTCTTCAAGTGTGCGGATGTTGGCCAGATTATTTGGACGCGTATCGCACGGCAGTGCAGTTCGATTTGCAGAGGAGCTTGGATTGTTTGACTTCAACCGGCTTCGACTTTACCGGAGAGCGCGGATCAGCGCATATCTTCTTACCGCAGCTTTGCTTCAGCTTGTCTGCCTCTCTTCTACGGTGCATGGGCAGACGGACTGCCTGAGCTGTCATGGCGACAGTTCGATGCAGGATGCCGCGGGGCACAGCATTGCCGTGGACGGAAAGGTCTTCAGCGCCAGCATCCACGGCGGCCTGAAGTGCAATGACTGCCACAGCGACATACGGGAGTATCCGCATCCGGAGAAGATTGCGGCGGTGAAATGCGAGAAGTGCCACGCGGACGCACAGTCTGAGCTTGCGGGCAGCGTTCATGCTTCTGCCAGCGAGCATCCATGCACCAGTTGTCACGGCAATGCGCACGCGATAGTGGCCAAGACCAATCCTCGCTCCGCGGTGTACCCGTTGAATATTCCGCGCACCTGCGGCGCCTGCCACGGGAACGACCGGATTGCGAAGGATCATCATCTGTCGAATGTGTACCGCAGCTATGCTGACTCAATTCATGGCGCGGCGCTGAGCACGGAAGGCCTGCTGGTGGCTGCCAATTGCCAGAGCTGTCATGGGTCGCACCACATCCTGAGCCACAAGAACCCCGAGAGCCCTACGAGCCGTGCCCATATTCCAGCGACGTGCGGCACCTGCCACGCGAAGATAGCGGACGAATATGCGAGCGGCGCCCATGGGCGCGCGCTGGAAAAGGGCAATGCAAAGGCACCGGTCTGCACCGACTGCCATACGGCGCATGCGATCCAGCAGCCTGCAGAGGAGGCGTTTCGCGCGCACACGGCGCCGCTTTGCGGCTCATGCCACGCGGACAAGGCGTCTACCTATCGCGACACATTCCATTCGCAACTGAGCTTGCTCGGCGGCTACGTGCCGACGGCGCGTTGCTGGGACTGTCACGGATCGCACGAGGTGCTGCCGGCTTCCGATCCTAAGTCGCCGGTTGCGCCCGCGAACCTTGTTCACACCTGCGGTCAGTGCCACGCTGACGCGAATGCGCGCTTTGTGAAGTACCAGCCGCACGCCAATGCACATGACTGGAGATCCAATATGCCGCTCTATTTTGTGCGGCTATTTATGAATGTCCTGCTGGTGAGCGTGTTGACATTCTTCCTGATTCATACGCTCTTGTGGATCGTCCGCGCACGTCTGGAGCAGGTGAAGAACAAGTCAGCAAATGGAGGCAGGAATGCCTGAAGCAGGACGGATTCCGGGCAACGATGCAGGGCCAGAGACTGTTGCAGAGAGGCATTTTGTCCGCTTCACGGCAGGGCAGCGCTACCTGCATGTTGTGCTGTTCAGCACGTTTCTGGGGCTAGCGGCGACGGGGCTACCGCTACGTTTCAGCGACACCTTCTGGGCGCAGGGCCTGGCGAGAACCGTGGGCGGCTTCGGGGCGATCCTGTTCTTTCACAAGTTCTGCGCGCTGGCGCTGACAATCGCTTTTCTGATTCATGTCATCGACATCGCAAACCGCGCGCTGGTCCGGCATGAAAAGGGAATCCTGTGGGGACCGACATCGATGGTGGCGAACTGGAAGGATGTGAAGGATCTTTGGGGACACTTCCGCTGGTTTGTTGGCATGGGGCCGCGGCCGAAGTTTGAGCGGTATGCGTACTGGGAGAAGTTCGATTACTGGGCGGTCTTCTGGGGCATGGTGGTCATCGGGATTTCAGGCTACGCGATGTGGTTTGCGCCGTTCTTTGCCAGGTTTCTGCCGGGCTGGGCGCTGAATGCGGTTTTGATTGTGCACAGCGAGGAAGGCCTGCTGGCAATTCTCTTCATCTTCATGATTCATTTTGTGAATACGCACCTGCGTCCGGAGAGCTTCCCGATGGACATGGTGATCTTCACGGGGGTGGAAAGCGAAGAGGAGTTCCAGCGGAAACGGCCTGAGGAATATGAGAGGCTGGCGCGCGAAGGCAAGCTCGGCAAACGGCTGGGCCGCGCCCCGGAAGTCGCGCTAATCCGGTTGTCGCGCGTAATCGGGTTTACGGCGATTGGCGTGGGGCTTGTGCTGCTGGTTCTGACGCTGCTGGCGATGTCTGGCCGCTAAACGCGCCAGTCATCGGCGCGCCAGTTGCGGATGCGCTCTTTAATTTGCTTGCGATTCAGGTTGTGTTCGAGCGCCTGCTTGGCCAGCTCCACCACTTCATCGTCACTGGCAAAGCGCAGTCCGATGAGTTGATCTTCCGTGAGCTTGTAGATTTGCGCGTGCCACTCGGCGGGGGCGAGCGCCTGGAGGCGAAGTCGCTCTTCCAGGCGGATGACGCGGTCCTGCACCTTCAACGGGTATTGGCGGAGGCGGAAGAGCGCGCCCATGGCTGCGATGGAGAGCACGAGGAACCATGCTGCGTAGAAGTCGCGGCGGTGCACGACGAAGGTGACGGCGACGACGGTGTTCGCGATCAGGACCACAGCGAGCACGAAGTGGAAGAGCGGGTCGAAGCGGGCGTGATTTTTCAGGCTTTGCGGCGCTTTACTCATCTGCGTTCCTATTCCCATTTATGCGGATGCCGGAAGGAGCCGGTGTGGAAGCGCTGATTTCCGCCGGAGCGGGACTGCCCATCCGGAGATCGGCGCTCTCAAGATTCTGCGAGGGCGCAGAGGGAGATGTCAATGCAGAAAGATTCATGGGGCCCAGCACGGCAGGATGTTTGGGAATGAGGTGGAAGCGGCCGCGGATGAGGTAATCGACGAAGATGCCGCCCGCGAGGTAGGGGTTCATGGCGATGAGTGGCACTGCGTATCCGGTGGTCATGAGCGACTCGGAGATGCTCTTGTTGGAGCGGCTCAAGCGGCGATAGCCGGGAATCTGCGGAATCTCAAAGACCTGCACGCCCGCGTCGGGATGCTTGCGGCCGTAGCGAACGAGCTTGAAGGCAATCTGCTTCGGCGTGGTCATTCCGGCGTCGGGGAAGAAGCTGCGGTGGAAGACGCCGGGGAAGTAAAAGTTCATGGAATCGCGCGCGAAGTCGGCGCAGTTCTCATAGAGCAGGTCGAAGCGCGAGTTGTTCTGCGCTGCGTTCATGCGCTCGATGTATGCGGCATCCTGTGCAGGCGTGGAGTTGAAGCGAAAGGCGTAGACACGGCGCTCATACGCTACGCCGACGAGTTCTGACCAGCCGCCGTGAAAGAAGTTGCCTTCGATGACGTGCGGGCCCAGGTCGAGAAGGCGAGTCTCATGGTAGCGCTCGCGGAAGCGCTGG
>JBBIVH010000073.1:0-7610 GCA_037439805.1 Acidobacteriaceae bacterium
CCGGAAATGAAAATGCCTGAGACGCGAGCTGGTGGGCGCGGAACTCAGGCTGATGTTTCTAGTATGCGCGTTTGGCGGAATTAACCTGCAAAGCGGCGGAAGTTTTTTGCGTAGTGGAATGAGTGGGTTAGAAAATAGTTTGCGCGGCGGGGCTTGACGGAAAGGCAGCCGGTTCAGCGCTTGCCGAAGGAGTCCGGGATCTGCACGGCGACGACTCTACCGGTCACAGTGGCGAGGCCTTCGGCGTAGACGGTGGATTCGACGACGACCTTGCGGTCTTTGATTTCTGTGACGCGGGCGCGGATGGTGAGCGGAACTCCGAGGGGCGTGGGTTTGAGGTAGTTGACCTGGAGCGAGGCGGTGACGAAGCGGAAGGCGGGCTCGGAGCCGGGCGGACGCCGGGCGGCGCGGTAGGCTGCGGCCGCGGCAGTGCCGGTGGAGTGGCAATCGACGAGCGAGGCGAGAACGCCGCCGTAGACGAAGCCGGGCACGGCAATATGCCAAGGCTCTGGAGTGAAGATGGCGACGGTTTCTTCGCCGTCCCAGACGGAGCGGATGTGGTGGCCGCGTTCATTGAGGCGTCCGCAGCCGTAGCACCAGGCGAGGCTCTCGGGATAGGTGTCCTGAATGGCTCGGGTCATCGCGTCTAAAAGAATCGCACGGAAGTGGCCGGAGCGGTAGTGAATTGCATAGCCTCGTGCGTAATCTGGCTACGAAGACGCGCGCGTGCCGGTGCGACAGGCGAGCCGGGGAGCGGGCCGGGACGCCTGCCGCGCGAGGGAGGGCTGCATCGGTCGAAGTGCGGCTGCGCGCAGAGTGCTAGACCTTGACGAGGGCCTCCTGCGCTGCGCGAACGTGGAAGCGCGTGTCGAGGGCGGCGAGCTTTTCCGCGATGCCGGTGTATTCAAGTTCGGACATGGGCAGCATGGCGGTGCCGAAGAAGCCCTGACGGCGCATCTCCATGGTCTTTTCAGCGACGCGATGACGGACGGTGTCCCAGAAGGGATGCGCGAAGTTGTCCACGGGCTCAGTGAGCTTGCCCTGGCGGACGCAGTAGCCGGCGCAACTGACGATGGGAGGGCCATCGAAGTAGCTGATGCCGCTGTTGAGCGTGACGGGCATCAGCGGCACCTGATGGGAGCCGCGCATGCCGCCGCCGACGAAGTGGCCGTGGGCAAAGGGAGCGAGGATTTCGCCGGTGGCCGGGAAGTTCATTTGCGCGCGGACGAGCATGACGGGGTCGTCTTTGCCGGTGTACTTGCCCGCGATGTTGTGGAGTCGCGAGGTGGCGACGGAGACGGCCTGTTCGCCGGTGGCGCGGGACCAGACGGACTCGACGACGTAGCGTTCGGGATCGCGCAGGAGCGCGGCGATGTCATAGAGGTCTTCGGGCGCGTTGAGTTCGATGATGCGATCGCCCTCGGTGTAGCCGACGTCCATGATGATGAAGCGGTAGCCTTTGGCGATTTTGGGCGAGAGGATGAGTCCCGGCGTGTTCATGGGATCGATGAAGGCGAGATAGAGCGGCAGGTTATAGGCGCCGGGGTCAGTCTTGTCCGCGGCGAAGAAGAGGAAGGGCTCGGCGGCGCGCTCGTCGAATTCCATCTCAGCGACGGCGGGGCCCATGCCTTTGACGTTGCCGGAGAAGGCGTCTTTGAGCAGGTCCTGTCCTGCGCCGTAGAGGCCCTGTGCGCGTGCGGTGTCTGTGCCGGCGCGAAAGGCGTCCCACGCGAGCTGATGAATCTGCGGATCGTCTTCTCCGCGTGTGTGGGTCATGAGGATGGCGATGTCATCGCCGGTGTGACTGATGGAGTAGTCCAGCAGCAGCCTGGGAGCGCGCTCGGCGATGTACGCCTTGACCGTGGCCAGGAGGAGCTGGGATGGAGCGACGTGTCCCCCGATGGAGCCGATGTCTGCCTTGATGACGCTCAGGGTTGTTTTCATGGCTCACCCCCTGTATCTAGTAGACGTAGCGCCGATGGGAATGTGGGGCAATGATGGTTATCACCCGCAAGTGAAGCGGTTGGACAAGAATTTGGACAGGGGCTCCCTGCGAGCGTGGGAGGCGCGGCAACCGCGGGAGCCGTGGCAAAAGGGCGCTTGCCACGCCCGCTTTGAGCAAACTAGACTCGTGCCATGAAATCGACGGCGCTTCGCGTTCTTCCCCTCGTCGCGGGCATCCTGATGGGATGCCTTGCCTGTCCACAACTGCACGCGCAGGATTGGGCTAAAGCCCGGCTGGAAGCCTCGCCGCGTCATCGCGAGTATGTTCCGCTGAAACACGGGAGCCGCACAGTGCAGGCTTTTGTGGTGTATCCCGAGGTGAAAGACAAGGCGCCGGTGGTGATTCTGATTCACGAGATCTTTGGCCTGAGCGACTGGGCGAAAGAGATGGCGGACGAGCTGGCCGCGCAGGGGTACATCGTGATTGCGCCGGACCTGCTGAGCGGCTACGGGCCGAACGGCGGCGGGTCAAGCGAGTTCGCGAGCCAGGATGCAACGGTGAAGGCCGTGTCGGGACTGGATGCGGATGGCGTGATGGCGGATCTGGATGCAGCGGCGGACTACGGCAAGCATCTGCCGGCGGCGAATGGGAAGCTGGCGGTGGTGGGCTTCTGCTGGGGCGGCGGCAAGTCGTTCGCGTTCGCGGCGCATCGCAAGGACCTGTCAGCAGCGTTCGTATTCTATGGGCCGGGGCCGGCGGACGTTTCAAGCATCACAGCGCCGGTGTATGGCTTCTACGCCGGGAATGACGCGCGCATCGGGGCGACGGTGCCGGGCACGACGGCGGCGATGAAGGCGGCGGGCAAGAAGTATGAGCCGGTGACCTACGATGGCGCGGGGCATGGGTTCATGCGCGCGGGCGAGGACCCGGGCAATACGAATCCGGCAAACAAGACGGCGCGCGAGGAGGGCTTTGCACGGCTGTTGAAGCTGCTGCAGGGGATGTAGGGCCGGATCGAGGCGGGTGGTTCACGACCAGAGACCCCTCTTGTGCGCGGGCAGCGTGGTTGGGTGCGTGCGATCCTCGGCGGGTTAGCTGCGCTTGAGGAGGCCGGTGAGGGCTTCGTTCTTGAGGATCTTGCCGCCTTCCTGGAGGACGTAGAGGCGGTTGGCGTCGAGGTCGTGGAGGGTGTCGATGGTGCCGGAGGGCCAGCGGACTTCGACGAGGTCGGCTTTTTTGGCGTCGGCGAGGCCGAAGTGGATGCGGAGATCGCTTGCGGAGAAGTAGCCGTTGCAGGAGCGGACTTCTTCGATTTGCGTAAGGGGCGAGCCGGACTTGGCGGTGAGGACGGGCGTGCCGGTCTGGGCGACGACCTTGATTTTGGCGCCGATGCCGGTGCGGTTGGATTTCACGCCGACGAGACGGATCTTGATCCAGTTGCGCTGGACGGATTGGTCGCAGCGGAGAAGCTGAGGGACGGCGTTGACGCAGTTGACGACGGCGTCGAGGTCGCCGTCGTTGTCGTAGTCGCCGATGGCGAAGCCGCGGGCCTTGGCGTCGGTGATGATGCCGGGGCCGCCAATCATGCTGACATCTTCAAACTGGCCGTTGCGGAGATTGCGGTAGAGATATTTGCGCTCGGCGTAAGAGGCGTCGACCTGGGTGCCATCGACTTCGGGGTAGACGTGGCCGTTGGAGACGAGGATGTCGAGCCAGCCGTCGTTGTCGATGTCGATGAAGCTGACGCCCCAGCCGAGGAGGCGGGTGTTGATGCCGAGGCCGGCCTGGTAGGTGCGGTCGTCGAAGGAGCCGTCGCCGAGATTCATAAATAGGGAGTCGGTGTCGCCGGCGAAGTTGGTTTTGACGATGTCGGGGAGGCCGTCGCGGTTGTAGTCGCCGATGGAGACGCCCATGCCGGCTTGGGGTTTGCCGTCGGGCGAGTAGGCGACGCCGGCTTCGATGGCCTGGTCTTTGAAGGTGCCGTCTTTCTGGTTGACGTAGTAGGTGGCGGAGGTGGAGTCGTTGGCGACGTAGATGTTGGGGTAGCCGGCGCCGTCGAGGTCGGCGGCGGCGCAACTGAGGGCGTAGGTGCCGAGGGTGCCCCAGAGGCCGGCTTTCTCGCTGACATCGGTGAAAGTACCGTCGCCGTTGTTGTGGTAGAGGAGGTTCTTGCCGCCTTCGAGTCCCGGGGGTCCGCAGGCGACGATGATGCCCTTGTAGGTGCAGTTGGCGTCTTCAGGCAGCGGGGTGGTTTTGAGGTCGAGGTCGATGTAGTTGCCGACGAAGAGGTCGAGGCGGCCGTCCTTGTCGTAGTCGAGGAAGGAGCAGCCGGAGTTCCAGCGGAGGCGGTCTTGCAGGAGGCCGGCTTCTTTGGTGACGTCAGTGAATGTGCCGTTTCCGTTGTTGCGGAAGAGCGCGTTCTGGCCGTAGTAGCTGACGAAGAGATCGTTCCAGCCGTCGTTGTTGTAGTCGCCGACGCAGCAAGCCTGTCCCCAGCCGGAGCGGGCGAGGCCGGCCTTGAGGGTGACGTCGGTGAATGTGCCGTCGCGGTTGTTTTTGAAGAGATGGCAGACGGGCTCCTGGCCTTTGGGGAAGCCTTCAAGACGCCAGCCGTTGACGAGGAAGATGTCGAGCCAGTCGTCCTGGTCATAGTCAAAGAAGGCGACGCCGCAGCCGGTGGTTTCGAGCAGGTACTTGTTGCGGTGCTCGCCGCCGAAGATGGTTTCGATGTGGAGGCCGGCTTGCTTGGCGACATCGACGAACTGGACGCCGAGGGGCGTGCCGGTGACGGGCGAGGGCGCGCCTTTGGGCGCGGGGCGGGCGACGGCCTCATAGGCCTGGCGGGCGCTGCCTTTGACTTTGGGCTGGGAGTCCTGGCCGAGGAGCGGACGGGCGAGGCCGAGGACATCTTCGAGGGTGAGGACGAGCGCGGTCCTCGAAAGGGACTGGATGAAGCGGCGGCGGCTCAACGGCAAAACTGCAATCTCCTTGCAGGCGCGCCGCGGTGGAGGGAGCGGCTGTGCCCTACAGGGGTGAGTATAGCGGGCGGGAGGGTTGTTTTCCTGATTGACTTCGAGGTTCCGGTCGTCGCACACTGGCCGGGCTGTCTCATCCCCGTTCCCCACAGGCGGTTGCTGCCGTGCAAAAGCGCATTCTGCGTATTGGGCTGTCGTCAGCCCTGGGTCTGGCTTCTGGTTTTGTTTCCGTGGCGCAGGCGCAGATGCCGGCGTCGCCGCTGGCTCCGTATATCCAGGAGGATGCGCCGGTTGTGGTGCTGGATCACGTGACGTTGATTGACGGGACAGGTTCGACGCCGCAGGCGGATATGCGCATTGTGGTGGACCACGGGAAGATTGCCGCGGTGGAGAGGGCGAGCGCGGGCGGGGCGATGCCAGCGGGCGCGAAGGTGCTGGACCTGACGGGCAAGACGGTGATACCGGGGCTGGTGGGAATGCACGAGCACCTGTTCTACAGCGAGCCGGGGAACAGCGCCCTGCGGGGGTTGGTGGGCGGGGAGTTGGTGGACACGGCGCCGCGGCTCTACCTAGTGGCGGGTGTGACGACGGCGCGCACGACGGGGAGCATTGCGCCGTATACAGACCTGAACATCAAGAAGGACATTGATGCGGGGAAGGCGCCGGGGCCGAAGCTGGATGTAACGGGACCGTATCTGGAGGGCAATCCGCCACTGATTCCGCAGATGCACATTCTGACGGGGCCGGAAGATGCGCGCACGATGGTGGACTACTGGGTGAGCCAGGGAGCGACGTCGTGGAAGGCATATATGCACATTTCCCCTGACGAGCTGAAGGCCGCGATTGCTGAGGTGCATGCGCGGGGCGAGAAGATTACGGGGCACCTGTGCTCGGTGGGATTCACCGAAGCGGCGGATATGGGCATTGATGACCTGGAGCACGGGATCGCGGTGGACACGGAGTTCACGCCGGGACGCAAGGAGGGTGAGTGCCCGGCGAATGCAGAGGAGTACATGGCCGAGCATGTGGCGATGGACAGCGTGCCGGTGACGACGATGATTCACACGCTGGTGCAGCGCCATGTGGCGGTGACCTCGACGCTGGCGGTGCTGGAGAGCCTGGAACCGGGTCATCCGCCGATGGCGTTCATGCTGCGGGAGCGGGACTCGATGGCGCCGGCGGTGTGGTCGGGCGTGCTGACGACGCGGTCGATGATTCAGGAGCGAGCTGCGAAGTCGGACTGGCCGGTGCTGATGAAGAAGGAGATGCAGTTTGAGCGGGAGTTTGTGGCGGCGGGCGGGCTGCTGATGGCGGGTTGCGATCCGACTGCGTACGGGGCGGTGCTGCCGGGATTTGGCGACCAGCGCAATCTGGAGCTGCTGGTGGAGGCGGGATTCACGCCGGTGGAGGCGATTCGGATTGCAACGCTGAACGGTGCGACGTACCTGGGCAAGGAAGCGAGCATCGGGTCGATTGCGGCGGGGAAGGATGCAGACCTGGTGGTGCTGGGCGGGAACCCGGCGGAGAAGGTTGAAAACGTGGAGAAGGTGGAGACGGTCTTCAAAGATGGGGTGGGCTATGACGCGGCGAAGCTGATGGAATCTGTGAGGGGGATGGTGGGATTGCGGTAAGGAAGTTGTGGAGGACAGGGTTACCAACGAGCGCACACGAGGGTAGGGTCCCGGCCCACCAAAGTGCCACCGCGGTTACCACTGAACGGTTACGCAAGGAGGATGTAATTCACAGGGGTTCAGTGCTTCAATACTCAACAAGAGCAGTGCGGGTCGGCGCCCTGCAAGATGTGAGGAACGACAAAGCCTATGAGCGAAGCAAACTATTACGAGTTTCTGCAGATCAGCCCCCATGCAGATCACGACACGATTCATCGTGTGTACCGGTTTCTCGCAGGGCGTTATCACCCGGACAATCCCAAGTCCGGCGATGTGGACAAGTTCAACGAACTGAAGTCGGCGTACGATGTGCTGTCGGACCCAGGCCGGCGTGCGGAGTATGACGCGAAGCGGAAGCAGCACGCGCGGCGGCCGGTGCCGATGTCGATCTCGATCGACTTTATGGACAACCTGGACGGCGAGCTGAACCGGCGGCTGTGCCTTCTGGCGGTGCTGTATTACCGGCGGCGCGCCAATCCGTATGCGCCTGAGGTTCCGTTGGCGGAGATTGAGGCCCAGATGGGCTTTCCGCGGGACTACCTGGACTTTACGACGTGGTATCTCGAAAGGAAGGGATTTATCACGAAGGCGGATAACTCGGACTTTACTTTGACGGTAGGGGGGGTGGATTTTGTGGAGTCGCAGCGTGCGAATCTGCCAATCCTGAACAAGCTGCTGACCGATGGGGTGGAGACGACAGAGGTGGCCGTGGAGGTTGGAGCTGCGCAAGAAGAAACTGCGGAGATCCATGCGATTGAGACGGAAGCGAGGCAGAACGAGCGGCTGAACAAGAGAGAAAATCGGCGGAAGAACCGGAAGGATCGCCGTCTGGGCCTGCCGGACCCGCGGGCGCACAAGGTGGAGAGGCGCTTTCAGGCAGCGGAGCGGCGCACATCGATTGTGCCGGAAGGCGATACGGAGATTGACCTCCTGGCGTCGCGGATTGCGGAGTCGATTGGAATCGCAGTGGCAGCGGCCTGAAGCCGAGAGAGAATTCAGTCCGCGCATTTCCCAGATCTG